>CAJPNN010000047.1 GCA_905372035.1 Bacillota bacterium | reverse complement strand
TTACCCGTTACAGTAAATTTATAATATAAATAGTAAGAAGAATTTGCCTCATGTCCGAATCCCAATTATTAAAAATTTGCTGTAACGATTTTGGGCATTTTAAGAGAAAATACGGCAAAAACATTCCCCTTAGGGTAAGATTGTGCCGCATTTTAACTTCTTAAAAATTTTTAATCTGGAATAAATTTATATTACAGTTGTATGACAAAGCAAAGTATTGAAAAGTAGACATTTTTATTTCGGAAAAGTCTGACTATTTAATTAAATAAAGAGCTTGAATTTATAATTGAGCCTTTTTAAAGCTTTGAAAAAAGCTTTGAAATTCTATAAAAACACAGAAAAAACAGTAAAAATAACCTGTTGACATTGCCCTCAAGGTTAATATGTATAATATATATGGACTAATTATAATATTAAAATTGAGGAGGATTTAGACATGAGTCAAGAAAAAAATGCTTTACAGGCTAAAGCAAAACTTCAGAGTAGCTTCATGAAAAAGGGTATAACGGTTGCTATCCTTTCAGGTATGTGCTACGGAATGTATTCGGCATTTTTGTATGTCGGAACATCAAACGGTATTTGGGCGGACTGGTATTCGGGAGCTATAGTATTGCCTGCAGCGGCGGTAGTTTATTTGTTGGGTTCCATGGGAAGCGCAATAAATGATACTATTTCGGGTATCTGGTGCATGATTATTGCGGCGATCAAAGGTAAGCTCGGCGATTATTTCAGAACGCTCGGGACAAAGCCCGGACGTATAATGATCCTCGCAGCTTTGGTTGGAGGACCTGTAGCGTCCACCGCATATGTTGTGGCATTTAAGATGGCAGGTTCCATAATAATTCCTATTACGGCGCTTTGCCCTGCAATAGGTGCTATACTGGGAAGAATTTTATATAAGCAGCCTCTAAACGGAAGAATGATTCTGGGTATTATAATCTGTATTTCTTCAAGTATACTTATAGGAAGCCAGGGGCTTGGCGCAGACGGAGGAAAGAATATCATCTTAGGTTGCCTCATTGCACTTATAGCAGCTTTCGGATGGGGATTTGAAGGATGTGTTGCAGGTCACGGAACAATGCTTATTGATTTTGAAATCGGTATAACTATTCGTCAGTTGACTTCGGGCTTATCCAATTTGATCATACTTGTTCCTATCTTCGGATTGATAACAGGTGTAGGCGCCGGCGGTGCTTTCGGATTGGTTGGAGATGCAATAGCTTCAAAAGCAATAATATTCTTCGTTATTTCAGGATTCTTTGCAGTTTATGCATATAGCTTATGGTACAAAGGGAATTCAATGTGCGGAGCGGCACTCGGTATGGCTTGTAACGGAATGTATTCTTTCTGGGGACCGCTTTTCACATGGCTTGTTGCAGGTCTATACTTTGAAATACCGGGACTTAATTTAGCAGCAAGATCGTGGATCGGTGCTGTAACTATGGCAATAGGTATATTTATCATAGCGGTAAATCCGATATATTTATTTAAGAAAAAGGAGGCATAAACAATGAAACAGCCATTAAACTACGCAATATTAAAATATTTCACTAAGGTTGACGAAGCTTGTGCCGACGATGTGATGAACGCACTGAGAGCAGAATATGGAAGTTACAGACCTTTTAAAAAGGCGGCAGTGGTTGAGGCTCTCATGACGGCTGAAAGCAACGCCGTACTCCACGAAACAAGATTTGATCTTGACGAAAAAGATGATGTAAGAGTATTCTACGGAGCCAGTGAAGAGGAAAGAGCAACAATAAATTATTACATAAAAGATTGATTATAAGTTACAACTATATTTGCTAAAAATAAAAAAGGAGGTCATAAGAATTGAGGTATTATGGTGAAGAAGCTTTGGGTTTAGTTGAAACTATAGGTATGGTTCCTGCACTTGAAGCTTGTGACAAAATGCTTAAGGCCGCAGATGTTGAGCTTATCTCATATGAAAATATAGGTTCAACATTAGTAACGATTATGGTTAAAGGCGATGTGGCAGCGGTAAGATCTTCCGTTAAGGCGGGAGCTGAAGCTGCGGCAGCTATCGGAACTTTGACTGCATCAAATGTAATGCCGCGTCCTATTCCGGGAGTGGGCGATATAGTATCGGTACATGATGTTGATGCTTAATTTACTGAAGAAAGGAACAAACTATGAGCAGAGAAACTAACGAAGCACTTGGAATGGTCGAGACATTCGGTATCGTATTTGTGCTTGAAGCTTGTGATGCTATGTGCAAGGCGGCGGATGTAAAACTGATAGGCTATGAAAATACCGCATCAGGATATATATCCGTACTTGTGAGCGGCGATGTAGGTGCATGTAAAACGGCAGTTAATGCAGGCGTAGCCGCAGTAGAAGCTATGGGTGCGACAGTTTACAGTCATGTGGTTATAGCAAGACCTCATCCGGATCTTGAAAAAATAACCGACAGATATACATTGGATAAATTGTTACCTTAGTTTTTAGAAAGATAAGGAGAAGCTAAATGAATATTATTGATAATGATTTGCTCTCCGTACAAGAGGCCAGAATTTTAGCTGAAAATGCAGGAGAAGCTCAAATTGCACTGGCAGATTTTTCTCAAGCCAGACTTGACAGTATTGTTGAGTGCATGGCTGATGAAATTGCCGATAAAGCTTATGAGCTTGCGGTTATGTCGTATGAAGAAACCGATTATGGACGCTTGGAAGATAAGTGTCTGAAAAATAAATTTGCAAGTGAATTTTTAAAAAATGAGCTTAAAGGAATGAAATGCGTCGGAATAATTGAGGAAGATGCAGAAAAAAGCACGTGGGATGTAGGTGTCCCAAGGGGAATGATAGTATCTGTGGTTCCCTCCACAAGCCCGGTTTCAACTACGATATATAACACCTTGATCTCTATAAAATCGGGAAATGCAATAGTCTTTTCGCCTAATGTAAGAGCAAAAAACTCTGTTGCATGTACTTTGGACACATTAATTAAGATCGGTGAAAAGTGCGGTTTGCCTGAAGGTGTGATTTCTTATATGACTACAGTAACTAAAGCGGGTACCGTCGAGCTTATGAACCACAGTTCATGCGGTTTGATTTTAATAACAGGTGTTCCGGGTATTTTAGAAGAAGCGTATAAGACGAAAAAGCCTGTAATATACGGAGGAACGGGAAACGGACCGGCATTTATAGAAAGAACTGCGAATATCGGGCAGGCGGCAAAGGATATTGTTGAAAGCAAGAGCTTTGATTACGGTATTGTTCCGTCGGCGGAGCAGTCTATAGTGGTAGAGAGTTGCATATTTGACCGGGTTAAGTCAGCATTGATCGCGGAGGGTTGTTATTTTATGACACCTGAGGAAGCTGATAATCTCGGAAAGCTGTTTTATAACGGAGACGGAACGCCGAACCTTGAAATGATAGGAAAATCACCGCAAATTTTGGCTAAAAGGGCAGGATTTAATATAGGAGAACATATAAAGCTTCTAATAGCTGAAGAGAAGTATGTTTCAATATATAATCCGTATTCAAAAGAGAAGCTTGGTCCGGTTTTGTCCCTATACATAGAGGAAGATTGGAGACATGCTTGTGAGAAATGTATTGAGCTTTTGGTGACTGAGAAAAACGGTCATACTATAACCGTTCACTCTAACGACCTTGAGGTTATAAGGCAATTCGCCCTTAAAAAACCTGTGGGAAGAGTGCTTGTAAATACTCCCGCAGCCTTTGGGAGTATAGGCTGTACCACTAACCTTTTTCCGGCTTTAACTCTTGGAAGCGGTTCTGCCGGAAGAGGAATGACAGCCGATAATGTTTCACCTATGAATCTGGTGTATATCAGGAAAGTTGGGTTCGGTGTAAGAGATTTTTATTCGGCAATGGGCAAAGCTCCCGACCCTCATCGGAATATATGTCATGAAACGCGGCCTGGTGAAGAAATATCCGGCAGTGAAGGTATGAAACAGCTATATAAGCTGCTTAAAGATACACTGAAAGAGCAAAAATAAACCGTTACAGCTAAGTAATTTATTGATTGAGAGGTAAGTATTTTGGATATTCGTGAATTTTCAAACAAACTTGCGGAGGCATCAAAAAATATGTCCGAGGAAGAACGTCTTGCACTTGGTAAGATGTTTGAATCCGTGACAAAAGGAATGTCTACAGACGGTAAGACATTCGATACTCCTGTTTCATCGGGATGTGCAATAGCCTCTGAAGGCACTGAGGTTCCGGAAGGAATGACTCAAAGACTTTACAACTTAAAGCAGAACTTTTTAAAGCAAGTTCCTTCAATTACTACACATCGTGCAAGAGCCATCACAAAGATTGCCAAAGAAAACCCGGGAATGCCTAAAATCATTTTGAGAGCAAAATGTTTTAGATATTGTTGTGAAACTGCACCGTTAGTGATTCAAGACGACGAATTAATCGTGGGAGCACCTTGCGGAGCACCGAGGGCGGGAGCGTTTTCGCCTGATATAGCTTGGAAGTGGATGGTTGATGAGTTAGATACTATCGGTACAAGAGCGCAAGATCCGTTTTTCATTTCGGAAGAAGATAAGAGAATAATGAAAGAAGAGCTGTTCCCGTTCTGGGCAGGAAAGTCGGTTGATGAGTATTGCGAAGACCAGTATAAGGAAGCGGGAGTTTGGGAACTTTCGGGCGAATCGTTCGTATCGGATTGTTCATACCACGCGCAAAACGGCGGCGGTGACTCAAATCCGGGTTACGATGTAATTCTTATGAAGAAAGGTATGCTTGATATTCAGAACGAAGCGAAAGAACATCTGGCACAGCTTGATTATGAGAATCCTGAAGATATTGATAAAATCTATTTCTATAAAGCGGTAATCGACACTACGGAAGGTGTTATGATCTATTCAAAGAGGTTATCGGATTATGCCGCCGAGCTTGCAGCTAAAGAGATGAATCCTAAGAGAAAAGCGGAGCTCCAGCAGATTTCGGAAAACTGTGCATGGGTTCCGGCTCATAAGCCTAGAACTTTCTGGGAAGCTATACAGTCAGTTTGGACTATAGAGTCTCTGTTGGTTGTTGAAGAAAACCAGACAGGAATGTCTATAGGAAGAGTTGACCAGTATATGTATCCTTTCTATGCGGATGATATAAAGGCGGGAAGACTTAACAATTATCAGGCATTTGAACTTGCAGGATGTATGCTTATCAAGATGTCTGAAATGATGTGGGTAACAAGTGAGGGTGCATCAAAGTTCTTTGCAGGTTACCAGCCGTTTGTAAACATGTGTGTAGGAGGAGTTACAAGGGAAGGAAGAGATGCAACCAATGATTTGACATATCTTCTTATGGATGCGGTAAGACACGTTAAGATTTATCAGCCGTCCCTTGCTTGCAGAATTCATAACAAGTCGCCTCAGAAATATATGAAAAAAATCGTAGATGTAGTAAGATCGGGTATGGGATTCCCTGCTTGTCACTTTGACGATACACATGTAAAAATGATGCTTGCTAAGGGTGTATCAGTTGAAGATGCGAGAGATTACTGCCTGATGGGTTGTGTAGAGCCGCAGAAAGCGGGAAGAATGTATCAGTGGACATCAACATCCTATACACAGTGGCCTATAGCTATAGAGCTTACTCTTAACCGTGGTGTACCTCTTTGGTTCGGCAAACAGGTAACTCCTGATATGGGAGATCTTTCGAGTTATAAGACTTTTGAACAGTTTGATAAAGCTGTAAAGGATCAGATTTACTATATTACAAAGTGGACATCGGTAGCTACCGTAATATCCCAGAGAGTACATAAAGATCTGGCACCTAAGCCGCTTATGTCTATAATGTATGAAGGATGTATGGAAAACGGAAGAGGTGTAGAAGCGGGCGGAGCTATGTATAACTACGGTCCGGGAGTTGTTTGGTCCGGGCTTGCAACATATACGGATGCGATGGCTGCAATAAAGAAATTGGTATTTGATGACAAAAAATATACACTTGAGCAGCTCAATGAAGGTTTGAAAGCCGACTTTGTAGGATATGATCAGATGAAAGCCGACTGTTTGAATGCTCCTAAGTATGGAAATGACGATGATTATGCAGATGATATAGCAGCGGATCTGATTCAGTATACGGAGCATATTCATAGAGAATTCAAAACTCTATATTCAAGATTGTGTCACGGTACATTATCCATATCGAACAATACACCTTTCGGGCAGCTTACAGGTGCATCGGCAGGCGGAAGAGCGGCATGGACACCGTTATCGGACGGTATCAGTCCTACGCAGGGAGCTGACTTTAAGGGACCTACAGCCATAATCAAATCTGTATCGAAGTTGTCAAACGATAACATGAACTTGGGAATGGTTCACAACTTCAAACTTATGAGCGGGCTTCTTGATACTCCGGAAGGAGAAAACGGTTTGATCACATTGCTTAGAACTGCTTGTTTATATGGAAACGGAGAAATGCAGTTCAACTATTTGGACAACAAAACTCTTATAGAGGCACAAAAACATCCTGAGAACTATAAGGATCTGGTAGTTCGTGTAGCAGGGTACAGTGCATTCTTCGTGGAGCTTTGTGAAGATGTACAAAACGAGATCATCAGCAGAACGATGCTGTCTAAGTTCTAAGTGAATTTTATATAAATTTTGTGAAATATATAGGTGAAGAAGGGACATTATGAATAATAAGAATGTAGATATTTTAGAAAGAAAAGCATTGATATTCAATGTCCAAAAATACAATACTTTTGACGGACCGGGTGTAAGAACTTTGGTATTTTTCAAAGGTTGTCCGCTGAGATGCAGATGGTGTGCAAATCCTGAAGGACTTGAAAAAAAATATCAGGTTATGTTTAAAAGAAATAATTGCATAAATTGCGGGGCCTGTGTTCCTGTATGTCCTGTCAGCATACATCAGATGGATGAAGAAGGTGTACATCAGATAAACAGACAGATAAATTGCATAGGATGCAGGGCTTGCGTTGATGCATGTCTTACAAATGCTTTAAGCATAATGGGTGAAGAAAAAAACATATCGGAGATTTTGGATATCATAGAAGAAGACAGACAGTTCTATGAGACATCCGGAGGCGGTGTTACGCTTGGTGGCGGTGAAGTTTTGGCACAGCACGATGCTGCCAAAAGTCTTCTTATGGCTTGCAAACAGTCCGGCATTCACACGGCAATAGAGACATCGGGATATACAAAAAAAGAAAAAATTCTGGATATAGCGGAATATGTGGATTTGTTTCTGTTTGATATAAAGCATATGGATCCTAAGAGGCATATAGAGCTTACAGGTGTAAACAATGAGGTTATTTTGGGAAATCTTAAAGAATTGCTTACGAAGAGATTCAATGTTCATATCAGGATGCCGCTTCTTAAAGGTATAAACGACAGCAATGAAGAAATAGAAAAAGTTGTTGAATTTTTAACGCCGTTCAAGGATTATAAAAATTTTCAGGGCATTGATTTGCTGCCTTATCATAAGATGGGAGTCGGCAAATATACACAGCTCGATATGGAATATCCTATAAAGGGCGATCCCAGTTTGTCTGAAGATGATTTGAACAGAATAGAAAGTATTGTTAAAAGTTATGATTTTCCGGTTAATTTAGTTAGACATTAGTTAGGAATAAAGGTGGTTAAATGGGCGTATTACACAGTAATGCAACAGAAAGAATAATACAGGAATCAGTTCCGGGTAAACAGGTCACAATTGCACATGTAATCGCATCTCCAACGCCGGACATTTATGAGAGGCTTGGGATAGATGATAAAGGAGCGATAGGGATACTGACTCTTTCACCATATGAAACTGCAATTATTGCGGCGGACATTGCAACTAAAGCGGCGGATGTAGAAATCGGATTCTTGGATCGTTTCACAGGTTCTGTGGTGATTACCGGAGATGTTCAAAGTGTTGAGACTGCACTTAAGGATGTAACGGAGAAACTCTGTGATACTTTAGGATTTACTACGGCGGTCATTACAAGAACATGAGAAAGAAAAGAATTATGATAATAGGTCCGGGAGGTTCGGGGAAAACATCTCTGGCAAATGCAATTAACGAAACCGGCGGACCTTTGAGAAAAACACAGGATACAATTTACGGCAAGCATACATTGGATGTACCGGGTTCATATCTGGAAAATCCTTGGATGTACATGCATATGATATCACTCGCACAAGATGCTTCTCACCTGCTTATACTTGTAGATCAATCAAGATGCATAGATAAATATTCACCGAATTTGGCACTTGCTTTCAGAATTCCTGTAATAGGGGTCATAACCAAATGTGATCTAAATCCTGAAAATGAGGAAAAATGCAGAGCGTTGCTAAAAAAAGTCGGTGTAGAAGAGCCGTATTTTAAGGTGAGTATACCGAAAGGTATAGGAATAGAAGAACTTAAAGCTTTTCTATTCAAAGAAAATTAGCGTAAAGGGGGAGAAAATGAGGTTTATAACAGAAGATGAATTAAGAACATGTTACAAAAAAGAACCTTTTACCAGCTATCAATTAGAAGACGGGACAAAGCTTACTCCGGGTGCCAGACAGTTTTTGCAGGACAGAGGGATATTGATGTTTCAGGGAAGCAAAAGCAGTGTGCAAAACGGAAATGTTCCAAAAAGAAAAATCATTACTGATGAAACGGGATGTGACATATCAAATAAGAAGTTTTTACTGAAAGTCAAGAGCATAGAGATAAAATTCCTAAAAGCGGCTTCAAATCTTCTTAAAAGTGATGTCGATATGGCGGAAAGTGTAATCAATTTGAGACGCAAGCTGTCGGAAATAAGGGATAAAGAATTTAAAGAAGACATCATATCGGGAGAAAATAGAGTAATAGAAAAAAGCGATTGTGAAAAAACGGAGGATCTTGATATCACGGAATTTCATATACAGCTTGAAAAAGGAAAAGAAATACTGATTTTAAGTGAATTGAAGCTCGTTTTGGAAGAATTACTTATTGATATCCCGGTCTGTTTTACAGCAGAAGAAGGAGAAAGAAGCTATAAAATTTCCAATAGGGTCAAAGATATAATCAAAGATATAAATTCGATGATCCATGCCGCATATGGAGGTAATGTATGTCAGAGAAAGTGATGGATTTCAGTTATTGTGATGAGCTTGTAAAAGATTTTGAAAAAGTTATAGAGCATCCGATAGCGGAAAAATCAAAAACGTACTATACGGGAGTCGACCTCGGTACGGCATGTGTGGTACTGGCAGTTCTCGATGACAAAAGACGTCCTGTTGCGGGAGCATACAGATATGCGGATGTAGTAAAAGACGGAATGGTCGTAGACTATATAGGCGCCGTAAGGATAGTAAAGGAGCTTAAAGAAGAGATAGAAAAAGAGCTTGGAACGGAGCTTGAACTTGCTGCCGCAGCAATACCGCCCGGAACGGATGAACTTGATTCCGGAGCGATAAAGAATGTTGTGCAGGGAGCGGGATTTATTCTGACAAATCTTTTGGATGAGCCGACCGCAGCCAACGAAGTTCTGAAGATAAAAAACGGAGCGGTAGTGGATATAGGAGGCGGAACGACGGGGATCTCCATATTAAAAGATGGAAAAGTCATACACATTGCAGATGAACCTACGGGAGGTACGCATTTTTCTTTGGTGATATCAGGAGCGTATAAGATGCCTTTCAACGAGGCGGAGCTATATAAGAGGAATGCTGATAATCATAAGGAACTGCTTCCCGTCTTAAAACCGGTAATAGAAAAGGTAGCCGCTATTATAAAAGAAAATGCGCAAGGCTATGATGTGGAAGAGATATCACTTGTAGGAGGGACGGCATGTCTTGCAGGAATAGAAAGTGTAGTGGAAAAATGGACAAAGATACCCACCTTCAAACCTGTAAATCCGATGTTCGTTACGCCGCTGGGTATAGCCATGAGCTGTAAAGATGAAGAGATATAGAAGGTGATAACATGGATTTTAGAATAATAAAATCTCCATCACAGGGGACCATAGATATATTGGCCAGGAGAAAAGGTTCTGGAAAAGCTATGGATCTTGAGTGCATAGATGCGGTAGGGCTCGTTCAGGGTAAGATGATAGAAATGATAGTGGCGGCGGATATTGCAGAAAAAGCGGTGGGAGTTACGGTAGAAGATATAAGAGGAAGCTGCCCGCAAAACATGATTTTGCTTGCAATATTCGGAGACACGGCATCTGTGGAATCGGCGATAAAAGAAATAAAACAAAAGATTAGGGAGGATATTTGAGATGTTAACGGCAAAGATAATAGATAATATATGGTCGACAAGAAAAGTAGAAGCCCTAAACGGAATGAAGCTGATGTTAGCAGAGGTGATAGGGGGAGCCAATGCCGGAGAAAGACTTGTAGCGGTTGATACGATAAGTGCCGGCAGAGGAGACAGGGTGATAGTATGCATGGGATCTTCGGCAAGAAGAATGTTAAAAGATGATACATTGCCTGTAGATGCGGTAGTAGTCGGAATAATAGACGAGGACTGCGAAATAGTATAGTATCAGGAGGTAGAAATATGGAACTTCTGGATCAAATTAAAAATGGAGGAATAATTGGAGCGGGAGGAGCAGGTTTCCCTACGCATGCCAAATTAGCAGGTGAAGCCGAGTTCATACTGATGAACGGAGCTGAATGCGAACCTTTATTACGAGTTGACCAGCAGTTAATGGAATTTATGCCTGATGAAATTATCCAAGGCTTTAATGCCGCAGGAAAGATTGTTAAGGCTAAACGTGCCATTATAGGAATAAAAAAGAAACATGGCAGAGTTATAGAAATATTACGTGAAAGAATAGAAGCATTAGGATTAGGCGAATATATATTTATCGGAGAGCTGCCGGACATATATCCTGCGGGTGATGAACAGGTTCTTGTACATGAACTTACAGGAAGAGTAGTGCCGGAAGCGGGGATTCCGATAATGGTAGGATGTGTTGTAGTAAACAGTGAAACGGCACTTAATATATATAGAGCAATGCAAGGTGAAGCTGTAACAAAGACTTATGTGACGCTTGCAGGAGATATACCTAACAGATTAACATTAAAAGTGCCTGTAGGGACACCTATAACAGATGTATTAAAACTGAGCGGTATAGAAAACTTTGAAGAATATGCGGTAATAGACGGTGGACCTATGATGGGACCTGTTATGCATACTATAGGCGGATATATGACAAAAAAACAAAAAGGATTTGTGATACTTAAAAAGTCTCATCCGCTTATAAAAAAGAAGACTGCAAGTATGGCGCAGGCGGTGAGAGTTAACAGGGGAGCATGTGAGCAGTGCAGGCTTTGTACGGACCTGTGTCCGAGATATCTTTTGGGCCATAACATGCAGCCGCATAAAATGATGAGAGCTATGACCTATAACTTCGGTGAGGGAGAAGGACAAAAGATAGCACAACTTTGCTGTCAGTGCGGATTATGTGAATTTTTTTCATGTCCTGCAGGGCTTTTTCCAAAGCAGGCTAACATGTTTTTTAAAGCAAAACAACTGGAGAATAAAGATAAATATGAAAGAAAACAAGAAGTTTTCAGTGCAAGAGAATGCAGAGAGTACAGATTGGTTCCAAGTAAAAGACTTATAGCAAGGCTGGGACTTAAGGATTTTGATAAAGCGGCTCCGTTTGAAAAAATAGAGCTCAATCCTGAAGTAGTTAAGATAAGTCTGAGACAGCATGTAGGAGCACCGGCAGAACCTATAGTAAAAGCCGGAGATAGAGTCGAAACAGGTCAGATGATAGGCAAAGTACCTGAAAACGCTTTAGGAGCCCCGATACATGCAAGCATTACAGGAAAAATTGAAGAAGTCGATCAAGACTTTATAACAATAAGGAGGAACTGATATGGCAAAGGCAATAGGAATGGTTGAGTTTGTAAGTATTGCTCGCGGTATATATGTTGCAGATCAGATGGTGAAAATTTCGGATGTCGAAATCGTAACATCGTCATCTACATGTCCGGGTAAATATATAACGATAGTACATGGAGATGTAGCGGCGGTTGAGACATCGGTTGCCTTGGGAGAAAAGCTTGCAGGAGAATACTTCGTAGATTCCATAGTTATAGCAAATGTACATCCGGGAGTGTTTCCCGCAATAACGGGAGCATGTATGCCTGATAAAGTGCAAGCAATAGGAGTAGTTGAATCCTTTTCCATGTCAACGATGATAATAGCAGCCGATGCGATTTTAAAATCGGCGGAGCTTGAGTCGATAGAACTCAGACTTGGAAATGGGTTGGGAGGAAAAGCATTTTTCGTATTCACGGGAGATGTGGCAGCAGTTGAGACGGGAGTTGATGCAGGTAAAAAGATAGCAATAGAAAAAGGATTACTTGTTGATACTGAAGTTATCCCGTCGCCGTCAGAGCTTTTTATCCCGTCGTTATTATAGTTATTTAATGCTTTGAGAGGAGGTGAAAGCATGAAGAAATTGATTTGTGTAAAAGAAGTTGAAGAGGCTTGTAAAAACGGTAAGAAGTCAATTTGTATCGATGCTGATACGCTTATTACTCCGTCTGCAAAAGATGTGGCGGACAGTTTAGGCGTAGAATTTTTGAAAGGTGAAGCTTGTTGTCATGAGAATGAAAGTGAAGGCACCTTTAAAGAAGAGGTAAAAGTAAGTTCCTGCAAAGATGGCGGAATTGACAGCGAGTTGATATTTAAGGCACTCAGTGCAATGATGCAAAAAGGACTTATAGACGGTTCAGGGCTTGAGTGTTGCAACAGTGACTCGGCTTATCTGTCTGAATCTCATGGAAACGGGCTTAAGGTGGTAAGAGGAAAAAGTGTCAGAATGGATGAGTTTGATACAGGAAATCCTAATGCCAATGTATCTTATCAAGAGCTTGTTCATAAAGAAGAAAGCCAAATGAGTGCAGGATTCCTCGTGATTGACAACTCATCATTTGAATGGGGACTTACATATGATGAAATCGATTATGTAATAGAAGGAACGGTAGTTGTTACTATAGACGGTAAGCCATATACAGCTCATGCAGGAGATGTACTTTTCGTACCTAAAGGTTCAAACGTTATCTGGGGTTCACCTGATAAGGCAAGGATCTTTTATACCACATATCCTGCAAATTGGCCGGATCTACTTTAATCTAAGGAGGTTATGTGATGCAGGCAATAGGAATGGTAGAAACAAAAGGTTTGGTAGCAGCGATAGAAAGCTCGGATGCTATGCTTAAAGCGGCGGATGTATCTTTGCTTGACAGAACTTTCGTAAAAGGAGGACTTGTCAATATAACTGTTACAGGAGAAGTTTCTGCGGTAAAAGCTTCTGTAGATGCGGGAGCGGCATCAGTTCAAA
>CAJPNN010000046.1 GCA_905372035.1 Bacillota bacterium | reverse complement strand
GTCTATATACCTCTGATTTCTACTTCCTCTAAACCTCAATGTTAAATCTTTTTGCTCGTCTATATATCTTCCGTCAACTAAGAAATCGGCTTGTCCGAGCAATTTACCGACAGCTTTATCCTTTTCCGAAAGTTCGATCAGTTCCTCGTATGTATAACCTGTAAAAATCAAAATATCCAGATCCGTTCCCAACTCTTTGATTTTAACGGCCAGGTCATAAAACCCTTCCGCCTGACAAAACGGTTCTCCTCCGCTGAAAGTAACGCCGGAAAGAAGCAAATCTTTCTTGATTTCCTGAACTATTTTATCATTGCTTAAATCATAACCTGATGAAAAGTCATGTGTCTCAGGGTTATGGCAGTTTTTGCAAAGATGCGGACATCCCTGACAAAATATCGTGAAACGTATTCCCGGTCCGTCTACAAACGATTCCCGTACGATTCCCGCCACTCTAAGCGTTTCATGTTTACTCTCATTTTCAAACATCTATATCATCTCTATTTCTTCCGATAAATCGTGTTTAACTCTGTCGCTTTCTTCCGCCCTTTTGCCGTCATTAAATCTGTCCACGGTTCCCACAAGATAGCCTGTGATTCTTCTTATCCTCTCAAATCCTTCATCCCCGTCATTTTCATGTCTTCCGCACATAGGACATTCATTGTCTATAATCCCCGTGTATCCGCAGACAGGATCCCTGTCGACCGGATGATTTATTGAACCGTATCCTATTCCCGATTCCTTCATGCATCTTACGATTTTCTCAAATGCTTCGAGATTCTTGCAAGGGTCACCGTCTATCTCAACATACGTAATATGTCCTCCGTTTGTAAGAGCATGATAAGGTGCTTCTATTTTTATTTTTTCAAAAGCGTTTATATTATAATATACGGGAACATGAAATGAATTCGTATAGTATTCTCTGTCCGTTATCCCTTCGAGTACACCATATTTTTTTCTGTCTATCCTCACAAACCTGCCTGAAAGCCCCTCTGCGGGAGTCGCTATAAGAGAAAAGTTAAGCCCCGTTTTTTTTGCTTCTTCATCCATCCTTTTTCTCATGTACCCTACTATATTGAGTCCGAGATTCTGTGCTTCCCGGCTCTCTCCATGATGTTTTCCTATAAGTGCTTTTAGGCATTCCGCCAAGCCTATAAATCCCACTGTCAAAGTTCCGTGTTTTAAAACTTCTCCGACTTCATCATTCGGTTTGAGCTTGTCCGAGTCCATCCATATACCCTGTCCCATCAAAAACGGATAATTTTTGACTTTCTTCGCAGCCTGTATCTTAAAACGCTCTTTCAGCTGCTCTATAACCAGAGTAACTTTTCTTTCCAGGTCTTCAAAAAACACATCTATGTTTCCGTTGGCTTTTATTGCCATCCTAGGCAGATTAATCGACGTAAAGCTTAAGTTTCCTCGTCCTCCCGTAGTTTGCCTTTCGGTATCGTTTATATTTGACATAACTCTCGTTCTGCATCCCATATACGCAATTTCCGTATCATGATTTCCCTCTTTATAAAATTCCTTGTTGAACGGTGCATCAATAAATGAGAAATTAGGAAAAAGCCTCTTCGCCGACACTTTGCACGCAAGTTGGAACAAATCATAGTTAGGTTCCCCGGGATTATAATTCACTCCGTCCTTAACTTTGAAAATATTTATAGGAAATATTGCAGTTTCACCATTTCCAAGCCCTGCATCCATGGCAAGAAGTATGCTTTTTATAACCAGTCTTCCCTCTGTGGTCGTATCCATGCCGTAATTTATCGAACTGAACGGAATCTGTGCTCCCGCTCTTGAATGCATCGTATTAAGGTTATGCACGAATGCTTCCATAGCCTGATATGTTTCTCTTTCTATTTCCTGCCTTGCATACTTGACTGCGGCTTTTTGTACTTTTTCCACTTCCGAGTCTTCATCTATAAGGGTTTTTAAAAATTCTTTCTCTCTTTCCTGATATCCGTTATCATTATCCATTACAGGGTAAAGCCCCTCTTTTTCAAGAATTTCCTTGCCGAACTCCTTAACTTTTTCAACACCGTCTTCAATATCATACAATAGGTTCAAAGCCTTACCGACGTTTTTCCAATAAAGTTTTCTATATGTCTTTTTTACTCCCATTTCCATGGAATAATCAAAGTTGGGTATGCTCTGCCCCCCGTGCTGATCGTTTTGATTTGATTGGATCGCAATGCAGGCTAATGCAGAATAGCTCCTTATATCGTTAGGTTCTCTTAAAAATCCGTGTCCTGTACAAAATCCTCCTTTGAAAAGTTTTTCTAAATCAATTTGACAGCAGGTCGTCGTCAATGTCAAAAAATCCAAATCGTGTATATGGATATCTCCCTCCCTATGCGCTTTTGAATGTGCCGGATTCAAAACATACATCTCATAGAACTGCTTTGCTCCCTCCGAACCGTACTTAAGCATCGTACCCATAGCCGTATCACCGTCTATATTTGCATTTTCTCTCTTTACATCGTTATCCTTCGCATCCTTGAACGTCAGATCCTCATACGTCTTCATGAGTCTCATATTCATCTCACGAATTCTTGTTCTTTCCGCTCTGTAAAGTATATATTCTTTTGCAGTCCTTGCATGTCCGTTCTCTATCAATATCTTTTCAACCGCATCCTGCACCTGCTCAACCGTAGGAGTATTGTTATGGCAAACTTCAAGCATATATAACTCGACCTGTCTCGCCAAATAATTGGCCATATCGTGATCTTTTCCCCCAAGCACTTCCGCCGCCTTATAAATTGCTTCCGATATTTTGTTTATATCGAAATCGGTCTCTCTTCCATCTCTTTTTATAATCTTTAAAATCTGTTCCATAACATATTACTCCTTATCTCCCCTATTATAATTATATTTTATTATAATAATTATTGCTTTCATAATTTTGCACAACATATAGTGTTGTTCGGAAACTATGATACTATATTTCTATACCTTTTTCAATAGTAAAAGACAAATCCGCTCATAACGGTTCACAATAAACAAAAAAAATTAAACCGTTAAATACTATACCGACCCCTGACAATCAGACCTTAAATCCAATTTTCCGGGGTCGGTATGTATGCTACATATTAAATTCATTCTTTATTTTAATGCTTCTATGCAGTCAATATGTTCCATCCTATCGCATCTGCTCTTAATTTTATAAATCTGCTGTAAATGCCCTCTTCTCCGACAAGCTCTTCATGTGTCCCCTGCTGAACAATTTCTCCATTATCAATCACAAAAATCTTGTCGGCATTTCTTACCGTAGTTAATCTGTGTGCTATGCTTATAACGGTTTTATCCTTTGTAAGTTCCCCTATAGCTTCTAATATTTCATGTTCATTTTCAGGGTCTATGCTTGAAGTTGCTTCATCTAAAATAATTATAGGTGAATCTTTGAGTATAGCCCTTGCTATAGAAATTCTTTGCTTTTCACCCCCGGATATAGTTGCTCCGCCTTCACCCAAAACAGTATCATAGCCGTCCGGCATTTTTTCTATAAACTCATGGCATTTCGCTTTCTTAGCCGCTTCAACAATTTCTTCTCTCGTTGCGGTCTGCTTTCCGAATGCAATATTATTGGCAACGGTATCATTAAACAGGTATACATCTTGGAAAACCATACTGAACTGTGATAAAAGCTGCTGCAAAGGTATTTCTCTTATATCACGTTTACCCAATTTGATACTTCCTTCATCTACATCCCAAAATCTCGTTATCAAATTGCAAATTGTCGTTTTCCCGCTTCCTGACGGGCCTACTATTGCAATCTTGCTCTTTTCCGGTATTTTCATAGAAACATTATTTACCACAGTTCGCTTATCATAAGCAAAGGTAACATTTTCTATATCTATATCACGATCTGTTATGTCAACATACTCTGTACTGCTATCCATCTCAGGTATATCCAGTATCTCGTCTATCCTCTCGAGTTCCACATGCAGCTTCTGATTAAGAAATGTACCGTTGCCGAGCGTTGTAAGCCCCGAATATATTATGAATGAGCTCACTATAAATGTCAGGCAATAAGTGGAATTTATGCTCCCGTTCATTCTCAAAATAACTGCCGTCATCATAATAAACGCCGATGCCACCTTGAAAATATCTCTATAAAGTTGAAACGGAAATGCCGATGCGTTTTCCAGCGTCTGCTGTGCATCTCTTTGCATTCTGCATGCATTTTTCATTTCGTCTCCCACTTCACTTTTACCGTTAAAAGCTCTCAGAACGGAAATACCCCTGATATGCTGTATAGTACTTGTAACCAGCCCTTCCTGTGCATCAAGCATCATTTTACTGTATTTCATTCCCGCATTCGATATTATACGGAGCACCAAAATACCCGCTACAAGTCCAAGTGCACTGACTACGCCTATTATAGGCGACGCTATCAGACACATTATAACGATAACCGATGCCATGGATATCCCTCCGACCATATCCGTTATTGCCATCATAAGATATGTTTCCAACCCTTCTACAGTTGTAGTTACCGTTCCCTGTATCGTTCCTAAGCTGTTATCGGAGAAATAACCCATGGGAGCATTCTTAAGTCTGTTTCCGACATCTATCCTATAATTCCTGAAAATCCTGAAAGCTTCACCGCTCAAACATATGTTGGAGATCCACTGAAATAAAAATCTTAAAATTACACATGTAACCATTAAAATAATACAGTTAAAAACTACATTTTCACCCGAACCGTGCGCCTCTCCGAAAAAATAAAATACGGCTCCGAGCATAAGTCCCATAGACAGCTCTTTAAGAACTGTTGCTATAAGTCCTATTATTATCCTGCCTCTGTATTCGCCGGCGCTTTTAAGTACTCTTTTAATAAGTTTCATACCATCACCCCCCTATCAAGCTATATCCATGCTGCTGACATGTTTTTCCCACATACTCTTATAGAGTTCCGAGCTTTCACAAAGTTCTTCATGTCTGCCGCGTGCCGTTATTTTTCCTTCATTTAAAACTATTATTTCATCTGCATTTTTTATAGTGGAAAGTCTGTGAGCCACTACGACCAAGGTTTTTTCTTTTACAAGATTATTTATAGCTGTTTGTATATGTGATTCATTTTCCGGATCCGTGTAAGCGGTCGCTTCGTCAAGTATAACAACCTTTGAATTTTTAAGCATAGCTCTCGCTATTGTTATTCTCTGACGCTCACCACCGGAAAGTTTGTCACCCGCATCTCCTGCCATCGTTTGATATCCTCTGTCAAGTTGCATTATAAAGTCGTGACATTGTGCAGCTTTTGCCGCCTCGATTATCTCTTCGTCCTTTGCATCGGGTTTCCCCATACGTATATTTTCCATTATTGTCTTGTCAAACAGGAAATTATCTTGCGCCACATAGCTTATTTCCTGCATAAGTTGTGAAAAAGGAATATTTTTAAGGCTTTGCCCTCCGAAATTTACACTTCCTTTGTCGGGATCCCAAAATCCGGCCATAAGTTTTGCTATCGTGCTCTTTCCGCTTCCCGACGGACCGACTATCGCAAGCATTTTACCTCTATGTGTCTCAAGTGATATATCCGAAAGCACGTTTTTTCCCTCGTCATAAGAGAATGAGACCTCATCAAACTTGAAACCCTCATCGCTCAGATTTATATTCTTTTCAGGTCTCGTCTGTTCTTCAATATTTAAAAATTCTTTTATCTGTGTCCAATTGGGTTCCATCATAACAAAAAGTTCCATTCCCATGGCCAAAGAGTAAAGCGGCATTATGAATGCGAGAGGTAAAACAAGACACAGTATCAATATTTCCATCTGTATTTGACCTTGAAAATATAAATATGCTCCCACCGGAAGCGTTCCTAAAAGTGATGAGGCAAATATGGCGTTTACCATAGCCATCCAAAACCAGCTTTGTTTAAACCATTTCATAGTGCTTCTGAAATAAAAATTTATACTGTCTGTAAATTTTGCATATGATGCCCCCTCATTTCCGAAAGCTTTTATTACTTTTATTCCGTTTACATATTCCACAAGAGAGCTGTTCATATCTGCACCGGCTTTTAAATACGTTTGTATCTTTTCACTATATCCTCTCATCATTCCCATAGCAAATATTCCTCCTAAAGGAACGGTGATAAGAGAAGCCAGTCCCATTCTCCAGTCAAGGCAAAATATCAGTACTATACAAGCTATAGGTCCTGTAAGCTTTGACGGCAGTTCAGGAATCAAATGTGCTACAAAGTCTTCAAGTTTGCCTGTGTTTTCAACAACTTTCGCCTTAAGTGAACCTATCGGAGTTTCAATCATATATCCTAAAGGTACTCTGCTCATCTTCTCTGAAATCGCAATCCTTATATTGCACAGTATTTCAAAAGCAACTCTGTGACTCCTCGATGTGGACATCCAACACAGCAAGGTTCTTACACACACTCCCGCTATTGCAAGCAGTGTAAGCAAAACGGTTCTTTTCATCTCCATGTTGTTATAAAACACATCTTTTGCCAATAATACGCACGAAACATACGGAAGCATTGCAAACAGTTCTCCTATAACTGCAAGTGCCACCGCCGTTTTAATTTTTCCCCTTTGCTCTCCTGCAAAGCTGAACATCTCCTTCATAAATTTTGTTAAAGTAAAATCTTTCTTCTTTTTTTCATTTTCAGGCTTCTTTCTGTCCAAAAAACTCACCTCCGTTAAAAACCTAAAATATTTTGCCATCCCGGATAGAAAAACTTTTTAAGTGTTTCTATATAATGACGTGTTTTTTCTCTGTCAAAGTCGTGATATACAATCTCACTGATTGCCTGATAATATGCGCTTAACAACAAATGCAATTCTTCATCGTCTATATAATTTACCTTTATGCCTTTTTTTCTAAGCAGATCACTATATAAAGATGTTGTCTTTTGTTCAAGGTTGACAATTTGCTCCATAAAATCGCTGTACTTGGTACCTTCCGATTTGCACAGCAAAAGTTTCCAAATATCGAAATCTTCGTATATCAGATCAACAAAGATATCTATATCCTCTTTTTCTCCTTCTCCAAGTTTATAGGTTTCTCCCTGTTCAGCTTTACTGAAATAAAATTCCGTAACAGATTCTATAGTCTTATAAAGTTTATCAACAACAGGCTGAACAATAACGATAAATATATCTTCCTTATCTCTAAAATGGCGATATAGCGCCGTAGACGTGATCCCCACTTTTGCCGCTATATCTCTTATGGATGCTTCTTTAAATCCTTTTTCAAGGAACTCTTCAATGGCCGCTTCCAAGATGTTGTCCTTAGTGCTAAAATTCTTTTCCATTTGTTTTTTCCGATCCTTTCAATTCGCTACAGGCAACATAAGGTTCAAATCATATTGTTTGAAAATCGAATTTTAGGCATGTTGTTAATCAGGTGCTAACATGTTATCACTGATAACATGTTAGCACCGTCAAACCCATTTTGCAATATTTTTATGCATAAAAATATTTTGAATACAAACATGCGGATATTATCCGTTGAATTTATCACCGAATAATATCCGCATCATTAAAATTTTGCATATTTTTTTCTTTTTTAACCGGACGTGTTCGGTATATCGATCCTCCTTCGTCCGCAAATATCGGGCAATTATGTTACATAGTTACTTTTCTGTCTAAAAGCCACCCGTTTAACACAAACAATATAGCCGCAATCAATACGCTTACAATTGCCGTTCCCACAAGAGCCGATGCCATACTTGCAGTGCTGATAAAGACATCCGTATCTCCTCCGAATATCAATGTATTTGAATCAAATGTCCCCGACATATCTCCTGTTACGGCAGCTACTATTTTTGAAATTATGTATTGCAAAACATAATTCATAACAAAGAATATTATAAATGCCACCAGCGTCCTTGCCGCAGTGTTGGCGATTTTAATATATTTGCTTAAAATTACCGCAAATCCGCCTATACTCAACAGAAGCAGCCAGGATCCCATATAATAAACTATGAATTTCCAAATAGGTATATCTCCGAACAGCCTACTGTATCTATAACTCAACTCGTTGAATATATAATCTGAAAACTCTCCCACTGAAGAAATGTCCAACCATATCAGAAACACGGACAAAGACATAAAGACCAATACGGAAATTAATGACATAATCATTTTAGCCCCTAAAAGTTTATAACGTGAATTAGGTGTCATGAACAGCATATACCCCTTAGTCGATTTCAAATCTTTATTCAAAAGTAAAATAGCCTCTACACATAGATAAAGGTATACACCCACTATTGCAAAAGTCAAAAATGTCATCCCTATCCCTAAAAGAGCTCCTTCAAATGTCGAAGGACCGCCGAATTCAGATCTCTTTACACCGTTTATGCCTATTAAAAGCATAATTTCGGGCATCAGAATCAATCCCAAACAAACAATTTTCCCCGACAGGCTCCTCCTGAATTCATGTATTATTAAATTTATCATATCTGCTCACCTCCCACATTCGGAATTTCACCTAAACCGTAAATATCTCTATATATATCTGAAATTGATTTACCTGTTTGTTGTCTGAGCGTATCCATATCTCCTTCAAGAACGATTTTCCCATCTTTCAGAAACATAACTCTGTCTGATATTCTCTCCAGTTCTTCTACCAAATGACTTGATACTATAATTGCATTATCCGAGCTGCTTTTTGCCAATATCCTGTCCAAAATTCTGTCTCTCGCTATCAAATCAATTCCGTTAAGCGGCTCATCCAGCATAAACAGTTTTGAATTTCTTGCTAAAGTCACTGCCAATTTAAGTTTTGCCGCCATACCTGATGAAAGTGTTTTAGTCTTAAGCTTCATATCAAGCTCCATAAACTCCAAATTTTTCTTATATTCCTCAGCATCAAAATCTTCATAAAATGTTTTGTAATATTTCCCAAGGCTTTCTACTGTCATGTATTCATAAAAATAAGGTTCTGTAGGCATATATGCAATCTTTGCATTTGTCTTATAGCTTATAGGCTCCGCCCCAAGCAAAATTTCTCCTTTTTCAAACTTAACCAATCCGACAACCGATTTCATAAAAGTTGTCTTACCGCTTCCGTTCGGACCTAAAAGTCCATAAATATGTCCCTTTTCTATTTTCATATTCAAGTCCGATAAAACTTTTTTTGAAAAGAACCCTTTGTTGACATTCTTTACTTCAAGCACGATTCTTCCTCCCCTTCTTCTATCTTCTTTACAATTTCTTCTCTTCCAAACCCTAAATCCGACAAATCTTTCAAGCAGTCTTCAATCAGTTTGTCAGCCATTTTATAACGAAGTGCCTCTATATATTCCGCATCTTCGGTCACAAACGTTCCGATTCCTCTTTTAGTAAAACACAGTTCCATAAGCTCCATTTCATGATAAACCCTGGTTGCCGTATTAGGATTTATCGTAAACTCTTCAGAAAGTCCCCTTACCGACGGTAATTTTTCTCCGGGTTTTATAGCTCCCGATACCATTCTCTTTTTTAGACAGTCTATAACTTGCAAATAAACAGGTATGCTTATGTTAAATTTCACTTTTATCCACCTCCTTACGGAACCGACTATCTGGATTACTATATGTATAGTACACTATGTCACTATAAGCGTCAATATAGTTTTATATATTTTTCATTACAGTTTATTACAGTCTTTTTATCCTATAATCTGCACTTTTTTCCTATTTCTGTACTCTTTTTTTGCAATACAGACACCTAAGCTTAATTAAAAAGCAGCTCTCCCTGAGCCGCTTTTTATCAAACCTCGACCGGTTAGTGTTGTATGCCGAAATTATAAAAATACTTAAGAAGTTATATTTTATTTTAATAAAATCTTTTAACGTTCAATTATTCGCCTATCAGCTTGCAAAAGCGCATCAATATAGTTGCAATTTGAGCTCTGCTGACATTCCCTTGCGGGTCAAGTCTGTTACCGTCCACACCCTTTATGATATTGTTCATGCTCATCCAACACATAGCCTCATAAGCATAAGATGAAACCTTTGCCGAATCTGTATAATTGAGCTGATAAACTTTGAAGTCACTCGATACCTTGCCTTTATATTTCGCATAACGATAAAGTATAGTTGCAAGTTGCTCTCTGTTTAATTTGGAATGCGGTGAGAACATATCCTTGGATGTTCCGCTAACAATGCCGTTATCAGCTGCCCAGTTCACAGATTCATTATACCAGCTTCCGGAAACTATATCCGAAAATTTATTATTCAAAGCTTTAGGACTTCCTTCCAGTCTATGCAACATGGTCACTATAACGGCGCGTGTAGTCGCTGCATCAGGTGCAAACTTTCCATCGCCTACACCCTTCATCAAGCCTTTTTTTACCATATAAGAAATACCCTCTGCATACCACGCTCCCGGTTTGATATCCTTAAACTGCGTAATATTCGAATTGTTATTTTCGTTATTATTATCAGGCTTATCAGGAAGTTTTCCCTGGTTGCCTGAATAAGATGAACCTCCTGAGCCGGATGATGACCCTGATAAGCTATTACCTGAAATCAAACTATATACTCCGTTGGGATCAGCCTGTGCAAAAATTCTGTTGCCTAATCTTGTAAATTCCAATTCTTTTGCAGCACCGTTTACAATCTGCATAAAATGCAGATTTTTTGAAGCTTGCAGGTCTTTCGGTATTCCTATGGAAAGAGTAATTTTTCCACTTCCCACATACGCTTTATCATTTTTGCTCATATCAAGAGCAACGAGATATCCGTTTTTAATATCTTTATATTTCTTTTCTATAATCGACTTAATATCCGCATCTTCGGATCGGTCTTCAATCACAGCTTTTATAGATGAAGTATCATCATTCTTTGCTGTCAGATTCTGAACATTCTCTACAATGATATCTATGTTTGCAGCCTTTTCCGTGCTAAACTGTATAAAACGTAAATTGTTTGCATCCGCATAATCCTTTACGACTCCGGTTGCCGCATCACTGAAAATTATAACATCGGCATTGTTATTTTCTAAAATTTTATTTCCTATTGATTGTATGCTTGAAGGAATAAACAATCCTCCAAGTATATATTTCAGGATACCATGTACTGCCTATAAGTGCCTTGTCCCCTAATTTCCGAATAGATTTAGGCAGGGTAACATAAGTTATGTTTTTCCACAAAGCACAAGCCTCATTTCCTATTTCAGTGATTCCCGAAGGAAGATACACATGCTCCATCTCCGCTACATTAATAGCTGAACGCTCAATTTTTGTAACAGTTTCCGGTAGAACGATTCCATTCATATTCGTTCCATAAAACGTAAATTCCAATATCTCGCTAATCCCGTCAGGAACAGTTATAATTTCATTTTTATTTTCAGGGAACGCATCTCCTCCGCTTTCTGCAAAAGCATAACTTGCAATATAAGTCACTGTTGACGGAATTTTAGGAATCCATTTTTCCGTATGCCAGAATGCTCCCTGTTCTATTCTTTCCAATCCCTCAGGCAAAATCATTTCAGAAATTTCCTCATCATAATGAAATGCATTCGATTTAACAGTCTTTAAAGTAGACGGAAGCTTAACCTTCTCAAGTTTGAAACACATAAAAAATGCATAGTCGTCAATAGTTGTAACGCCCTCATCAACCTTAACTTCTTTCAATGCTCGAGGGCAGAAATAAAATATACTTCCATCCTTTGAATACAGCAATCCGTCCACGCTCTTATAAATTTTATTATTTACATCTACATCTATACGAGTCATTTGGTCTGCACCCGTATCATTTTGTCCCTCCTGGAACATATCTTGAACATAGTCTTTCCCGAGTTTTTCAACGCTGGCAGGTATTTTCATATTCAGCAGACTTCTGCAATTACGGAAAGCAAATTTATCTACAGTTAAAGTGCCCTCAGGAAGAGCAACCGTCGTCAATTGAGTTGACGCAAAAGCTCCTTCTTTTATGTGTTTGAGATTTACAGGCAACTCTATATTGCTGAATTTTGCACCGGAAAAAGCATCTTTTCCTATAGAGGTTACTTTGTCATTGAATTTAAAGTTGGTGAGAGATGTGCATGATGCAAATGCCTGCTCCGGAATTTCGGCAACATTCGCATTCCAAAAAACATTGTTCAATTCCTTGCATCCATAAAAAGCACGAGTTCCGACTGCCGTTACACTTCCCGGAATATCAACGCTTTTTAAAACACTGCAACCGTAAAAAGCTTTATTTCCTATAGTTTCAATGCCCTCGGAAAGAGTGATTTGCGTCAAATGTTCACAATCTTCAAAAGCACTGTTTCCTACAGTTTTCACATGTCCCGGAACAACCGCCGATTCCAAATCCGAACCCTTGAAAGCCTCCTGTGCTATTCCTTTTACCGCCGAACCGTTTACTGTCTCAGGAATTGTAATATTTTTATCTTCTCCGATATATCCCGTAATCAGTCCTTCAGCATTTATTTTAAAATCACTTACGGAAGGATCTTTTATAACATGTACGATGCAGGTGGCCTTGATTCCGTCTATCGTACGAGCGGTTATGCTTGCTTCACCCTGTTTTATGGCCGTTACAAGTCCGTTCTTGCTGACTGTAGCTACATTTGTATTGTTAGAGTACCATGTTACTGCGGGGAAGCTGGTTTCTGCAGGATTTACCGTTGCCGTTAACTGTTCCGTCGCTTCAATATACAGATCACAGTCATTTTTGTTTAAATATATGTTGTCTCCTTTTTTATATCCGCTATCATCCAACCATGTCAGCTTATTTCCGGGTTTAACCGCCATCTTGTCAAAATATTGCTTTGCAGTTGACGGATCTTTTCCGCTTACAACGGAAGCTATATAATGTTCAAGAATATTTTCAGGAATAACGGTGCTGTCACTTTCAAATCTGACACATTGGAACTTTGATCCTCTGTCTTCAAAAGTTTTATTTCCTATCGAAGTGACACTTGCAGGAATCACCGCTCCCGTCAAGGAATAGCAGGTTTCAAAAGCTCTGTCTCCGATAGACTCGATCCCGTTTTCAAGGACAAGAGACTGGAGCTGAGAATTGTAAAAAGCTTTTGTCCCTATTGTTTTTACATTCCCCGGTATAGTAATGCTTATCAGACGGGAATTTTCAAAAGCTCCGTCCGCTATACTCGTCACCGTATCGGGGATGTCCACATAATCGGGACCGATTTTACCGGAACCGTTATTAAATGCATTTTCGCCTATAGTTTCCGTTCCCGCTTTAATGCTTACAGAACCGGTTCTGCCCGGCGGACAAAAATAGACGGATTTATCAGCCTTTTTATAAATTACTCCGTCATATGATTCATACGTTTGATTCTCTGAAGATACATCTATTACGGACAACGCATTCGAACCGCTAAAAACATCTTTTCCCGTAGTTCCGAGCTTCGTAACTCCGGCAGGAATCTTAAAAGTTGTAAATTTGTATCCCATGGATGCGAACGCTCCGGTGCCTATACTCTCCACACTGTCCGGAAGTTTTATTTCTTTTAACTGTGTACAGCTCTTAAACGCATTGTTGCCAATATTTTTAAGTGCACTGTCAGTTTGAAAAACAACTTCTTTCAATGCCGAACATCCTGAAAATACATTTTGTCCTATAGTTTTTACCGTTTTAGGAATTGTAACCTTAACAATCTTAGCATTGTTTTTAAAACCTGCTACTATATCTGTTACGGTATCAGGAATTACAACCTCTTCCGCATTCCCGGTATATTCCAAAAGCATACCGCCTGATATTAGAAATCCGTTTTCATCAGGCATTATTCCTCCGTCTGCAAATGCCGTCATCGGAAGTAATCCGACTATCATAGCCAGACTCAACAATAATGCAAGACCTTTTCTTTTTTTCATACCTGTTTTTCCTCCTTATTTTTTTGACTGTTCTTAGTAATTTTAGACTTTAAACAAAATATCAGTCCAACTCACAGCTTTCTTAAATTAAAAGCCGTTCTTAATATAATATGTGGTTAGTTTGATAAAACTAACCACATATTATCTAAAAATTTTATCATTGTCAACAGTCGATACTTGAGCAGAAACCGTCTCTTCTTTCCGGCTATCTCTTTAATGGCAAATATTGCCTGATTTGCTTTTGCTATGCTTACCGTCACCTTTGGGAAGATTTGTCAAGGACATAAACAAAATTTTTTTGACAAATTTATATCTTCTCGCTTTCTCTCTTGATTAGCTTTAGTATTTTATCTTTATATGTTTCCCCTGTACCTTGCTTGAAATATATGTTCACAGTATATTTTGTCTTTCCAATATCCATTATTAACTGTTTATGTGGTAATTCTTTTATCTCTCTTTTTTCTTGTTCCATAAGTTCTCCTTTCCATTTTTAGACAAGAAAAAACAGTAAACCTTTTTTGATTTACTGTCACTAATTTAGATATTTAATTCTAAAAAATATAATT
>CAJPNN010000045.1 GCA_905372035.1 Bacillota bacterium | reverse complement strand
GCATCAGTTCGGAATAACAACTCCTATATAAAAAATAAATTTTATATTATGAAAATAGAATCCACAGAAAAAGTGATATTATAAAAATTGCTTTTGATCTGTGGATTTTATATAATTAACGTAAAAATGATAAAAGGGAGGAAAATTAATGGCGGATAAATTTGAAGAACTTGTAGATAAATATGCGAGGTTGGTTGTAGAGGTGGGAATAAATGTACAGAAATCCGAACCTGTAAGGATTTCTTGTCCTGTAGACGGAGCTTATTTTGCCAGAGCCTTGGCAAAATTTGCATATATGAGAGGAGCATCCGACGTTGTTATAGATTGGATTGACGATGAGATATCACATATGGGATATGAGTATAAGACAAAAGAACAGCTTGAAATAATACCGGAGTGGAGCATTGATAAATCGGAATATTACTTTAAAAAAGGTGTGAACTTAATTAAAGTATATGCCTCGGATCCGGGCCTGCTTGCGGACATAGACCCTGAAAAGGTCGCGGCATATGCCAAAGCTCATGCGGAAGCGTTCAAAAAGCTTATGAAATATACGATGAATGATATATGTTCGTGGTGCGTTGTTTCGATTCCTCAAAAAAACTGGGCAAATAAGGTTTTTCCGGATCTTTCACCGGAGGATGCATGTGAAAAACTCTGGGAACTCATATTTAAAACTACGAGAATGAAAGAAAAAGATCCTGTAGCGGCATGGGAAAAGCATATAAATTCTTTAAATGAAAAGGCGGAATTTTTACAGAAAAATAAATTTGATAAACTTGTTTACAGATCCGATAACGGTACCGACTTAACGATAGGATTACCGAAAGGTCATAAATGGGTAAGTGCTGTCAGCAAAAATGTAAAAGGGACAAGGTTTGTACCTAATATGCCGACAGAAGAAGTTTTTACAATGCCTGACAGGTTGAGGGCGGACGGGGTGGTATTTTCCACAAAGCCGCTTGCGCTCAACGGAAATATTATTGAGAATATGAAGCTTGAGTTTGTAAACGGAAGATGTGAGAAATTTACGGCGGATAGAGGTGAGGAAATACTGAGAAACTTCTTTGAAGACGACGAAAATTCGAAATATCTGGGGGAAGTGGCGTTAGTGCCGTTTTCATCGCCTATAAATAAATCGGATGTTTTGTTTTTTAACACATTGTTTGATGAGAATGCCTCCTGCCATTTGGCTTTCGGTGCAGCTTATCCCACTACGCTTGAGGGAGGAGAGAATATGACGACGGATGAATTGATTGAACATGGAGCGAATGACTCTATAAATCATGAAGATTTTATGATCGGTTCGGATGATCTCAATATAACGGGGATAACTGAAGACGGTGTTGAAATCGAGATTTTCAGAAAAGGAGAATGGGCGTTTTAATTAGTGATATTTCGATGCGTATAAATGATTATGAAAAATGAACTTTATAGTCTTTTATAACAATATTTTTTATAAATCCCTCAAAGTGAAGTGTATTACATTACTTTGAGGGATTTTACATGAAGGTTTATTATAAGGTTGTGGATAACTTGCTATTGACAAAAATAGCAGTGGATGAAACCCAGTTAAATCAATGGGATAATGAGATGGTTTTATCCACATGGATAAGTGGATAAAATTGTATACAATAGTTTTTTTCTTGTGGAAAAAGGGTTTAAACAAAATAAAATAAGGATTTTGACGCTGTGGGAAATCAATAAAAATAAGTTTACATAATACCGAGTATAAAAGGTTAACAAATAAAAATTTATTTTTTATATAGGAGTTGTTATTCCGAACTGATGCGAAAAATATGATATATTTTTTGCATTATTCCAAACACGTCTTGTTTCTCCGGTGACGTGTTGGAATTAATGGTGTGTTTTAATTTTGTACTCATACAGTGTGTATTATGGTCAGTAGATTTTACTAATTTTTAAGACTTTGCATAGGAGCAGGAATTCTCCCGCCTCTATATATCATTTTTGCAGAAGAGACAGGATTTACATCCATAACCGGTCCGTTGCCTAAAAGACCGCCAAATTCAAGAAAGTCTCCGGCTTTTTTACCGATAGCGGGGATAAGTCTTACAGCTGTAGTCTTTGAATTTACCATTCCTATAGCGGCTTCGTCCGCAATTATTGCAGACAGTGTTTCGACGTCGGTATTTCCGGGGACGACGATCATATCAAGTCCTACGGAACAAACTGCGGTCATAGCTTCGAGTTTTTCCAGTTTGAGAACACCTTTTTCCGCAGCGCGGATCATTCCGGCATCTTCAGAAACAGGGATGAATGCACCTGACAAACCTCCTACGTTCGAGGATGCCATTACACCGCCTTTTTTTACAGCGTCGTTGAGCATCGCCAAAGCGGCTGTAGTACCGTGGGTTCCGCACATTTCAAGTCCGATTTCTTCAAGTATATGAGCTACCGAATCACCTACCGCAGGTGTCGGAGCAAGAGACAGATCCACTATACCGAAAGGGACGCCAAGGAGCTTGGAAGCTTCACTTCCTACGAGCTGCCCCATTCGAGTGATTTTAAATGCGGTTTTTTTGATTACGTCGGCAACTTCGTTTAATGATGCCGAATCCGGAATTTTTTCCAGAGCGGCTCTTACAACTCCGGGACCGGAAACTCCTACATTTATCACACAATCAGGTTCGCCTATGCCGTGGAAAGCACCGGCCATAAACGGATTATCCTCGGGGGCGTTACAAAATACGACAAGCTTTGCCGCACCTATGCACTGATCTTTTTCAGTCATAATTGCAGCTTCTTTTATACATTTTCCCATAATTTTTACGGCATCCATATTTATGCCGGATTTTGTGCTTCCTATGTTTACGGAAGAGCAGACGTGCTCGGTTCTTGCAAGAGCTTCAGGGATAGATTGTATAAGTTCCATATCTCCCGGAGCAAATCCTTTGTGAACAAGTGCGGAATAGCCGCCTATAAAATTCACACCTACAGCTTTTGAAGCTTTTTCAAGTGTTAGAGCATATTGCACGGGATCACCGCCGGAAACTCCCGCTAAAACGGAAATCGGGGTGACGGATATACGTTTGTTTATAATAGGAATTCCATATTTCGCTTCTATCATTTCACCGGTTTCAACAAGCTTTCCGGCATATTTAAGAATTTTTTTATGGATTTTTTCGCAAGATTTGTTAATGTCGGAGTCGGCACAGTCTATTAGAGAAATTCCCATCGTAATAGTACGAATATCGAGATTCTCATTATCTATCATGTTTATGGTTTCCATTATATCTGATGTGTTCAGCATATTTACCTCCCGATTAAATCCTGTGCATAGAATTGAAAATATCTTCATGCATAACATGTATAGTCATGTTATCTACACTTTTTTGCAGGTGTTCTGTGAGCTCGGTGAGTTCACAATTCATCTTTGAAATATCGACAAGCATTATCATTGCGAAATAATCTTGAAGTACGGATTGTGTAACCTCTATCACATTTGCATTTGCATCGGCGCACGATTGACTCACTTTTGCCAATATGCCGACCATGTCTTTGCCTATTACCGTTATTACTGCTTTCATAATTATAAATCCTTTCTTCTGCCTGAGCAAATTGTACATTTACCGTCTTTTAACGACTTATCTATACCGAATTCAAAGCTTATATCAGGATAATTTTCTTTGAACCAGTTTTTATTTGAGGAGCGATATCCGACCAGGTCGGAGAAACTTTTAGGATTGCTGTAAAAAGTCGCATATATTTTTTCGGACTTCACATCAAGAGTTGATAAAGCTGTAAGCATATTTTCTTTCATAGCTTCGCTCTTTACTTTACTTCCGAATGCAGGATGGTATGCTCCTATAACGGAGTCACTGTTTATCAGATCTGTGGATTTTAATCCTATACGCATTACATATATTCCGGAACCCGTGAGTATTTTATACATTTCGGTTGTTCTTTTCAGGACGTCTTCTTCACACAGCGGTGAATAGCTTCCGTCGAGATACATGTCGTAAAGTTCCGTATCTTCAATTACTACGGTCGGGTACAGCCTCGCAAGTTCGGGAGATGTATAGACGGTTTGCTTTGCCGAATAAATGCAGCTTTCAAAACTGTCACCGGGAAGACCTATCATGAGCTGGATTCCGAGTTTTATTTTTGCCGATTTTATTAAATCGCAGGCTGAATATATGTCATCTACGGTGTGTCCCCGCTTTGCGAGTTTTAATACATCTTCATCGAACGACTGTACTCCAAGCTCGCAGGTGTCCACTCCATAGTTGCTTAGCGTCGAAATGATTTCACGATTTATATAATCAGGTCGTGTGGAAATGTGTATTCCGGATATTATATTTTGCTGTTTCAATCTTTTGGCATATTCCAGATATTTTATCTGTTCTTCTAAAGGAAGCCCTGTGAAGCTGCCGCCGTAAAATGCCAATTCCACGTTTCGACATTTCAGTGTACTTCTATATGTGGATACGATTTTTTTGATGTCTTTTAAGGTGACATCTCCGGTACGTGCGGTTATTCTCCTCTGGTTGCAGAAAACACAATCGTTTGGACAGCCTTTATGTGGAATGAATATTGGAATTATCGCATGTGTTTTCATAGGCACCTCTTTTTACATACTTTAATCATCGGCATTAATTCTAACACATCACTAAGAAAAATTAAATTCATAAGGAAAAGATTTTTTGAAAAATTGAGGCAATCATATATTTTTTTTGGTATAATCAGAAAAAATAAAGCGAGATAAAAAATGAAAGTAAAAAACGGGTGCACACGATGTCCGTCAATATAGGAAACAGCTGGGATGAACTTTTGAAAGAAGAATTCGAAAAGAGCTATTATAAACAGCTGAGAAAGTTTTTGATACAGGAATACAAGACGAGAGAGATTTATCCATCCATGTACGATATATTTAACGCTTTAAAATTCACACCTTATGAAGATGTAAAAGTTGTAATTTTAGGGCAGGATCCGTATCATGAACCGGGGCAGGCGCACGGTTTGAGCTTTTCTGTAAATTACGGTATTCCGAAGCCGCCTTCACTTGAGAATATATATAAAGAAATAAAGGATGAACTGGATATAGAAGAGCCCGAACACGGATATCTTGCAGATTGGGCAAAGCAGGGAGTACTGTTGTTAAATGCGGTTCTTACGGTTAGGAGAGGGCAGGCGAATTCTCATCAGGGAAAGGGATGGGAAAAACTCACAGACAGGATAATAGAATTGCTTAACGATAGAGAAAAACCTTTAATATTTATGCTTTGGGGAGCCAATGCGGGAAAGAAAGCATCTTTTGTGACCAACAAATCACACCTTGTGCTCAAGGCACCGCACCCGAGTCCGCTTTCGGCATATAGAGGATTTTTCGGGTGTATGCACTTTAAGAAGGCTAACGAATTCTTGAAAAAGAATAACCTTGGAGAAATAAATTGGAAGCTTGGAGAACAAAATGGCTAACAGTGCTTATAAAACGGCTGTTTCTTACTTATCACGAGGGATAAAATCAAAACGGCAGGTTGAGAATAAACTGAAAGAGAAAGGATTCTCGGATTCGGAAATCGAAGGAACGATTTCACGTATAGAAGACGAGGGATATATAGACGATGAATATTTTGCGCAAGTCGTTTCAGATCATTTGATACTGCGGGGAAGAGGTAGAGAAAAGGTAAAGAGTGAACTGAGAGCGAAGGGGATATCCGCTGAAATTATTTCTATTGTACTTGAAGAAAAATTTGATTATGAATCCGAAATAAAAAGAGGTTTGGGGCTGGCCGTTAAAATCATCGAATTTGACGGATTGAAGAAGGACGGAGAAGTTATGATGAAAAAAGATAGAGAAAAGCTCATAAGGAAGCTTATGAACAGGGGATATTCTCCAGGATATGCCGTAAAAATAGCAGAGATTTTGAATAATTCTGTTGACATCTTTGATGTTGAATTATAAAATTAGTGGTGTTACGGTGAATAATTAAAATGCAGTGAACGAAACAGTAGGTATGAGGTAGTCTTAAAGCGAGATTTGTACGGTGAAAGGAATCAAGACGAGCCATATCGAATATCATTCGGGAGCAGATTTTTTGAACGGATAGACAAAATGACTTTAAAGGGTTTGTTGTATAGCATCCCGTTAAGGCCTGATGATCGGGATATCTTACTAGAAAAATACGGGTAAGGCACGTTAAGCCTAATTGAGGTGGCCCTTGGGGTTACCGGGGTGGTACCGCGTTAAAACGTCCCCGGACTTGAATTGCAAGTCCGGTTTTTTTGTACGATTAAACAAAGCGAAAATCAAATATAATTTATGGAGAAAGGAAAACAAAAGCATATGTTTAAGAATTTATCTGATAAGCCTATTGCGGAGCTGCAAAACGAACAGGCTGAAATGTGGGAAAGGGAAAATTTGCTTGAAAAATGTGTTGAGACAAGGGCATCAGGTCCGTCTTTCATATTTTATGAAGGTCCGCCTACAGCTAACGGAAGACCGGGGATACATCACGTCATAGCGAGGACGCTTAAAGATTCGGTTTGCCGTTATAAGACTATGAAAGGTTATGCAGTCAAGAGAAAGGCGGGATGGGATACGCACGGTTTACCGGTGGAGATAGAAGTGGAAAAGCAGCTTGGCATGAGCGGTAAACAGGACATAGAGAAATATGGAATAAAAGAGTTCAATGAGAAATGCAGAGAGTCGGTGTTTACATATGAGGGAATGTGGAGAGATATGACTAAAAGAATGGGATATCTCATAGATTTGGACAAGCCCTATATAACACTTGACAATGATTTTATTGAGAGCGGCTGGTGGATACTTAAGAAATTTTTTGAAGAAGGATTTATATATGAAGGGCACAAAATTTTACCCTACTGTCCGAGATGCGGGACGGGGCTTGCTTCTCATGAGGTCGCCCAGGGATATAAAGAGGTGAAGGTAAATACGCTTATCGCTAAGTTTAAGAGAAAGGATGCGGAAGAGTATTTTCTGGCATGGACGACAACTCCGTGGACGCTCGCATCAAACGTGGCGCTGACTGTGGGTCCCGATTTTGATTATTTGAGAGTCAGACAGGACGGAACGGTGTACTATGTCGCAAAAGCGCTTGCTGATAAGGTTTTGGGTGAGGGGACATACGAGATTCTTGAGGAAATGAAAGGAAAGAGTCTTGAATATATGGAATATGAACAACTTATGCCGTTTATAAAGCCGGATAAAAAGGCATTTTTTGTAACTTGTGCAGATTATGTAACAATAGAAGACGGAACGGGAATAGTTCATACGGCTCCGGCTTTCGGAGAAGATGATTATCAAACGGGTAGAAGATATGACCTTCCGGTTGTAAACCCTGTGGACGAACAGGGAAAATATAGCGATACAATTTGGAAAGGCAGATTTGTAATGGAAGACGGTCTTGATATCGAGATAATGAAGTGGCTTGCGGAACAAGATAAAATATATTCAAAGCAGAAGATGGAGCATAATTATCCTCATTGTTGGAGATGCGGCACACCGTTAATCTATTATGCAAAACCGAGCTGGTATATCGAAATGACAAAGCTTAAGGATCAGCTTGTTGAGAACAATAAGTCCGTTAACTGGTATCCTGATTTTGTAGGAGAAAAAAGGTTCGGAAACTGGCTTGAAAATGTAAATGACTGGGCAATATCAAGGAACAGATATTGGGGAACTCCTATAAATATCTGGAGATGTGAGTGCGGGCATCTCGAGTCTGTAGGTTCAAGGAAAGAACTTGCAGAAAAAGCTGTGGAAAATATAGATGAAAACATAGAACTTCACAGACCTTATGCAGATGAGATTCATATTGAGTGTCCCGACTGCGGTAAACACATGGATAGGATACCGGAAGTTATGGATTGCTGGTTCGATTCGGGTTCTATGCCGTTTGCACAGCATCATTATCCTTTTGAAAATAAGGAGGGCTTTGAAAAAGAACTGTTTCCGGCTGACTTTATATGTGAGGGGATAGATCAGACAAGAGGTTGGTTTTATTCTCTTATGGCAATATCGACTTTTATAACGGGTAAATCGCCATATAAGAATGTGCTTGTAAATGATTTGATATTGGATAAAGACGGTAAAAAAATGTCAAAGTCAAAGGGGAACACGGTTGATCCGTTTGAACTTTTTGATAAGTACGGTGCGGATGCCACGAGATGGTATTTGCTTTATACATCACCCGCATGGTCACCTACGAAGTTTGATGAAGACGGTCTGATTGAAATAGTAAGCAAGTTTTTCGGAACACTTAGGAATGTATATAATTTCTTTGTGCTTTATTCAAATCAGGATGATATCGATGTAAAAAATTTGCAGATTCCTGTAGAAAAAAGAACCGAACTTGACAGATGGATCATATCGAAATATAATACCTTACTTTTAAACGTCACGGAAGAGATGGATAAATACGACCATATGAAAGCTGTGAGAAAAATACAGGATTTTGTTGTCGAGGATCTGTCAAACTGGTATATAAGGCGTGCAAGAAGAAGATTTTACGGAGATATGAGTGAAGATAAGAAATCGGTATATCTGACAACATGGGAAATTCTTGTAGGAGTAAGTAAACTTGCCGCACCTTTTGCACCTTTCATAACGGATGAAATTTATAAAAACCTTACAGGGGAAGAGTCCGTTCATCTTTCAGAGTATCCGGAAGTCGAAAATTCAAATATAGATGAGAGGGTTCAGGAGAGAATGGATCTTGTAAGAGATTTGGCAGCTCTCGGGAGAGGTGCGAGAGAAAAAGAAAGAATCAAAGTCAGGCAGCCTGTTTCCGAAATACTGGTAGACGGAAAATATGAGGAGCTGATATGGGATCTTACAGATTTAATAAAAGAAGAGCTGAATGTAAAAAAAGTGGTCTTTGAGAAAGATTTGAACAAGTATATGAATTTTACATTGAAGCCTAATTTTAAAATTCTCGGACCTGTACTCGGTGCCAAGATTAAGAGTTTTGGAAAGGCCGTAGGGTCTTTAGATCCGGCAAAAGCGGTAGCGCAGCTTGAAACGTGCGGATTTATTGAAGTTGAGCTTGACGGAGAAACCTTTAAAGCGGAAAAAGAGATGCTTGACATTCAGATAAAAGCTAAGGAAGGATTTGCCGTTGCCATGGAAAACAATCTGTTTACCATACTTGATACAAATCTTACGGATGAACTTATAATAGAGGGATTGGCAAGAGAGTTTATATCAAAAATACAGCAGATGAGAAAGCAGAATAACTTTGAGATGATGGACAGAATAGTGATCTCATTTGTAGGGAACGATAAAGTCAAAACGGCGGTAGATGAATACAGAGAATATATAATGAAAGAAACTTTGGCCGATGAAGTCAAATATGTAAATGAAGATCTTGAAAACTACGATTTAAATGGAAATGAGACGGGACTCAAAGTCGAAAAAGTATGATGTGTAAGTGTGACTTAAAATCCATGAATGAAAGAGAGCTTTGTGAAGTGGCGGTTTCTCTCGGTGAAAAACCTTTCAGAGGTAAGCAGCTATATAATCACATTGCAAGAGGAGAGCATTGCTTTGGGGATATGCAAAATATCCCCGAGGCTTTTTTGCATAGATTGGAAAAAGAATATTATATTGAAAAACCGGAAATTATCAAACTGGAAAAATCAAAAAAAGACGGTACTCAAAAATATGCATTTAAACTTAAAGATGATTTGATAATAGAGTCGGTATTGATGAAATATTCCTATGGGAACAGTATTTGCATAAGCTCTCAGGCAGGCTGTGCGATGGGGTGTGTTTTTTGTGCTTCGGGAGCATCCGGGTTTGAGAGAAATTTGACGGCGGGAGAAATGCTTGCCGAAGTGGATCAGGTCGCACGCAATATAGGTGAAAGGATAAGTCGTATAGTTATTATGGGAACCGGTGAACCTATGCAAAATTTAAAAAATATAAATACTTTTATTGAGCTTATGCATGATGCGAAAGGGAGAAATATGAGTCTGAGAAACATAACGGTTTCGAGTTGCGGTCTGATTCCCGAGCTTGAAAAGTTTTATAAAAGATGGCCTCAGGTAAATCTTGCGATTTCACTTCACAGCCATGACAGTGAGATAAGACAAAGGCTCATGCCGATTGAAAAAACATACCCGATTGAGGAAATATTTAATTTTGCAAAAGAATATACAGGATATACAAATAGGAGAATAACTTATGAATATGCTTTGATAAAAGGAATAAATGACGGGACAGGACAGGCAAAAATGTTGGCATCAGAATTAAAAGGGCAGCTTTGTCATGTAAATCTAATTATACTTAACGATGCGGACGGATATGAATTTAAAGGAACGGATCGTGAAAGCGCAACGGCGTTTATGAACGTTTTGAAAAACAGAGGTATTCAGGTTACGATGAGGCGCAAATTGGGAGACGATATTTCAGGGGCATGCGGGCAGCTCAGGTTGAGACTTTCCGGTGAAAACTGTAATGGGAGTGGATTATAATCGGTCAATTATAAATTTTGACTGATTTTTTTTATTTGATTGAAAATTCTTCAAAAATGGGTTATGATAATTATATCAAACGGCAGGCTTTGGAAACGACTTCGGTTCCAAGGCGGCTAACTGAAATTTAAGGAGGCGATTCTTATGGTAAAACTGTTAGTAGGTCATAAAGGAAGCGGAAAGACGAAAAATATGGTGGATCTTGCAAACAGCCGTATAGACGAGGCTCACGGAAGTGTGGTATTTATTAATAAAAACCACAGACTCATGTACGATCTGAAGTACAAGATCCGAGTTGTTTGTATGGAAGAATATGAACACATAACCAACAGTGACGAATATATAGGATTCCTGTATGGAATAATAAGCTCAGACCACGATATAGAAACCATATTTATAGACAGCATATTAAAACATGCGGATATAAATGTTCAGGATATACCTCCGTTTTTAGATAGATTGGAAAACCTTTCAAAGAAATATGATATAGAGTTTTTTGTAAGTTTAAGTGCGGATAAAGATGAGTTGGGGGATGCGATAAAAAAATTCGGAATTATCAACTGATCCGAGAGGTTTATCAGTGATTGAAAAAAGAAGAAGCGGAGCGATGAGTATTCATCGCTCTTTAGTTTAGAATTTATGAGGAGGCACTTCTTGTGAGGAAATTGATTTTATGGGATATTGACGGAACATTGCTTAACTGCGGCAGTGACGGAACCGAAGCACTCAACAAGACTTTTAAGGATATGTACGGAGTGGAAGATGCCTTTTTATCGGCGGGGATAGGAAGCAAAATGGATTATGATATAATCCGTAATATTATGGAAAGTAACGATATATATGAAAAAAATTTTGACGATATCAAAAAATGTTATTGCGAAAATCTTGAATTTATTCTTAAGGAAGATCATAATAAAACCGTGCTGCCGGGGATAGAGAGGCTTCTCGAGGAAATAGAAAGTTCGCCGAAATTTTATCAAACGCTCATCACGAGTAATCTGAAAGAGGGAGCGATGATAAAGTTAAGATCTGTGGGTCTGGACAGATACTTTAAAAATAAAGCCGGAGGTTTTGGGGATACTTCGGAGGAAAAATGGCATGTATGTGAATCGCTTATAAGGTCTTTGGGATTTTCGAGAGGAGGAAATAACATATTTCTGATCGGGGACGGGATATATGATATAGAGACTTCAAAGCGCTTAGGGCTGGTAAGTATTGCAGTGGCAACAGGATGGGTTGACAAAGAAAAACTTTCGGAGCTCAATCCCGACTATATGTTCGACAACTTCAGTAAAACTGAAGAGTTGGAAAAGATTTTAGGATTATGAGAGGTGTATAAATTTGAAGAAAGTAATTTTTTATATATTGGGTTCGGCATTTTTTTTCAGCACTATGGAAGTCACTTTGAAAATTGCGGCGGCGGATATGGATGCCCTGCAACTGACTTTTATAAGATTTATGGCAGGAGGGCTGTTTTTGTTGCCGTTTGCATTGAGAGAGATGAAGAAAAACAAAGTATCACTTAATGTGAAAGATTATTTATATATGTTTATGTTGGGTATAATATGCATACCTGTGAGCATGGTGTTTTTTCAGCTGGGGGTTATGTATTCAAATGCTTCAACCGCAGCGGTAATATTTTGTGTAAATCCTATTTTTACAATGTTGTTTGCTCATTTTATTATAGCTGAACATATGAATAAAAAAAAAGGAGCGGCACTTATCATAGCTGCTTTGGGGATAATTTTCATGATAGAACCGTGGGATATGCCTGAAGGAAACAGCGTAAAAGGGATAGTATATATAATTTTTGCCGCATTAACGTTCGGAATATATAGCGTTTTAGGAAAGAAAAGCATAGCTAAAATCGGCAGCATAACACAAACAGCAATAAGTTTTATTATGGGTTCCGGAGTTCTTTTGCTGGTCAATATTTTTTTTGATGCACCGATTTTTTACGGCATCGGTCGATCCGATATTCTGATAATATTGTATATAAGTGTGGGAGTTACGGGCCTCGGTTATCTGTTTTACTTTATGGCTATCCACAAGTCTGATGCGGCGACAGGGTCGATAGTTTTTTTTATAAAGCCGGCACTGGCTCCCGTGTTTGCCGTGATCATAATGGGGGAACATTTGGGGATCGCTGAAATTACGGGTATAGTTTTAATACTCGTTGCGTCATTTATAAATCTTGGAGCAAAAGTTTTGGAAAACTTGAAGCAGGAGGTGAAAAATGATAAAGCTTGACATGGACAGTGTGAAAAAGAGATTCGAAGGGCGCAGATGTAAAATTTTAGGTGCAAAAAATGAGTTCTCGGTTTTGGCACCGTTAATTGAAATAGAGGGTGAGCTGAATTTATTGTATGAGGTTAGAGCGAAAGATCTAAAAAATCAGCCCGGGGAAATATGTTTTCCGGGAGGTAAGATAGAGCATGGAGAAAACCCTAAAACCGCTGCGGTGCGGGAAACTTGTGAAGAAATTTCGATATCATGGGATCAGGTAAATATAATAGCACCGCTTGATCCGATTTTTTCGGCAAGCAATTTTACTATGTACACTTATCTCGGAGAGATACATAACGCTTCATCAGGTGAGATAAATTTCAGTAAAGATGAAGTTGAAGAATTATTTTTTGTGCCTCTCGATTTTTTTCTTAAGACCAAGCCGGAGCAGCTTGATTACAAACTGATTCCGGATATAGCGCCTGATTTCCCGTATGAAAAAATAGGGTTTCCTGACGGATACAGATGGAGAAACGGTTTTGTCGACTTGCCGGTATATAATTATGAAGGTAGGATAATCTGGGGATTGACCGGAAGAATAACAAAAAACATAGCAGAGATACTTTCGGATTAGAATGGATTGACAGCTTACCGCATATGTGGTAAGCTATTCACAACAAATAGGTTAGATATAACTAACTTATGAGAAAAGTGAAAATAACGATATTGGCAATATAAAATCATTTGTAAGACAGAACGGAGTGATATGTATGAGTGTAGTAATAATCGGCGGAAACGAAAGAATGGTATATAAATATGAAGATATTTGCAAAAATTACGGTGTTGATGCAAAAGTATTCGCAAAAAAAAGCGGGACTATAAGGAAAAATCTCGGTACACCGGATCTGCTTATCTTGTTTACAAATACCGCCTCACACAAGATGGTTAATACTGCTGTCAGTGAAGCGAAAAGAAATAATATACCTGTTGCAAGGGTAAGATCAAGCAGTGCATCCGCTTTGAATGATGTGCTTTGTGAGTATTGCAGTCAGTAGAGAGGATTTTTTATGATTGAGAGATTGATAGTTGAGCATTGTGCACCGACACTTGCAAGCCTTAAAACCGGAAATTTGTTCACATATAATTTTACAGGGAGTCGCAGGATTCAGGATATAACATCTATGAACAGGTATGAACTTGCAAAGAAGGATCTCTACATGATCATATTGAAACAGGATGAGAAGAGTGCACTTGTTTATCTTTTCAGATATAACAGTTTAAAGGAGGATTTGAGCCGAAAAGGAGTCTGTGAGTTTCTGAAGAGTTATGGATATAAGTCTAACGATATACCTTATGCGCTTTGTAAATTAAAGGAAAGATTTAAGGAATCCGATGAGTTTCCTCATGAAATAGGACTGTTTTTAGGATATCCTCTGGGAGATGTTTACGGATTCATTAAAAACAAAGGTAAAAATTGTAAATGTACAGGTTGTTGGAAAGTTTACTGCAACAGGTGTGAAGCGGAAAAGAAGTTCAAACAGTTTGAGAAGTGTAGGAAGGTGTATAGAGATTTGTTCGTTCAAGGTAAGTCTATAAATCGTTTGGCTGTATCAAGCAGGCATTAAAGACAGACATTGAGGCTAATATTAAAAAACCTGATGACAGGCTCAACAGGTTTTTTGTCTTTTAGTCTTTT
>CAJPNN010000044.1 GCA_905372035.1 Bacillota bacterium | reverse complement strand
CCCCTTTGATGTCAAGAGAATGATAAAAAATTTTTAAGATTTTTACACCTACTTATATTGTACTTCAAATCCACCATTGTGGTATACAAGTATTTTTGAAATGTATTTTTTTACCAACTCTTTTGTTAAGATAGAAATATCTTCATTATCTACATTCTCCGGATCTGTGTCATGAATACATTGATTCAATCTTAGTATTCTATCATTTATCTTATTCTTTACCTTGATAAAATCTTCCCTACTGGTTTTATTCGCCTTGTATTTTTCAAAACTTTTTATTTTTTCCTTCTCCAGCTTTTCAATTTCCAAACTGTATGAATGTATTTCCTGAATATTTCCCTTTACGTATCTTTCTTGCACATCTATCTTCTCCTGAAGAAGTTGTAAAACTTGTTTTTCAATGACCTCTATTTTTTCAAAATTAGTCTTTATCTCTTTCATCATACAGGTAGAGCAAGCCAAGTTCCTATCTTCTTTGCGTTGCATAATTACAAGTGAATGTCCACAATCCTTACAATACAGCACCTCTTGCAATGCTGATTTCTCTTTCTTTTTACTGCTTGACACATGCTTAATTGCTCTTGAGGCTAAAATGCTTTGTACTTGATTAAATTCCTCATAGCTGATTAATGGTGGATGGTGATTATAAATACGCCCCCATTCTTCACGTGGGATCTTTGTCGTTAAACCGCCATATAGCTTTGTTTTCCTTACAGTATTAAATATGAAGGTGCCTGTGTACATTTCATTTTTTAAAATCCTGCAAACACTTGAATTCATCCAGATTGTTTTTGTGTGATTTTCGGTATAAATACTACGTTCTTTATAGGTTTGACCTGTAATTTCCCTTTTCCTTGCACTTGGTGTAATAACAGACTCTTTATTAAATGTCCTCGCTATTTGGATTGTGGAATACCCCTCAAGTATCATACCGAACATTCTTTTTACATATTCTCCGGTTTTTTCATCAATCATGATTTTTGTTCTTTCATCAGGATCTCTGATATATCCATAGGGGGGATTTGCCTGCATACATTTACCTTGTTGTTTCAGGGCAAGAAGACTATTTCTTACTTTTTCAGCAGTTTCTTTTGCATAAAAATCTGATAGAAGTCCCTTAAATTGAATACCTATATCTATTCCAGTGTCTGACTCTTTTTGGCTATCATAGCCATCATTTACTGAAATAAAGCGGATGCCGAGAAACGGAAAGATATTTTCAAGATAATCTCCAAGTGTAATATAGTCTCTCATAAACCTTGAAATATCTTTTACGATAATGCAGTTTACTTTCCCAATTTTTACATCTCCAAATAATCTTTGCAGTGCCGGTCTGTTTAATGAGGTTCCACTATAACCGTCATCTACATACTCTTTGATATTGAAGGCATTTAAATCCTTATCAAGAGAGATATAGTGTTTTAAAAGTAATCTTTGATTGGATATACTTTCACTTTCCAACTTTTCTTTTTCATCAACCGACAATCTCATGTAAAAAGCAATATTATTCTCCAAACAGATCACCTCCAAATCTATCTAAGCCAGCAGGAGTAAACCTAAACTTAATATCCAAATGATTGTTTTCTCCTACTTCTATTTTTTCTATCAGCCTTACCAACAGCTCTCTTGAAAGTTTCACTTTCTCTGAAGCGGAATATAATAGTTCTATCCACTTTATAGCTTCTTTTTTCTTATATTTGAGGTCTTTCTCTTTCGCATCATTTTGAAAAATATCTTTCTTGATCACCTTAATTTCAGAAATTAAATTGTCTTTATAAGAAAGATATTCTGATTTTTTTATTTCGCCCTTTACATATTTTTCATATAGCTTTTGCATAAATAACTGCTTTTTATCCAATGAAGCATAGAACTTATCTTTTTCCTTTTGATACTTCTCAAGCTGTATTATCCCTTGAAGCTCTATTTTTTGCTTAAATTTCTCTACTCCAGATATATTTTGCAACTGCTCCCTGATTAACTGTAAAATCAGCTGATCGAGTGTTTCTTCTTTTAAACGAATTTTAGGACAATCATATATCTGACCATTCGAGCGGTTGTTATCAAAAACATAGCTGATCCGTTTATGAATGACACCACTGCTCTCCGGATGTCTTGGAATTTGAAATCCTGTTGCTTTTTCAAATATAAGATTTTTATAGCGATTTTCCGGTGCTATACCTGTTATAGTTTTAAGCTTTGAATGAAGTTTCTTTTCTCTTTTTAACTCCTCTCTTTTTTGCTTTCTGTTTAATCTTTCTTGCTGCACTTTTTCAAAATCTTCTTCAGATATGATGGCTTCATGTGCATTTTCTATGACAATCCACTCATCCTTTGGCAATATCTCCTGATTTTTACCTTGAGATAAGCTTTGGCTTTTAACACCTTGAACCAAAGCTCCTGTATATACTCTTGCAACAAGAATATTATCTACGGTGCCTTTTCGCCACTGATAATCTCCTTTATGCTGATACATTCTTCCTGTCTTGTTGTATGTGGCAGCTGTTGTATAGCCAATTTCATTTAAACGCCTGGCAATTACTATTTGATTATCTCCCTCTAAGCCCCACTTGAAAATCTGCTTTACCACAGGAGCGGTATTTTCATCAATTTCTAATTTTCTGCCTCCTGTAACCTTTTTTACTTTATAGCCATAGGCTGCATTTGTTCCAATAAAAAAACCATTTTTTGCCAGGGTAAGTTTTGTTGTTTTTACTTTCGTTGAAATATCCTTTGAGTACATATCATTAATCAGATTTTTTATAACAATCTCAAAGTTCTTTTTGTTATCACATCCTTCTATTGTATCAAAATGATCATTTACGGATATAAATCTTACTTCCAGAAACGGAAACACCTTTTCAATATAATTTCCTATCTGTAAATATTCTCTGCCAAATCTGGACATATCTCTTACAATAATACAGTTAATCTTTCTATTTTTAATATCCTGCATCATTTCCTTAAAAGCGGGTCGCTCAAAATTTGTACCTGTATACTCATAGTCGCAATATGTTTTTTCAACTGCAATTCCTTTTTCTTTTGCAAATTCTATACAAACTTCTTCTTGTATAGAAATTGAGCTGCTTTTATTTCGATAGGTTTCCGTTCTTTCATGAGATAGTCTCACATAAATTCCGGCATGATAGATGATTGGACTCTTTTTCTGTATCTCTTCTATTTGAGGTGTTTCCAAGTATCTTTTTTTAGTTCTTGCCATGGTACCACCTCGAATCTTTATTATTCTTCAGAAATATTGTATTTTTCTTCATCTAGCATACCTCACTTTCCTATTTACGTTTCCCATTTCAGAAAGAGATGCCCTATCCTTATTGCTTTTTTCTTTTGTGATTTCTTCAATCATTTCTAATTTCTGAGCATGGTTAAAAACAACTTCAATTTCTTTGTTCTCTCCAATCAGGATTCTGTCAATCAGCATTACCACTGATAATCTGTCAAGCGTATTCAGCTCTTTATACTTTTTAATATCAATAATCCAATTCTTATTCTTTTGAATGCTTTCTTTGATGTTTCTTTGCTTTTCCAACCTATTCTTGATATTTTCTTCAAGCTTTGAAAGTTGCTCAAGGTAGTTTTTCCGAAAAAGTTGATATTCCTCTTTTGTAATAACATCCTCTTCCAAATCCGTATATAAGGATGAAATAAGATTTTCTGTCATTTCCTTTTCACGTTGTAAGATAGCAATTTGACTATCCTTAATATCCACATTAAAATCAATATTTTTTACAATACTATAAAGCTTTTCGTTAAAGGAAATATATTGCTTTAACAACTTAGTTATCGCTTCTTCTAAAGCTTTCAGTTTAATGCTGTGTCTTGTGCAGGTCTTCTCTTTATTGTATTTGGAGCATATATAGAAAATATCAGTTTTTTTATTGGTTTTTACAGTCCTACGAACCATAGGGCTGTTGCAATCCTTACAAAACAGCATACCTGCAAATAATTCCACTTGTTGCTTGACTTTGGTGTTGAAATCTCTTTTTAAAAGTACATTTGCGATTTGAAACACTTCTTCACTGATAATAGGCTCATGGGTATCTTCTACACTTATCCAATCAGACGGGTGAATTTCTAATTGCTTTTTATTTTTGTAGCTGATGGTTGCACTTTTACCCTGCTGCATCACGCCGATATAAATTTTATTTTCTATAATACGATTGATAGCTTTTGCAGACCAGTTTCCGCCTTTCACCGCTTCAAAGCCACCCTTATAGTTTAAACCCTGCTTTTCTTTATAGATTTTCGGAGAATCTATGCCTAAGCTGTTGAGTTCATCTCCGATTGCTTTTGACGAATAGCCTTGTAATTTCATATCAAAAATAGCTTTAATGATATTTCTTACATTTTCATCAACCACAAGTTTGTTCTTATTTTCCTCACTTTTCTTATAGCCGTAGGGTGCAAAGGCACCGATATATTCCCCATTCAGTCGCTTTACTCTTTGTGAGCTTTTCACTTTATTTGAAATATCTCTTGAGTAACTGTCATTAATAAAGTTCTTAATCGGAAGAATAAGGTGCGTGTCGCTCATATCTGCATGTTTGCTGTCATAATTGTCATTAACGGATATAAATCTTATCCCTATCTCTGGAAAAATCCGCTGAATATATCTTCCTGCTCCGATATAATCCCGTCCGAATCTGGACAGGTCTTTTACAATAATGGTGTCAAATTTCTTCTCATAGGCATCATCTATCATCCGACTGAACTGAGGACGCTGAAAATTAGCTCCGGAGTAGCCGTCATCAACATACTCTCCAACAACTTGAATATCCTTATTTTTAAGATATGCTCTAATGATTTCTCTCTGATTGCTAATGGAGTTGCTTTCTATCGCTTCTCCATCTTCCTTGGATAGTCTTAGATACATTACTGCTTTATTTTTAAACACAAAAAAGCCCCCTTCAATTTGATTTATACAATAAACCAAATATAAAGGTTAGGCTTCCACGCATTTATTATAACGCTCCTCATATTTCATTGCAATACCTATGCTATATTTTTTTATTTTCAGATTATAATGATGGAATTATACAACTTATTCATTGTACTTTACCATCATCCTATACCATAAGCAGTTTTTCTTTAATGTACGCCGTCACTAAATGCTCTAAATGAAGTCCTGTATCTGAAAATCTTACTTTAATTTTAATACCTTCTATTTGATCTATCTTTTGCCCCTCTTTTGCCTCCTTAACTGTAAATCCCACGACTTCCCTATCTTTCGTGGAATTTCCCTTATTTTCTTTCATAAGAAAATTCTCCTCTCATAAATTTAAGTTTTTTGACATTGACAGGTGTGTTGGCTATTAGCACACAACATAGGAATTTCACCTCCGCCTCTTTTCCAGATGAGCCGGCAACAACTGTAGAAGTATCATTATCCCCATTTATATCATCGCAATAGGCTGCCACACCTATTTCCTATCTTCAAATTTATCGCTCACTTTCTTCTATCCTTTGCTTTTGCAAGTATTCGTTTAAACCAAGAAAATACCTAAAAAATTTAAATCTAAGATTCCTCAGCAGAAAGCTCCTGGCGTTTGTTGATAGCTGCTCTATAAATGGTTAACGTCCTGTCTTGGTCTATGAAGTTGTCAAAGAACTGTTTTCTTATATCTGCAAATATATTTAATTTTTCCAAGGTTAAAACTCCCTCTATATATAAACCTTACTTTCAAGGACTTTTGTTTCCATTTTTTAGAAAATTTTTCAAAAAAAAAATAGCTCCTTCATACCTTAATATACAAAGTATTCTAAATATTAAAGAAATAACAATGTTATGTTAACTCATTCTGCTCACTTGTTTATAAGAATTAGCTTTGTTCAAATTGAAACTTATTAAAAATATAAGGCGATTAAGATTTTTTCTCTTAATCGCCAAGTTAAACTAGTTCTATAAACCTTTAATTTTTTAATCATATATTATAAATTTATTCTATTCTTTGTATTTCGGCAAATATTGCCATATGATCTGAATTGTACAAGTTTTTTACCTCTATGTTCTTTACCAAATATTGATTTTTAGGTATTAAAATATGGTCTATTGATGTTCTAAAAAAATATGGCAATTTCACATTCCATGTTCCTCTATTATATATAGATAAACTATTTAATACATCTTCATGTGTTATTATATCATTTAAGGCTCCATGCCTCATAGTAGCATTAAAATCTCCTATAATTATAGCATCGGGCTGTTCTTTAACTATGTCATAAGAAATTAGTTCTAAATCCTTTTTCCAAATATCTATCAAACCTGGCAATGGAGGAGCTGTGTGTAGTCCTACAATACTAGGTATTTGTTCTGAATCTGATTTTAAGTATATTGTCCCAAATCTAGTCATAGGTACTTTTTTGTTATTACTAAATTGACACCTTCCTTTTTTGATAATTATAGTCACTGGTGCAATGCTACCTTCGGTGGAAAGCGAGACAAATGACTCATATTTACCAAAATCCAAATTGGCTGCACTAAATAAATCTTTCAATCTTTGTTGAGATATATCGCCTTTTTCATATCCTTCCAATTCAGGTAAAACAGCTATATCAGCATCAAATTCTCCAAATATCGTGTAAATGTTTTTTCCGTCAATGTTATTAGCGGTATTCCATTCAACAATTTTAACAGTATGTGTTGTATTTAAAGTACTACCCTTTGTTTTTGTGTCTGATCCGAATATTATAAGTATTACAGATAAAATCAATATCCCAATCCAACCCATAAATAATATATTTTGATAAGAATATCTATTCATATACAACATAACTATTAAAATTACTACTGAAATGATAGAGATAATAAAACCAAATATAATCGAAAATGAATATAAATGCAATAAAAAAATCTTTGTTGATAATACCTTATTTAAATTGCTTTTTTGAAAAAAACTGTAAGAAAAAACTATTATCATATATATTAAGAATAGCGTTCCAAAAATAATATGTTTTTTTGATATTATTTTCATTTTCCCTCCATAATTTTAAAGATAGCGACTTTAAAAAACTTAAAGTCGCTATCTAATATATTTATCTATTTCATTCCGGAACCATCAGTAGCCACCAACGAACCGTTTATAATCCTTCTACAAGATCCATCTCTTACCTTTGCTTTTACTGAATCTACAATGTTTGCTGTTGACTGTCCTGAAACATTAATTCCTCTACCAATACTATTGTTGTGTAAATCCATAGCTTTATCTACACCACTTGAGTTATACTCATGAGCAGTAGCCCATTTTTCAGCTGCAGACACACCTATGGATTGTTTCATTAAAGCATTCCACAGACAATGTCTAAAAGCATCTGAATTATCCTGCCACCCATTCTGACCATATACTTCTATTGTTTTATTGGTAGCAGTTTTTCCTGCATTATATACCTTTACAGCTTGTACAGGATGTGCAAGTGCTAATTTTCTTTCAGCAGGATTAAGACTACCATATCCAGGAAGATAATCACCCACACCTCTTGAGTCTATTCTATTATTGCTTAAACCACCATTTTTTATAAACTCTATAAGATGTGCGTCCTGTTCTTCTTCCGTACTATCCGGATTTAACTGAACAAATCTATCTAACTCATCCGATAATGTTGCTAAATCATTAGTATCTCTAATTTCAACTGTAACATCTTGATTAACTCTTGTTGTATTTTCACTTTCTGCAGCAAATACATTCATGGGAGATACTACCATTAATATGCTCATTAATGCTACTATACTTAACCATCCAGATTTTTTCTTTAACATCTAATTTCCCATCCTTCCTTTAAATACAACCTATCTTTTTTATTAAATTGTAATTTTGGAGCATCCTTCTATGTCCATCCCCATCTCTCTAATTTTAAAGACCACTTATAAACATCTCAATCACCTCACTTTCTAAAATTATATCAACGAATAGTTCTATTCTCGAAATCACCATAACTCTTTACTATAGTCAGTGTATCCTAACTAATTTAATTTTGCAAGTAATATAGTTGTTTATTTTACAATTAATTATTTTTCTATTTAATTACTAGAAATGGCACTTTGATACTTACAAAATATATTCAACTTTTATAAGACAAATATCTTTTTACTACTATAATTTCTATTTTTATAGACTTTTATTTCCAATTTTTAGATTCTTTTAGATAGGGAGCAAATCGTCTCCCATCTGCTCCCTATCAGTTATTTACTGATTAAGCAGCACTTTTAACTTTTTTAAAATTTTGTTTCTAAAGTTAAATATCTTCTTTGAAGACACCTTTTGTTCTTCTGCTAAATCACGAATGCTCATCTCTTTGAAATACAAAGAATCTATTACTTTTCTTTCTTCCTCATTGAGCTTCTCAAGTGCTTTATACAGCTCCTCTATTCTCATCTTGGTTTCAATGATTTTTTCAATATCTATATCTGTATCTGCAATGGACTCTATATTGACATTGTAATCTTCAAAACCGTAGACCTTATGCTTTCTGTCAAGTCTACTTACATGAGCTTCATGATTGAGCTGTTTCTTATATGCTTTATATATTTCATCTGACACATATATCTTTTTACCTTTTACATAAATATACTTCCTATCATCTGTCATTTGCAAAATCCTCCTTTTTTATTTTTTGACAACGAAAAGTTTTGAAAATAAAAAAGGAGGACTTCTGCATTTTGACATGCAAAGTCCTCTTAAATTATACGAAAAGTATCTTTTATCTAAAATAAGCTGATTTATTTTAACTATAAAAAGGTAATATCTTCGTTAATAAATACTCTTTTAATAATAAAAATACTCTTTTCATAATATGCTCCATATTCATTAATTCTAACAATCCAATTTAAATAATTCTATCCCTCCTAAAAATAAATTATTAGACTTAAATTTCTAATAATTTTATCATATAAAAATTTATTTAAATCTCATTTCTTAATTACATTTGGTATCATTGTTTTTCAAAAAGCCTACTATAAGATTCATTCCTTTCTTTTAATTCTATATGCTCACCACTATCCACAATCTTCCCGTTGTCTAAAAAAAATATTTTGTCTGATGATACTATTGTTGAAAGCCTATGTGTTATTGTTATTAATGATATATTTTTCTCTTTTAAATTCTTCATAATTCTATCCTCTGTAATTGCATCTAATTGATTTGTACCTTCATCTAAAATAACAATTTGAGGCTCATTAATTAAAATTCTAGCTATTGCTAATCTCTGCCTTTGTCCTCCTGACAAGTTATGTCCATTATCACCAATTTGTGTATCCATTTTAAAAGGCATTTTTTCTACGTCAGCTTCAAAACAAGCAATTTTTATAGCCTGTTTAACCTCATCATCTGTATGCGATTGAGCAATATCAATATTATTCCTTATAGTATCATTAAAAAACATTTGATCTTGCAGCACAATTCCAAACAATTTTCTGTATGATTTCAAATTATATTTATTTATATTTTCTGAGTTTATAAGTATATTTCCATTATAATATGGATATAACATCAATATCAATTTTACTATTGTAGTTTTCCCACACCCCGTTCTACCAACAAAAGATATTCTATCTCCTTTTTTCAAATTAAATGTAATATTATTAAGAACTTTTTCTCCACACCTTCCATCATATGAAAAATCTACATTATTAAATTCTAATTGCTCGAAATTTTTTATATATTTTCCATCATTCACTGGTTCTTCATCTTCAAACACTATTTCCGTAAGTCTGTCAATAATAGATGTTGAATACTGAAAATCAAATACATTTTGCATGATTGTCGCTAAAGGATTTAGAAAAAGATTAGTTAATGATATAAAAGCCATCATTTCTCCAATAGACATGACTTTATCATTTATCAAAAGACTACCTATAAATAATATTACAAAAGTTGGTAATAATCTGTATGAGAGCATGAAGCTTTGATAAAGTCCCAACGTTTTCTCTCTAATATATTCTGAAGAAATTTGCTTGTTATAAAACTCACCCCATTTACCTACAACTATTTTATTTGCACCTAATGTCTTCATAATGGTGATATTTGAAAAACTTTCCATCAAGTAACTTTGAGTTTTTTCTCTGCTCATAATAGAATTTAAATTTTTTTTATCTACTGTTTTAAGAAAAAATAGTAGGAAAACACATAAAATAAAACCCATTGCAAAAATTATATAAGCTAATTTCACAGAACTTCTAAGCATTACTATAGCTACTATCACTACTGTTGTAAAATCAATAAAGATAGAAGTAACAATATTTGTTATAATTTGTTGAAGCGCATCAATACTATTTATTCTTGAAATAATTTCTCCTGCTGATCTAATATCAAAAAACTTTAATGGTAGTTTAAAAGTTTTTTCTACAATTATTTTTTTTAAAGAAGAAACATATTTTTTCTCTAACAATGATATTATTTTATACCTTATAAAAGAAAATAACCCATACGCAAAAGCAAATATTATAGAATATATAAACAAAATAAATATGTTTGTATTTGCACTTTTTCCTACAACATCATCTATTACATATTTTGTTATCCATGGAGTAAAAAGAGTCATCATTTGAATTACAACTGACAAAAATATTGCTAAAACAATCATTTTTTTATCAAGAAAACCCAATTTTAATAAACTAAAACTATAATTCTTTTTCTTCCTTTTTTTGAACTCCTTATTAGGTGTAAGCAACAACATTATTCCTGTAAAAGATTTATTAAATTCTTCAATACTCACAGTTACTTTGCCAATCTCTGGGTCTAGATAAGACACAAAATCATTTTTTATTTTGCAAAGTACTATATAATGATTATTGTTCTTAAGACAAATACATGGTAGTTCATTGTATATTTGCCTTATGTTTTCTTTGTCTTGCAATTGCATTGCTCTTGCTGTTAGCCCATAGATTTTTGAAACCTTTATAAGCTCCCTAAGTGAAACACCGTCTCTTGAAATATTTATTTTTTTGTTCAATTCAGCAATGTGTGTTTTACAGCCATAAAAATCCAATATCATACAAATAGCAGCTACACCACATCCTGTTTCAGATAATTGTTGTATAAACTTAACCTGTTTCAAGTTATACCTCCTATTCCAATAACAGAATTGACGGTAAACTAGGATTACATAATTTTAATAGTCCATACCCTATCCCTGATAATCCAACCATCATTCCAGGTGAATCCTTATATGGTATTCCACATTTCCATTTTCCATTTTTTAAATCATTCAAAATATATTCCATATAAGTATCACATTTTTCTTTTATTTTTTCATCTTTCATAATTTCACTAGCAAAAAGTAATATTTCAATATTACCAAAATCTCCATGACATAAGCAGTGGCTTCTTCCCAATCCATACTTTAAACAAGTTTCAATTGCATTAAAAATATCTACTTCAATTTTTTGCTTTCTCTTTGATGAAAGCGGAATATCCATTTTTTTTAAACATAGTCTATTTAACAAAATACCACTTGCTCCATGACACCAGGCTACTGGTATATTATTGTCTATATCATCATATTTTATTCCATCATCAGTTTCCCTCTGATCAGACCAATTATTCACATTTGCTCGATAGAGTATGTCTTCATACTTTAATCCTCTTTCTATAATATCTAAGTATCTATCATCTTTCGTAAGTTCATACAATTTAGCCAGCACCCAAACTATTCCTGATGTCCCATGAGCAAAACCTCCTAATGGTCTTTTTGCAAAGGATCCTTGCCATGCTATGACTCCATTATCCATTGTTACAAAGCCTTTTATTATTTCTTCTGCATAAACCTTGATAATATCTAAAATTTCCCTCTTTTTTGTAAACTCATAGTATTTTAAAAGTATTACAATAACTCCAGCAGAACCAATTATCACATCATGATCTTTACTTTTATTGAGATTTTCTTCACAACTCAATAATACACTGTTTCTCATTGATTCAATTTCAACCAAGTTAAATAAATCCCCGAGTTCTTTTTCTAGGATAATCAGAGCGTATATTAATGGAGTTTCTCCAGAAAACCCACCAAAAAGTATTTTATCTTTATCTCTATCATATTTATCTTTTCTATCAAAATAAATTCTTATGCTTTCATAACATTGTCTTACTACATTCAAATACTTTTTATTATTAGTTTCTTTATATAAGTAAACAAAGTAAATTAATATTCCAGAAACTCCACTATACAAATCAAGACCTATTGGCACCATATTCCAATCATTTGTTTTTTCGCCAACAATATTCATATCTATCCAACTAACATCCCCATTATCACCAATAAATGAATTTTCAATTAAATAATTAGCTATATTTCTAGATATTTCTATGAACTCTTTTTTTATATCATTATAAGATCTGCGTTTTTTTGTTATTTTTAATATTTTTTCATGTTTTGTTTCTTTATTTTCTGCAAAATTATACTTTGGATCATAATTTAAGGCAGTTGTTATTAATAAAGATTGTATCTTCAAATCCTTTTTATTAATATTATTTATCTTTTTTATAACCAAATCAACTGAACTATTTTTAAAAAACTTTTCAACAATTTTTCCGTTTCCATCTTGAACGTCACAAGAATTAATTTTTGATAAAAACATTGGAATATCATTTTTCAACATGGATAAAAATTCTAACCCTGAAATTCTTTCCAACTTATTTTCTTCCTCAACTTGAATCCATAATCTTGAAAATAACATTTCCCTATCTAATCCACTGCGCAGAAAATCGGGATGAAAAGACAGTTGTATCATAGATGAATAATACTGTGTTGCTCTCATTATCTGTCTTGAATAAATATTATTGTACTTTTCTGTATCAATTTTCAGCTTGATTTTATTACTGTCTGTCAAAAATTTTTCATAACTATTAATAAAACCATACTTTAAATTCTGTTTGTATTTAGAAACATCAATTTGGACATCTCTTACAAAAGGAGCATTACTTTTTTTCTTTAATATTGATTTTCTATAATCTATTCTCATTTCATCAGTCAATATACTTGAAATACTTGCCCTTTCGATAGGAATTTCCTTATTTTCTTCATTTGTCATAGCACTCACATCTACTCCAACATCACCATCTTTACCCCATATTATATTTGGCAATATGCCAACTCTTCTTACTGAATTTTCAATCACTTCATATATTCTGTCCGCAGCAGACATTTTTTCAAATTCATTTGTTTTGTTGTGAAATACAGTTTCTAAATCTATCAATACAGGATGCTTTCCATGTGCAATTATATTTTCATAATGTATATCATTTCCCCTTAAAATATATAAAATGAATAGTAATTCCCCTAATTCCTTGTAATATGTTTCCATATCAAATCCATCTTTACAAGGCTCATGCATAACATATTCTGTCCATCCATATGAACCTTTGTTAAGTATTTTTATAGAATACAGCTCACTACCCATAACCTCATTAAATAATTTTAGTGTTTTTTGAAAATTTTCATCTAATTCTAAATTTCTTGGCTTATATACTACCAGTTTATTATTATCTGTGTGAACTATAATAACAGACTTTCCACCGTTATGTGAGTCAGACACGCTTAAGTCTACTTTTTTTATTCTATTCGAAATACCAAAAACATCATTAAGTTCTAAAGAATCTTTATAGAAATGTTCTATAAACTCAGATGTTGATAAAATCCAGTTATTCACAGTTTCCACCATTAACCTAAACATTACAGGATATTCTTCAAGATAATCCCAAAACTTCTCTATAAGGCAATACTCCAAAAAATATTGATACCTGTCTTCCTTACTTTCTCCTTTTAATTCTCCCTCTTCTTTTGCAATATTTAATTCCAAGATCAATGTTCTATAACTAATATTTGTCAATTTATCTAATAGTTGAACTGTAAATTGATTTATAATATCTTCTGTAACATCATAATCTCTAATATACCGTTTTAGCTTAAATATAGCTACTTTAACAAACGGAATATAAAATGTATAGAATAAAGGTTTTACCCTCTCACTTTTTTCATTTACAACATAAAAGTTATGTAGTTGAACATCATCACAATAACAAGATTGTAGTAACTCAATAAAATCCTCCCACATAATAATTTCTTCTGATTTCTTGATCGAAAAACCTTGTTCAGATAAAATTTGTTCAAAATCATTTCTTTTAATATTAAATTCCTTAGATAAATATTTTTCATAATTCCCAAACTCATTTCCTAGAAAATCTTTCCAATACTTACTTCTTATTTCTGATATTTTTTTCCCATTAACATCTATATTCCCATCAAACTTATTTCTTTCAAATGAGTAAGTACCATTCTTAAAATCTTCTAATGATTTCATATTAACTCTCCTTATACAATAATTTTTTCTCTAATCAAAAATTTATTTTTTTTCACACTCTCTTAAACTATATAAATTTGTATTTTCCAATTTTTATAGT
>CAJPNN010000043.1 GCA_905372035.1 Bacillota bacterium | reverse complement strand
AAAGAAGATGCAATTGCAACTTTTTGCTTTTGACCGCTAGACAATTCATCTATATTTCTTAAAAGTAAATCTTCAATTCCAACAAAGCTCGAAACTTCATAGAGCATTTCTCTTATTTTATTTGATGGAACTCCAATATTTTCTGCTGCAAAACAAATTTCATCTTGAACTGTATTCATAAAAAATTGGCTTCTTGGATCTTGAAAAACAACGCCAAACAATTTGGCACGATTTTCTGATTCCAATTCAGCCGGAATTTGCCTATCTACCTCAATTTTTCCTTGTAAAGAACCCTCATAAAAAACAGGAGCTAATCCACTCACTGTACGTAAAATCGTACTCTTTCCTGAGCCTGATTTCCCACAAAGAATGGTGCATTCTCCCTGTTTTACAGAAAAACTAATGTCTTTTATAGATTCATCACCGTCCTTATAAGAAAAATATACTTTTTTAAATTCTATCATCGCCAATATTCACACTCCAAAATATATTAATCCTATTGCAGCTCCATACATAATAAGTGCAAATATATCTTTTAGACCGAAAACCACCTCATATATGCATGTCCTACTCTTATCTGCATTTAATCCTCTTAGCTCTGCCGTAGCTCCAAGTTCGTCCGACAATTTTATGCATCGAATTATTAACGGAACCATGAAACACTCGTATGCCAAAAAAGGATGTCTAATATAATCTTTCCGGTTGCTAAATACTCCCCTTGCTTTCATACCATTCCGAATATATATGCTCTCTTTACTTAAAACAGGGAAAAACCTTATCATGATGCAAATCATGACAATAATAGATTTCGGTATTCTTAATTTCTGTAAACTTGACATAAGTTCACCGGAATTACCTGTAACTATACATGTAACCAGCATTATAAGCGGAATGCTTCGGGCTAACATATTCAAAATTATATACATTAAGGCTATCTTACCTGCAAATAAATTTGCCAATAGAATCATGGCAAAGTATGTAATAACAAATTTGATAGCCTTTTTATATTCTCTTATATAAATTAAAAGAGACATATTTAATGCAACACTTAAATGTATTTGATAATTTTTATTAAATAAAAACCAAAATATTGTTGATACTGCTAATAAGATAATATATGTCCTATTATCTAATTTTCTCATCTATACCAGCTTTGCCTTCTCTATATGTTTTTTTAAAAGTTTTTGTCCCACTATAAATCCAACTGCAGATAATACAATTGTTATTGCAGCAATCAATAAAAGCATATCCCATGAGCCATAAAATCTAACCAAGGTCTTAATTCCTTCATCCGTATAGCTTGCTTTTAAACTATTTAAATACTGTTCCTTGAAAAAAAACATAGGAATTGTACTGCCAAGAGCATATAACGCCCAGTATATTGAATATGCAATACCATTTCTTTTAGGGCTTCTATAAGTATCTTTCCCAATCATAACTATTTCACATATGATACCCACCACAATCATTACCGGCAAAAACCATGGAGATCCCATTACAGTTATGAATAGTCCACCGAATATTCCGGTAACTAAATATATGCCCCTTTTAGGCACCTTATTTGACATCACTACAAACACAGGTCCACAAAGCAAGCCCATAATTCCTACATAAAATAAATAGTCAAATGCAGGTGTTGTTAACATCATGGTACACATTTTCGTGGCAAGCATTATTACAATCATTGCTATATTAAATATAGATAACGTGATAATATCCCTCATTTTTAACTTATTTTGTTTTTCATTATTCATCTTATATTTCCTCCTTAATTTTATTTAGATTGAATATGAATCATTATTTAAACTTTTGATAACAGTATGTGCTAACATTGTTATCTTTTGTTTTAAAAAAAATCTGCTTTTACTTATCCTATACTTAAACTTAATATCCTCGAACAGTTTTCCAGCCTCCTGAAAAAAAACGAGATACCAGTTTTGCGTGATCAATTAGCTCCTCCTTATTCTCCGAATGTAAAACAGCCTCAGTAAGTGCTAAAAAATGGGAGTGATTAATTATATGAAATCCTTTATTACTAATATGTTCCTGTGAATCATCTGTATCAGAATAAATCTCTTGCATTTTTATTCTTGTACCGTCTTCCATTTCCGTTAATTTTTCGAGAAAGTTTGCATATGATGAGCCAAAAGAACCATTAATTAGCAACGCATAAATTTCTTTATTGTCAAAAAGAAACATTGCAGTTTCTATCGTACCATCTACATGAACTTCTGCAACTTTTTCATTCTGTTTTGTTCTAATACCGTTAATCGAGATTTTTTCATACTTAAAAAAATTATCTATTATTTTATTCGCTACCGGAGAAACAATTGCTTCAAATAATTCATTTTTATCATTAAAATGTCTATAAAAAGCTCCTGTAGTCACGCCGGCATCTTTACATATATCTCTTAAACCGGCTTTTTCAAATCCATTCTTCAGGAAGTGCTTTTTTCCACAATCCAGTATTTTGGCATGAGTATCATCAAAACTACTTCTAATCAACAGACTTCACCTCCTATGACCGATAACGCTGTTATCATTGTATCATGTCATTCCTTATTTTGCAAGATGATAATGACAGAACAAATCAATTAATTTATCCTGTGATTATAATATTTTTAAAATGTACATACTGACATTCTCTGCTTTACTTTTTTTGATTTTCTCAACTGATTCATTACATTTTCTAACTCTTTAATTTTTCATTCCTACGCTTCATATATTGTTGTCTTCCAAACAAAGAAAGGCGAATCTCCTATGATATTTTCCATTCTTTTGATTTATTTTGCAAATTCCAGAGTTTCTGATAAAGCCCTTCGTTCTTTAACAACTCTTCATGTTTTCCTTCTTCTACAATACTTCCCTTATCTAAAACAATTATATGGTCCGCATTTTTTATTGTTTTTAATCTATGAGCAATCATAACTACCGTTTTATCTTTTACTAAGTTTGATATCGCTTTTTGAATCAAGACCTCATTCTTTGCATCTAAACTTGAAGTAGGTTCATCTAAAAGTAAAATAGGTGCATTTTTAAGAATTGCTCTGGCAATGGATATCCTTTGTTTTTCACCTCCTGATAATGTAGAACCTCCCTCTCCCACAATTGTTTCATACCCTTTCGGGAGCTTTTCAATAAAATCATGACACCCTGCCAGCTTCGAAGCATAAATCATATCTTCCTCTTCTACATTTTCATTTCCAAAAATAATATTTTCTCTGATTGTTTCATGAAAAAGATAAACATCTTGTAAAACCATAGAAATTTGTTCTAACCAATTATCCGGGTAGATTTCATTTAGAGGGATTTCACCTATTTTTATTTTGCCTTTGTCAACATCCCAAAATCTTGCAATCAATTTAAGCATTGTTGATTTACCACTCCCACTCGGACCCACAATTGCAATAAGAGAGTTTTTCTTAAGATAACAAGATATATTTTTAATGATCGTTTGACCTTTTGTATAGGAAAAACTTACATTTTCAAAATGAATATCATCTAAACTTTCTATTTTTTTGTTTCCAAACAACTCCTTTTCTTTCATTACATTGTCAATCCTTCCTGCACTTACATACTGTGCCCTAAGCAATGCAGTGTACCTAATCCAAGTCAAAAGAGGACTTATGATTTTAGTCCCGATAACAATAATGCTCAAAAACGAAATCAGGCTTATCTTGCCACCAAGCAATAGGTATGAACCCACAAAACACATAAGTGGTAACCCTGACCTCACAAGTGTCAGTGCCAAACCGAGAAGTGCTCCTCCTATAGTTTCACCTTTTATGCTTACATTCATCAAATGCCTATATGCTGTTTGAAGCTTCGAAAAACCTTCTCCTATTTGGTTATAGCTTCTTAAAGTTTTCATCCCTGAAAGATATTCATTTAATCCTTCTGCGGTATCATCTTTAGCAGATCTGAGTTCCACGCTCAAGTGTCCGAACATTTTCATGGATGCCATGATGATAATTCCCGAAACAGGTATCGTAACATAAAAAGCAATAGCTATAATAGGATTAAAATAAAACATGAATACAGAAGTGATGACGCAAGAGCAAACGATTCCTAAAAGTCCTGTAAAGCTTCCTACCATGCTTTGTTCAATCGCCAAAAAATCTCCTGTAAATGTATTGATAAGCTCTCCGGAACGTGTTTTAGAGAAAAAACCGAGGGGCAATCCTTTGATTTTTTTTATAAACTCTTTTTTATTATTTGTAGAATGAATTGCCCCCGGAAGAAACAGTCTTAAAAAAGTAAGTGTACTGACAATTAGTTGTAATATAAATAAACCGAACATCCATAGAGCAATATTCCAGTATCCCTCATCAAAAATCCCCTTCGGATATTCAAAGTGTTTTATAAAAAGATTGATTGCAAAGTAAACAGCGACGGCAGGAAAAGTCATTGTAAATCCTTCTAAAAAATGCCATACTACCGGCTCTAATACCTGTTTTGGATGTCCCATGGTAAATTTTCTTATAATTTCTCTCACTGCTGTTCGCCCGCCTTTCTCTCGATTTCCCAACTTTCTGCTTCAAACTGTAAATCCCATAAACTCTTATACTCTCCGTCTTTTTCTAAAAGATTTTCATGCGTGCCTTCTTCTATTATTTTCCCTTCTTTTAAAACAATAATGTTATCCGCCTCCATAATGCTCTTTAATCTATGAGCAATTACAATAACCGTCTTATTCTTAATTAAATTTTTAATAGCTTCTTGAATCAGATTTTCATTCTCGGCATCAGTATAAGCTAAAGCTTCATCTAAAATCACAATTTCAGAATCTTTCAAAAATGTTCTGGCAATGGATAGCCTCTGGGCTTCTCCGCCGGACAACTTTATATTACCGCTACCAATTATCGTGTCATAACCATCTGGAAGATTCATTATAAACTCATGGCATCTCGCTTTTTTAGCAGCTTTGATGATTTCTTCCTCTGAAACATCTCCATTCATTGAAATATTATTCCTTACCGTATCGGAAAAAATATGAGTATCTTGAAAAACAAAGGCAATTTTTCCCATTAGCTCTTTTGTAGCAACCGCTCTTATATCCTTTCCACCGATTTTTATACTTCCTTCATCTACATCCCAAAAACGCAAAATCAACTGTCCTATTGTAGACTTTCCACTTCCCGATTCGCCGACTAAGGCTGTCATTTTCTTTTCCTCACACACGAGAGAAACTTTGTCAAGAGCAAACTTTCTCAAAGAATCAGCTTCGCTCTCATAAGAAAATGAAACATTATCAAATACGACATCACTTCCACTTATTTCATCTGAACTATCCTTAATTTCAAAAACAGTTTCATTTATAATATTCTCAATTTGAGAAAGTCCCGCTTTGGCAAGGTTTATTTGAGTAGCATAGTCAATGCAGGTTAAAAGAGGTTCGTATAGAGCCGGTGCAATAATAAGAGCCATAATAACAGCTAATACAGTGGACTCCATCGGACTATTCCATATAAGCAGTCCTCCCATAGGAACTACAAAGGTTAAAAGAGACAAAATGATACTCTTATACATGCTCATCGGAAGAGACGCCTTTTTGTAATTTGTAAGTTCCCATTGAAGACTTTCATCAAGGTGGTTTTCAAGACTTCTCAGCATACCGCCTGTTCTACCGAAGAGCTTCACTTCCGCCATTCCCTTTATATATTCAGAAAAACTGCTTGTAATGTTACCCGAAGCTTTCATATAGCTCTCATATCTTGCTTTTGCACTCTTACTTCCGAATATCATAAACTGAAAAAGAAATGCAATAACAACAGATACAAGTACGGTAATTGCCATGATTATATTCAGATAGCCGATACCTGCAAAGAGCAATAACAACACAGCAAAGGAACCTATTAAGTCCGGCATCATATGTGCAATGATTCCTTCCAGCTTTTCAACATTTTCATCCATGATTTTTTGAATGCTGCCACTTGTATTTTTTGAAAAAAATCCAAGCGGTAATTTACCTAAGTGTTCCATGATCTTAATTCTATAAAGATATAAAGTTTTAAAAGCAATTTTGTGACAGCCCAACCCACCTATGAAAGTAAAAATCAAGTTTAGGAAGATGGCAATACCTGCTACAATTATCCAAAATAATATTGTTTTTTTATTTCCTCCTGATATTAAAAATGCCTTGCTGATAAAATATACCGATATATAGGGGATAACATTACATATCATTCCTATAACTGATAAACATATGCTGAATACCAAAAAAGATTTGCCTTCACTCGAGTAATGGAAAATATGATCTAAGATCCCTTTTGATTTATTTTTCATATTCAAAAACAACCTCCTTCAAAAACACTTTGGTTAGATATGGCTAACACGCTTTAGTTTACCTTATTTAATGGTGATTATCAACCAGCATATTTCTGTAAATAAAACAGCTTTTTTTGCTTTATTATTGCTTTTTCAGGCTTTTTATGTTAATATTTTCTTCAAATAAGACAGATAATAATTCAAAAAAAGCAGGTGTATATATGAGAACTATCGAGGATTATTGGAAAGATTTTGAAAGTTTTGGTTTTGTTAAATATTCAAGGGAAGGAAGAAACGACTATATTTTAAATGAAGAAAAGGGCATTGGCGGTTTCTCCATTCTCGGCAATCCAAAATCAGCCATGGCAATAATTTCTGACTGCACTCTTTATCAGCCATTTATTATAAAAGAATATACCGATGAAAGGATGATTGAAATAGGACAATATTACTCAGGAACAGCCTCATACTACCAAAAAAAAGATAGTGTATTTGAATTTGAGTATGGTTTGAACGCCTATGTTAACTACAGTTTCTTTTATGGATACAAAAGAATTGAGGCAAATAAAAGACTCCTCAATATCGAATTCGCTTTTAGGGAAGATTTCTTTTCTTCCCTTCCCATAAAATTGGAGGACGATTTTTTTGAAAGATCCGCAATGTTGTTAAATCCAAAGCCTGTTTCTATTCCGGAAATAACATCAATTTGCAGTAGTATCAAAGAGTGCTCTTTAGAGGGAGAAGCCCTAAAGCTTTATATTCAGGGTAAATCTTTGGAAGTTTTTTCTCTTCTCTATAATTATATTTATAAAGAAAAACCCAAACTCAATGTCTACCTTTCTTCTAAGGACAAAACAATTCTAAACAGCGTAAAATCTTATATAGAAACAAACTTTATAAACAGCTTCACAATCCTCGAACTTACTAAAAAATTTGCTATTAATCAGCAAAAATTGGTAACCGGTTTTAAAGAAATGTTTAATACAACTATAAACGACTACACCCAAAAATGTAGAATGTCAAAAGCGCTTGAATTACTTTATGATGATGAATTACCCATCGTTGAAATAGCAAAATCTGTAGGATATTATGGTGATGGATATTTCCAAAAAGCTTTTAAAAAAACTTATGGTGTCACTCCAAGTCAAATGAGAAAAAATTTGTAACCTATTTATGAGGTGTTTATCATTTCCCCGGGAAACATTTTGTTAAATACCTTTTTTATTTATTGACGATTTTATTCTGAAAATTGAGTAACAAAAAAACAGCAAACCTATTTTGATTTACTGTTTTTTGTCAATTAGAATATTTATTTTTCTGAAATATATTTACTCAGAGCAAAAGTAATTGTCCATAAACTTTAATTAAATCTATGTTTTTTACAAATAATCACTAACTCTAAATATTTCCAACTTTTTTTGATTTAACTCTCTTAAAAAATGCAACACCTATTCTGCAAACCGCATAAGTAACCCAAAATACTATAAACACATAATTAGATGTAAAACTTTTCAAATTCCATGTTATATCGGTAAGATATGCAATCATAAAGCTTGCTATCATTTGCACTCCTAGAATTAAAAGTACACGCAGTATCTCCTGTTTCGCAAATTTCATATTTTAGTGTCCCCATCGTTTACTAAATGTCCAAGCACCAACTAAAGTCTCCTTTTTCCCTATCAAATTATTTATATTATACCATTTTCAAGCCTTTTTTTCTACCGTCAGATTTTCTGTTTGCTCTCAATACTCTTAATTGTCAAGACATATGTTACAGGAACACCTCGAATCCGACCTCCTTCTGCAAAAAATCCTTCATTAACAAGCTTTGCAATATGGCTAAGCATATAATAGTCTGATTTACTCGCTATTACATCTTTATCCAAAATAAACTCCTATGCATGTTTTAGATTTAAGATTTTTTGTACATCAGTTGCTGTCATACCGGTAACTTTTCCATTATCTATAATTTCTTCTGTTTGAGGAAAAAATGTAGCTACCCCTTCCAATACAGCCTGATCGTAAATATTCATCTTAATATTTACTCTTGCAAATGCAATGTTATTTATAACATCGGCAGACAATCCATCTTCTGAGTATCCAATGGCAGCCAGTTGCTTTTCTATATGTCTAAGTTTCTTTCTTATTTCACGTATTTCTCCGGCATTACGAAGAAGTAAATTATAGAGTTCTTCAGTATACACTCCTACATAAGTTGATGTCAGTTTACCTGCCACACGCTTTCTGATATACAGATACTTCCTGTCACCACGTTCTTTAATTTCAGGTATGCCATCATAGGGCATCAAATTTAATCTGGCATGAAGGTCAGCACGACTTCTAAGTAGTTCTTGTATTTCATTATATTTTATAGACATTATTTTCTCTCCTTTGGGGAACATTCCCCGCTAATATTATGCCATTATGTTCCCCAAAGTTCAATAAAATTTATAGGGAACATTTTATAGCTTATTCCATCATATTTGTTCCCCAATTTGTTATTGAAATTCGATACTTACATAAACAAAATTCCCCTATGCTGTCTTGCATATCTTTCTAAAAATGCTTTTTGATTTAACAATACTATTGCTCTCGCCGCCGTCCCTACCGGTACTCGAATAAAGGTAGTTATGTCTTTTTGTATAAATGTTGCAATCGAACCTAATACCAGCAAGCAAGTTTTTCATAAAGCTTCTTTGCATTTTGATTTAAAAAACTGATAAAGAAATACTTATAAAGATAAATTCCTCTATCTTCTTTTGTCATTTAATTCTACAAATCAACATTTACAATTTTCCTATCCTATGCTATAATCAAACTAATCTTATTTAATTAGTTTGATTGGTTTGAGTTATTTATCTTTTTAATTTGTTCTATATAATATTGCTCTGAATATGCTGGAGGTGTAAGAATTATGTACGGAATTATTTGTGGTAAGTTTATTGACGGAACCGGTAACAAAGTTAAAACCAATGTCTGCTTATATGTAGATGGTGATAGAATTGTAAATATCTCTAACAAAAAATTATATAAAAATATCAATTACATTGATGCATCAAATATGACAGTATTACCCGGTCTTATTGATGCTCATAAACACATTCTGAACTGTGGAGGCTCAGGTATGGGTGTCGGATTGAGTTTGAGGACTATATATTCAAATTTAAAGAAGATGCAACAAAGCGGTGTCACTTCGCTTTTGGATCTCGGTTCCGCTTATTTCCTTCCTCCATTGGAACGATTATTAAATCCTAAGATTCGCATTTTTAATGCAATCTCAATTATTACATGCCCCGGCGGATATCCCGCAGAATATATGCCAAAAAAATTTTATTCTCTAGGCGCTGTCACTGAATGTGATAGCTTTGAGAGTATTTATACTACTGTAAAAAAATTATATAAAAAAGGTGTCAGCTGCATCAAAACGGCTGTAGTTTCAAAAAGTTTTACCGGCAATCCTATTAACTCATGGAGCATCCCGATGCTAAAATATCTTGTAGATGTGTCACACAGTTTCGGACTGAAAGTATGCGCTCACGTAACATATGCGTGCGATTATGAAAAATCAGCTATTTGCGGCATTGACAGTGTACACCATGCCGCTTTTGACGATATAGTTAAAGATGACATTTTAAATTTGATGGTTGAAAAAGATATGCAGCTTGTTCCGACTATAAGCCTCTCTCATATGATGTTTGCAGGTCTTGAAGAAAAATGGATATACAATTCCGACTTCCAAAGTTCTTTACACAATCCACTCAAGAAAAATCTTCTCAAATTCACAAATGATTATTTTGCATGCGATGATTCCGCACCAATTGGTGATTTATTTATAAATATTCCAAAAAAAGACTTTTTGAAGGTCCCTGACATGCAATTTGAAAATTTGAAAAAATTCATCCGTCTTGGCGGAAATATTGCCATGGGAACCGACTCGGCACTTGGCTTCACTCTTCACGAAACTCCAATCTGGGAACTGAAATTATTACACAGCTCCGGATTGTCTATAGAAAAAACAATTTCTGCCGCTACATACCAATCCGCGAAAGTATTTGGTAAAGAAAATGAACTGGGTTCATTGTCAATAGGCAAAAAAGCTGATATTATTATAATAAACGGAGATTTGTTTGCTGATATATCAAACATAGTGAATATCTGTGCTATAATAGTGGACGGCAAATTTATAAAAAGGACAGACTTATGAAAATAAATGATGAAAAATTTTTAACATTTTTATATGAAGTCACATTTGAAACTTTAAAAATTCACGGTTCTAAGGGTTGGACCATGGATGATATTTGTAAAAATGTAGGAATATCTAAAGATACGCTGTACCGTGCCGTTTCTAACAAAGAAGATTTAATATTGAAATCTTTGAATTTTAAAATCAATTTGCACATTACACATATGGAAGATATAATAAATTCTAACTCGGAATACTATAATGTATTCAACAACTTAGTAACTGTTTTATTTAAAACTCTTGAAAATTTTTCCTCAAAACAATTGCAATCGGTACTACAAGCTTATCCATTAAGTTCTCAATATACCAAAAAGGAATTCACAAAACTTATTGCTTTGATTGAATCATTTTTACAAAAAGGAATTAATAATAATTTCCTGAGGTATAATCTGGATATACCATTTCTCGCTAAAAACATACATTATAACATTTTATACATTATTGAAAAAGAAAATCCTAAGGATTACGAAAATTATATCAATCATTATTTTGATATATTGTTAAATGGTATAAAGTAAATATAGAGCACTTTTAACGATCTAAATCATCTATAATCCCTCCTCATCAGCTACTCTAAGCTCATTCATAAGGCTGTATTATATGAAAACGAATAAGTTTTTTGCGGTTTTAGTTCTCTCAAAACTCCATCCGTAATCAACGCAATGTCTTCTGCAAATCTTTTTGTTATTCCTGAATATGAATAATATACAACTAAAGGTTTCAATTAAATCAACTCCACATATTTTTTATTTCGTCAAAACTTAATTTTTTTGCCTGCTTATTTTGATGCTTCTTATATTCTCAGTAGCCCGTTTCGTTACTTTTTAGGCAATATAACAGGGCTTTGGGCTTCCGCATTAGCCCGACACCAATACTAACTTCGCTCATGCTTGTTCTCTTGATCAGGCTTTGCATAAGACATACCGGATATTAGTTTGCATCCGTTCCGGACTTAATTAATAGGGTTACGGTTTCAGCGGTTCGCTGTCTCCAATCGCCGCATCTCTTCGTTCCTTGCTCTTGGGCAGCTGTCGCATGGGCAGTGCCATCTTTTGGTTAACTGTCTTTAAGCCTTAACCAAAAGAACTACACTCTCTACATGCGAATTTTTGTCCAAACCGATATTTAAGTTTTCACCAATAATATTTTATTCTTGTTCACAATATTTCATATCAATCGTCCATCACCATCTTCTTAATATTGAGATCCATTAATCCTTTTTTCCCATATTTCTATATATTCCTTTACCTTCTGAGAATCGGGATTCATTTCATCATAAATATACAAGATTTGCAATTGATGTTCTGCTCTTATAGATGCTTTATTCCATCTATCAAAATTATAATTCTTGAGTTCCGGTTCGGTCGCAGTTTCAAACACAGACCAATCTACATATCGGTTTAGTAATTGCTTCTCAGATTCCTCTTCATATAAAGCTTCCAATAGCTCAAGGTATAACTTTCCTATTTGCTCTATATCCTTACAATATGAACACTCTATCAAGTCTTTCTCAGCAATATTTAAAGCTTTCTTTAGCAGGTTATTTTTGAGTGAAGAATCAGAAATAAAATTTGCTAAGTCAAAATGAAGTTTACAATTCGATACAACTTCACAATCATTTAACCAATGAATTGCAGTTTTCTGCAACTCTTTTGAAGAAGATGAGATATCTCTTGCAACTATAAGCATTAACCAATCCAATAACTCGTTCCATTTATCTTGATTTATATTTAACCCTGTACGAATATAAAATACAATCTCTGAAATCAAACGCATCTCTGGAATGAGACTTTTTTCTATGCTAAGAGATGTCATTATTTCTTTACATTGTTCGAAGGAAATTTCTTTCAATTTCATCTTTTGTAGGATAGAATCCGTACAAGCCACTTGAACACATAAACCTCCTTTCTCAATGAATAAAGGAAACCATTCATTCAAACTTGAATAGCATGACAATCTATACAATAATATATCAAACATTAAAGGAGATTTTGTTGTTTCTAATAACTCAATATATCTTTCTGGCGTTAAATACAACAATATATTATACCCCTCATATAGCCATAGTGGTCCATACCAAATATGTCCGACATTTTCAAGTATTTTAGAAAAACCAGATCGGCTGGGTGTTGCATTACCATTAAGCAACATAAACAAGCGACATTCTTCAGATTCAATTCCTTTTTCCAAATGAGTTCTTTTGGATTCCTCATCTTTCGCTAAAGAAATAAACTCACCTAAAAAAGAATGAATCCAACAATCTTGATTTTGCATTAACTTTGCCACCAAGTCAAACTTAGAGTACGATTTAATAACTGACCCCATCCAGCAAAGCATTTTGCAAGCAAACTTACCATTATTTTCCCAAGATTTCATAACAATAGAAATAGCTTCTGAAATATCATCTTCAGGAATTCTAACGCTACCTTCCGCATTTTTCCATTTAGCGAAGCAATCTATGTATTGAAGTTCTTCTAATGTTTCTTGTTGTTGAGAATTACATAACTTCTTACTATCATATAATATTTCGGATATGATACGCTCTTTTTTATTCTTTTTCTTTTGCACATCATAATCACGTATTTCATTAAGATATTCCATAACTTCTAAACACACATCATGGTTCATAGGTGCAATAACAAAAGGATAAAACTGCCCCATAGAATTAAGAGAATTACTAAGCAGAAATCCATCTATTTTACCATTTTTATGATATCTTATTAAATACCGATCATGAAAAACTTGCTTCCCTCCTCTTTTTAAATTCCATACCAATAATTTAGGATGTAAAATATGTGTATTCTTTTCCAAAAATTCTTTAAGTTTCTTGCTTTGACTTATTCCTTCTACTGTTCCATTATCAGGATTTATTTCACATAAAGATGTAATAACCTCAATCTGAATATCTCTGTTTGATATTCTCACCAATATTTTGGAAGCCGCAGTAATCGAAAAAAATGGATCCGCAATAATTACATTCTTTACTGAAGAATGATTCATATACTCCAATATTTTAATAAAACTTTGAATTTCACCATTCTTCTGCACATTTTTTATAAACGCTCCCTTTTCATAAGATTTATGATAAGCAGAAAAAATATCTAATCCTTCTTCTATGGCAACATCGATTTCATTCTCAAAGTCACTATCTACAGCAAAAGTATTAATTGAGGTCGAATGTGTAACTTTTTGAACCTTATTCTCTATTAGTTCTTTTTTATTAGATGCCGATTCGATTAATTTTTTTGACCACGGATCACTTACTATGTTTGAGGAAGTAACCATACTCACGCCAAATATTGCTTTCATCATGAGCGTACGATCCGTAGAAAAAATCAATTCTCCACTTTCTTCATCCCATATCTGAACGGCAACTTGAACCATTGGCTCTTTTGCTGTAAATTCTATTACTTGATCCTCAGACAAAAACATCTTGGTCTGGTTACTGATGGTACGTTTCCTATATTTAGAAGAGCAATTAACAATAAGATTGGTATTTAAATTGCACAGTTTCTTTATTGTCGTTTTAAGCAATCCACATTCCTTATGTGCTTCAATGATAAAATCAAACTTATGTTTTAAAGGATGATAGAACTCAAAATTGCCAAGTCTGTATCCATTGGTTCTCATATTAATACCGCACTCCTGGTTTACCCAATCGAATAGTTCTACAGTGCTATAATACAATTCTTTTCCTTCGATTCCATTTCTTTCAAGCTTCTGTATAATTTTATTATATAAATCTTTCTTATGCGTATTCCAAAACTCGGTTAATTTTCTATATTCTTTTATCGGTCCTGTTCTTTCATTCAAACCATCATTTGATAAAACAACACTTCGCTTAAGCAATTGTGGTGAAGTAAAAGATTTGTTGCTCAACAATAATTCACCCGGCTCTGTTAATCTTTTCAAAAATGATTTACATTCATCTTCATTTAAAATTGATTTCCAAATAGATCTATTCTTCTTAGAA
>CAJPNN010000042.1 GCA_905372035.1 Bacillota bacterium | reverse complement strand
GTTGGTTAGAATGCCAGCCTGTCACGCTGGAGGTCGTCGGTTCGAGCCCGATCCGGGTCGCCATTTTCTATAGGTCACATTTTAAAGTTCAATATTTATGGTGGGTATCGTCAAGTGGTTAAGACAAAGGGTTGTGGCTCCTTCATGCGTGGGTTCGAATCCCACTATCCACCCCATTTGTTATTTTGGGGTATCGCCAAGTGGTAAGGCAACGGATTCTGATTCCGTCATTCGCAGGTTCGAATCCTGCTACCCTAGCCAATAGCAGTTTCACGAGATAAAATTCTCGTGATCTGGCGACATAGCCAAGTGGTAAGGCAGAGGTCTGCAAAACCTTTATCCCCGGTTCAAATCCGGGTGTCGCCTCCAAGTTTTTAATATCGCATTATCTGTATTCAGCAGATAGTGCGATGTTTTTTTGTAAGAAACAATATTGACACATTGTAAGAAAAAATGCAATAATAAGTATATTAAGTTAGGTCAAACTAACAAAAATATAAGGTTATTTCATAATAAAGCGGTAGGCTTTGAAAAAATGACAAATTAAAGGATGTAGGAGGTATAATTTATATGCTAAGGATTATCAAGAAAAGCATTGCATGGAGTTTGGCAGTTGTCATGTTGTTTACAGTAAGTCCTGTGTTTGCTGATAATGAGGCTAAGAGCGGTAAGAGCGAAATAAATGATATATCGCGCAGTTGGGCAAAATCCATGATAGAAAAACTCAGTGAAAATGAGATAATTACAGGATATCCGGACGGAACGTTCAGACCTGATAAGGAAGTTTCAAGAGAAGAAGCCTGTGTTATGATTGCAAAGTATATATCGGGTAATAATGTTGGAAATTCTTCAAGCGAATTTAAAGATACAAAAGGAAGATGGAGTGATCCTTATATAGCATTCATGCTTAAAGAAAAATTGGTATCGGGATATCCTGACGGCATGTTTAAGCCTGCCAAACCTATATCGAGAGAAGAGTTTTCATTTATATTATATAATTATTTAAAAAAAGTTGTTGATATGGGGAAGGTGGAAACCGTTCAGTTTAAGGACAGCGTTTCAAGCTGGGCAAAGGATGCTGTGGGAAAGCTTGCAGGACTTAAAATAATAAGCGGATATCAGGACGGTTTATTCAGAGGTGCGAATAATATCGTAAGGGCGGAAATCGCAAAACTCATAACTGAAACCGACAAGAAACAGGAAACACCTAAGTTGAAGGACGGCGCATCAGATAAAAATGATAATAAAGACAAAGGAAATAAAAAGCCTGAACCGGCAAATCCGGGGAACACTTCCGGTGGCGGAGGATCCGGTGGGAGTGTAGGTCCTATAATATCTAATAATGATGCAGATTATGTAAAAAAAGCCGAGGGTGCGGCAAATAAAGCGGTGTATAAGGATATGGCACAGGCTGAAGCCGCAAGTGAAGAGGCTGTTTTAGAAGCTGTGAAGAAGACAGCTGAAAAGGCGGTCAACAATTCGGCTGTTACGGTAAAAGTGAATAAAGTAGAATATGTTGCGGCAGTTGCCGGAGACTCGGGAAATACGCAAGGGACGGACGGAAGCTTCAAATTTACCATTGAAGTGAAAAAAGGCAAAGAGAAAGCGGTAACGGAAGAAAAGAGCATAAAGATAACAGCTACAAAATTTTTAAGAATCAATCAATATTCAAGTAAGATAGTGGAACAGGAATCGGCAGGGGTTAAAAAGTTAGATATAAAACTGAAATGGGAAATGTTGAAAAAACCTGCTATAGAAAAATATTCTATAGAGTATGGTGATGTAAAGATCGAATTTATTCCTAAAAGTATAAATATAGTAGAAGATTTCATAACGAATTACATAGAATACGATTCGTTAAGAGACAGCAACAAGGAATTAAGCGGTTTTATGCCGGGAGATAAGGTTGATATAACGGTTTCGGGTAAAAGCTCGGACGGTATTGTATTGGCCAAAGCTTCGATAAAACTTGACTTACCTATACCGGATATGGAATTTGAAAAAGCAGGCTGTAACTATGATGCACAGGAAGCGGGAGGAACACTGAAACCCGCATTTAATATCAAATGGAAGAATGTACAGGGTGCGGTTAAATATGAGATTTCGACTCAATACGGAACACCTAAGGAGTTTACACCGAAACCTGAAAATATTACCGATGCGGGAACTGCAATAACCGTAAATACTTGGAATGACCTCAATATGCTTTTGGATCCGCCCGAAAAGTTCAGCAAAACGGTTTATTGGGTAGTAACTGCCAAAAATGCGGAGGATAAGATAATCGCATCGGGCAAAAGCGGTATATCAAAACCTGCAAAACCTGATATAAGAGGTGTTGATGTAAACAATGAAAGATGGACAAACGGTAAAGAAGTGAAAGGCGGATTATCATTTGCCGTAAAGCTTACGACAGATAAAGATGCGGATCCGGCAACGATAAATAAAGACAATTTTAAGATTTCAGATCAAGACGGAACAGATATGAATGCAAGTGTTGAATGGATAAAATCCGTACATGATAATTATATAAAAGTTGAACTTGCTGAAAATAAAGTTACGGCGGGCAAAAAGTATAAGTTGGTAATAAAACCGGGATTTAAGCATCTTCCTACAAAGATGTCATATTTTGATGAAGATAAAGAATATGAAGTTACAGTGAAAGCGGAGAATCAAGAAAAACCGCAGGATAAATTTTTGTCTATTGAGAAATGTGATTGGGACGATGTAAGCAACAGATGGTATGTAGATATGATATTCAGCTATGATAATGCAGAGACTCTTGCCGGGTTTATAACAGCTGTCAGTGCCGATGCGGAAAATGCGGTAAAGATTGCAAAATCAGATAACCTTGACAGCCATGAAGGAAGTGTTTACTATACATCGGTATATACCTCGGGTAAAAATTTCGGGAAAGCGTATGTGAGAGTAATTGCACCTAAGAATAAAGAGATTTTTGAATATGGAAAAATCATACTGGATTTAAACGGTACAAACTTCGAAAAAACTGTTCCGGATCGTGGATTGCTTCCTGCGTATTTTACCAAAAAAGGAAGATCGGAAAACGGAGAGGATAACAATGAAAGAATACGTTTCTGGTTCTCAATTTATAACGATGTTGAAAAGCTTAAAGGCTATATTGAAGAAGTCACTGTGGACGGCAGAAAATACAAATTACGTTCAAAGGCTTCAAAAGGCAGTTATGCAGTCGGTCAAAACAGTAAAAAATATGCCTATATAGAGATAGCTTCAGATGAGGACAACTTGTTTGAGGAACAAGGTGACAAACATTTGATTATAAAATTTAAGGGCGGCAAACAGATAGAACATGATTTGTTTTAATGTATTTTCCGAACGTGACAAAATATTTTGCCCTTTATTGGCGGATAAAATATGATTTGTTTGGATGCAGTTTTTAAATTTATTTGATTTGTCCATTATATATTTATATTCGATAATTTTTATTTAATCTTTTTCTATAGTAATCAGATTTGAGCATAAGATTTTTCTTTTTAGGGGATCATAGAGATTAGATTCCGCTATAAAATGGTGAATATCTTGTGCTCAATCTTTTTTGTCTTTTAGCCTGTGCTTGAACAGTTGAATATTTAAAAATCATACGTATATTGTGTTTTTCGATTTTGTGTTGACAGATACGGAATTTAAATTGTATAATTGTATACACATTGATTGCAAAGGAGATTTGAGAATGGGAAGTACATTAGCTTATAAAATATTAGGCAATCACCTTATTGAAGGAGAACTGGTTGCAGGAACGGAAATAACGATAAAGATGGACCAGACGCTTACGCAGGATTCAACCGGTACTATGGTTTATTTACAGCTTGAGGCGATGAATGTAGACAAGGTTAAGACGGAGCTTTCCGTTGCGTATATAGACCACAATACTCTTCAAACAGGATTTGAAAATGCGGATGATCATGAGTTTATAAAAAGTGTTGCAAAGAGACATGGTGTACTTTTTTCAAAACCGGGAAACGGGATTTGTCATCAGCTTCACCTTGAAAATTATGGGGTGCCGGGAAAGACACTGTTGGGTTCGGACAGTCATACACCGACAGGCGGGGGACTCGGTATGATTGCTATAGGCGCCGGAGGACTTGATGTGGCGGTTGCTATGGCAAAGGGAACATATAGTCTTACGGTACCGAAGGTTATAAATGTTAAACTTGTAGGCGAGTTGGGGGAATGGGTATCGGCTAAAGATATAATTCTTAAAGTGTTAAAAGAGCTTACTGTTAAAGGCGGCGTGGGAAAAATTGTTGAGTATTCAGGAGACGGAGTAAAGACTCTTTCGGTAACCGACAGGGCGACTATAACTAATATGGGAGCCGAATTGGGAGCGACGACATCCGTTTTCCCGAGTGATGACAATACAAGAAAATACCTGGCATCACAAGGCAGAGAAGATCAATATGTTGAGCTTTATGCCGATGATGATGCCGTTTATGACGAAGTTCTGGAAATAAATTTATCGGAACTGGAACCGCTGGCGGCAATGCCTCATAGCCCTGACAATGTGGAGGCGGTATCGAAAATCGGAGAGATAAAGGTGGACCAGGTAGCTATAGGAAGTTGTACAAACTCGTCTTATACGGACCTTATGAAAGTAGCGAAAATATTGGAAGGCAAGAAAGTTTCGGATGATGTAAGCCTCGTTATTTCGCCGGGGTCAAGTAAGATATTAAGCAAGATGGCGGAGAACGGAGCATTGGCATCTCTGATAAATGCAGGAGCACGAATAATTGAAAACGCTTGCGGACCGTGTATAGGCATGGGACAATCTCCTAAATCGGGAGCGGTTTCATTGAGAACTTTTAACAGAAACTTCAAGGGAAGAAGCGGCACATTGGATGCCGATGTTTATCTGGTAAGTCCGGAGACCGCTGCAATATCGGCACTTACGGGAGTTTTGACAGACGGAAGAAAAACAGGGTTTGAAATACCGGAGATAATGTCGGCGGAATTTAAAAAGAACGATAATTTCATAGTGTATCCCGAAGGTACAAATACGGAAAATACACCGGTTGTGATGGGGCCTAATATAAAGCCTTTTCCTCAAAATGTCGCACTTAAAGGTGATCTTGCAGGAGAAATATGTCTTGTTGCAGGAAATAATATAACAACCGATGATATAATGCCGTCGGATTCAAGGTTGCTTCCTTATCGTTCAAATGTACCGCATCTTGCGAACTATTGTTTTGAGAAAATCGACAAGGGATTTTCCGAAAGATGTAAAAAAGCAAAAAGTTGTATTATCATCGGCGGAGAAAATTATGGACAGGGATCAAGTAGGGAGCATGCGGCACTTGCACCGCTTTATCTCGGTGTTAAGTTTGTACTTGCAAAATCCTTTGCGAGAATACATCGTTCAAATTTGATAAACAGCGGAATATTACCTTTGGTATTTAAGGACCCGAAAGATTATGAATCATTCAAGCTCGGGATGAAACTTGAGATAAAGGATGCCGTAAAACAGGTGGATAATGATGAAATAGTTATCAAAGATATTGAGAGCGGCAAGGAATATGTAACAATTTCCAATTTCAGCGAGCTTGAAAAAAAGATGATAAAAAACGGCGGAAAGATAAATATGATAAAAAATAGCGAGGAGAAGAAATAATGGACTATATGAAAACATTTGAGGGTATTGTTAAAGCACAGCTTGAAAGAGTTGAAAGATTGAAAAATGAGCAGGATTTTACGGACTATCAATCCTTGGAAAGGATAGTTATAGGTGTAATAGGCGGCGACGGCATAGGGCCTGCAATAACGGATCAGGCTAAAAGAGTGCTTGAACATCTGCTCAAAGCTGAGATTCAAAAAGGCAAAGTGGAAATTAACGTTATAGACGGGCTTACTATAGAGAATAGAGCAGCTTGCGGAAAAGCTATACCGGATGATGTACTTGAAGAAATAAAAAAATGTAATGTTTTGCTTAAAGGTCCTACAACAACTCCGAGAAAAGGAGACAAATGGGCAAATGTGGAAAGCGCAAACGTGGCTATGAGAAAAGAACTTGACCTGTTTGCAAATGTGAGACCTGTAGTCATATCCGAACAGGGTATAGACTGGACATTTTTCAGAGAAAATACGGAATGCCTTTATGCTATGGGGAGCCAAGGCGTAAATATATCGGACGACCTTGCAATAGATTTCAGGGTCATAACGTCTCAGGGGACAGAAAGAATTGCAAGGCTTGCTTTTGAATATGCACGAGCTAACGGGAAGAAGAAGGTTACGATTGTTACAAAGGCGAACGTTGTTAAAACTACTGACGGTAAATTTCTTGAGGTGTGCAAAAAGGTTGCACGGGAATATCCGGAAATCGTGTGCGATGATTGGTATATAGATATAATGACGGCAAAACTTATAGATGATAAAAGAAGAAAAGAGTTTGAAGTTTTCGTTTTACCGAACCTTTATGGAGATATACTGACTGATGAAGCGGCGGAACTTCAAGGAGGTGTAGGAACCGCAGGAAGTGCGAATCTCGGTAAAAAATACTGCATGTTTGAGGCTGTACACGGCTCCGCACCGAGAATGGTAGAAGAAAAGAGGGATATATATGCGGATCCGTCAAGTGTGATACGTGCAGGAGCCATGCTTTTAAATCATATAGGATATGCTAAAGAATCGGAAATGTTATATAAAGCTTTGGCGGATTGTTCAGCTGAAAAGAAACTTGTTATGACAGGGAGAAATGACGGAGCGACCGGAGCGGAATATGCGGACTATATAATGTCAAAACTCTAATGAGGTGATGTGATGCTTAAGTATAAACAGCAGAGCAGAACAAAGGAGTCGGCATCCTCTCTTTCGGACCATATTTTTCTGAATATAAGGGATGATATCGTTGCCAATAAGCTTATGCAGGGACAAAAACTCACGGAAGAAGGGATTTGTAAAGAATATGAGGTTTCGAGAACACCTGTAAGAGAAGCTTTTAAACAGCTTGAGAGCGAAGGGCTTATAGAGATGATACCCAACAGGGGAGCATTTGTGGTAGGAATTTCGGAATCTGAAATCGAGGATATGTATTGCTTGAGAAAAGAATATGAGATATTGGCGGTAAGATGGGCGATTGCGAGGATAAGCAAATCCGAGCTTGAAGATCTGAAGGAAGCCTATGAATTTATGGAATTTTACACGATGAAAAGAGATTACGATAAGATGCTCAATATAAATACGAATTTTCATAGGATAATATATATGGCGGCACGAAATAAGATATTGCAAAGAATCCTTACAGAATTTCAAACATATATGAAACCTTACAGGACCAACAGCAGCTGTTCGGATAAAGATATGGACAGAATACTTGCTGAACATAGGGATATATATCAGGCTTTTCTTTTGAAAGATGAAGAGAAAGGTGCTCATGCAATGGCTGTACATCTTGATAATGCACAGAAAAGAAAAAATATTTGATTGCGCCTTTATTTCGGCAGAACGGTAGGCAAGCTTTAGGGGAAAAGAAAGTGTGCCTGCTGAAGCATAAAGCTTGTCAAAGCGCTGAAAAATAAGTAAAGTTCAAAGTTATGATCGGAAGCTTGACAAAAAAAATGGGTATGATATGATCTTATTGTAGCGATGTAGGTAAGTAGGTTGATATGACAGCAGAAGTCGGGTATATCGCTATGCCCGGCTTGTTTTTTAGGAGGACATCATGGATTGTAGGATTTGGGACAAAAATGAAACCGTTTCGAGAGATGAAATGGAGAAAATACAGCTTGACAGATTGCAGAAAACCGTAAAAAGAGTATATGAAAATGTTCCGGTTTATAGGAAAAAGTTTGATGAAGCGGGAGTAGTACCGGAAGATATAAAATCGTTAAAAGATCTTTCGAAACTTCCGTTTACAGTGAAATCGGATTTCAGGGAAAACTATCCGTTCGGGCTTTTTTCGGTAGGGAAAAAAGATATAGTGAGATTTCATGCCTCATCGGGAACTACCGGCAAACCGACGGTAGTCGGCTATACGAGAAATGATATGGAGACCTGGACGGAGCTCATTGCACGTATGGTGACGATGGCAGGAGTAACAGAAGAAGATATTGCACAGATATCGTTCGGATACGGTCTTTTTACGGGAGCATTCGGGCTTCATCACGGGCTTGAAAGAGTGGGAGCATCAGTTATACCCATGTCCAGCGGGAACACTAAAAAACAGATAATGGTAATGAAAGACTTCGGAACCACCGCATTGATAGGGACGCCGTCATATGCGCTTCATATGGCGGAAATTGCGAAAGAAATAGGAATAGACCCGACAAAAGATTTAAATGTGAAGCTGGGATTGTTTGGAGGGGAAGGCTCATCGGAAGCCATGAGGGAGCACCTGAATGAAAGCTGGGGAATGTTTGCCACCGAAAACTACGGAATGAGTGAGCTTATAGGACCGGGAGTCGCAGGCGAATGTCATGCGTTAAAAGGTATGCATATCAGCGAAGACCACTTTATTCCGGAAATTATAGATCCTGCGACAGGAGAAGTTCTTCCTAAGGGTTCGGTAGGAGAGCTTGTTATAACCACTATAAGCAAGGAGGCCTTACCTATTATAAGATATAGAACGAGGGATATCACATCTTTAAGTTATGAAAAATGCGAATGCGGAAGAACTACCGTAAGAATGTCAAAAATACAAGGAAGGACGGATGATATGCTGATTCTCGGAGGAGTAAACGTATTCCCGTCACAGATTGAGGAAGTATTGATAGGGACTCCGGAGATCGGACCGCATTATCAGATAACAGTATTTAAAAAAGGATATCTTGATAAAATATGCGTAGATGTTGAACTTATTGATGAGAGTGCTCTTGAGTCATTTTCACAACTTGAGACAATAAAAAGCAATATAAAAAACAGGCTCAGAACGGTGTTGGGAATAGATGCGGGAGTCAACCTCGTTCAACCTAAAAGCCTCGAAAGATTTGAAGGCAAAGCAAAAAGAATTATAGATAAAAGGGAGGGCAAGTGATGTTTATCAATCAGATCTCAGTATTTGTAAATAATGAAAAAGGTGCTCTTTCCGAGATAACATCGATCCTTTACAAAAACGACATCGATATAAGGGCGATTGCAATATTCGATACACCCGAATATTGTATATGCAGGCTCGTAACCGACAGGGCAGACGAGGCGTGTCAGCTTATTAAAAAAGAAGGCATGCTTGCAAAAATAAGCAGAGTTTTGGCAGTTGTACCTCCTGATGAAAAAGGAATCCTGAACGAGATATTTACCGCATTTAAAGAAAATGAGATAAATATAGAATATAGTTATTGTTTTGTAATGAACAGGAAAGAATTGCCGTACATAGTTATAAAGACGGATAATCAGGATAAGGCGGCGGAAACTCTTGAGAAGCTCGGTGTAAGGATAGCGAGCAAGGAAGAAGTGCAAAGAATATGAAATATAGGTTGCGTGAAATAAAATCTGCAAGGTTATTTTTGTTCATTGTTTTTTAAATTTCAATACCGTGTCATGACCGGTACAGTTTTCAGAGCTGCGGCGATATGCCGTAGGAGTTGCTTTCAAAACGGATTTAAAAGCTGACGTGAATTTTGACGAGTTTTCATATCCTACCATGGCAGATATTTTTGCAATACTGTAGTCGGTATTCTTCAGCATATAAGCGGCAGAAAGCATGCGGCATTCTTTCAGGTATGTATATATAGGCTTGCCATATATGCCCTTAAATGCAGTTTTGAGGGATGTTTGAGACATGTTGAACATCCTTGACAGTTCACTTATAGTATAATGTTTTTTCAGATCGTCAGCCAACAGTGCTGCGATCCTTTTTACTTTTGCGACCGTTTCCTTTTTATAATATTGTTCAATTTCAGTCGTCGTTTCACTGTTTTGATTTGCAAGAATAAGCAGAAGTTCCATAACTTTGAGCTTTATATATGGGATTTTAAGCTTTTCAGGTATATAGTAAAGCTCTGAAAGAAGATGGTTTATATCTTCATCGGCTTCCATAGTAAAGAAATTTCCGGAATCGCAAAAACGGTTGTTGATAGCCATGAAATCTATATTGAAACTTTCAAATAACATATTGCGCCCCTTCTCGTTCAGAATGTCAAGATCCAAAAGTATGGAAATTCCGTGATAATGAGAAATTGGAAACGTTAATTTAACGGGCTTGTTTTTCCAGTTATAAATAGCTATGCTGCCGGGTTTGGAATATCCGAACACACCGTTGGACATTTGGTATTCCGCTCTGCCTTCAAAACAATGGTGTATTTGCAGAATTTTTTTATCGCTTTCATATGTTTGCAGGAATCCGCTTAAATGTATGTCGTTGTAACACAAATAGATTCCGGGTGCTATGAAGTAGCAGGAAAGTGTTCCTGTTCCGGAATCATTTCGTATTCTGTATTTTGACAAGATCTCATCGCTTGAAAGTTCAACTGCATTTGTGGAAAAAAGTTCTTTTGCTACATTCATAAGCTCACCTTTTGAATATTTTTATCTCTCGACGAATATTTATGCTTGAAAAAATCAATCATGTTTGTTCTCAGCCTTAAATTGTCCTTAATCTTTCGATTAAGATAATATCACAGTTAGGAGGAACTATCCAGAGTAAAATTTTAAGTGTATCGTTATTCCGTGATAATTTCATCATACTAATTGATCAGTGAAAATTTCAAATAGAATTCTTTTCAGCTGGATCAATATTGTGGGTGCTACAGCGCATAATGCTATAACGGCGACTGAATGACCGCTTAACGGAGCAACCATGAAGATCGAGCTTAAAGCAGGTATAAACAGTGCTGACGCCAGAAGGAGAGTGCCCAAGACGAAAGCTCCCATGCTGAACATGTTTGAAAAAAGTCCGAGCTTTACTATTGAGGCTTTGCTCCGGGAATTAAAACCGTGCCATAAGCGTGCAAAACAAAGGGTTGCAAAAGCCATAGTTTGTGCCGTTTCGACATTTGTTTTCAGCCCGCAATGATATGCAAATATCGTTGCTGCGGCTATCAGAATACCTTGTATTACAAATTCAATTATAAAGTCTTTAGTAAGGATAGACTCGTCAGAGCTTCTCGGTTTTTCTTTAAGTAAATCCTTTCTTGACTTTTCCATGCTGACGGCAAGTGCAGGCAGACTGTCCGTTAATAAATTTATGAAAAGCAGATGCACAGGTGCAAAAGGAACCGGAAGTGCCGCTAGAGATGTGTATAAAACGGCTGCTATTCCGGAAGCGTTTCCGGACAATAAAAATTTTATTGAATTTTTTATATTGTTGTAGATATTTCTACCGTTGGCGACAGCTTTGACGATGGTTGCAAAATTATCATCGGTAAGTATCATTGATGCGGCATCTTTTGAAACTTCCGTACCGGTTATACCCATTGCTATTCCGATATCGGACTTTTTTAATGCAGGGGCGTCATTTACTCCGTCTCCTGTCATTGCAACGATATTTCCAAGGCTTTGCCATGCATTTACTATCTTTATTTTATGCTCCGGAGAGACTCTTGCATACACGGAAATTTCAGGGAGTTTTTTCATAAACTCCTCATCGCTCATTGAGTCAAGTTCCGACCCGGTGATTGCAAGCTGCCCATCTTCAAGTATGCCTATTTTTTTAGCTATGGCGGAAGCGGTTATTTTATGATCGCCGGTGATCATTATAGGTTTTATTCCGGCTAATTTACAGTGTTCTACGGCTTCATGAGATTCTATTCTGGGAGGATCCATCATTGATATCAATCCTAAAAATATCATATCGTGTTCATCATCTTTATCATATGATGTCTTTTCTTCCGTTATTATCTTTTCAGCGAAAGATAATACCCTCAGGCCTTGCATGGAAAAATGCAGATTTGCAGTCTCTATTTCTTTGATATCATCTTCGCTTATAGGAACTGTATTGCCGTCTTTATCGATCTTGTGTGTAAGTCTTTTGCAGAGTACATCTACCGCACCTTTTGTGAACATCTTACAGACGCCGTCTATATTGTGCACGGTACTCATAAGCTTTCTCTCGGAATCAAAAGGGATCTCGGCTATTCGCGGAAACTTTTTTGTTGTACCGGCATAATCGTCATTAAGCTGTTCGTAGTGATATACAAGTGCGGTTTCGGTAGGATCACCCAAAAGACCTGAAGGAGATACGGAGGTATCATTGCACAATATGGATGACAGTAAAAGCTTTTCTTCATGATTTCGCTCAAGTGTAAAGGTGGAGGCAACGGTCATTTTGTTTTGTGTCAGCGTTCCGGTTTTGTCGGAGCAGATTATGGAAACACAGCCCAAGCCCTCAACGGCACGTAAATTTTTTATTATAGCGTTCTCTTCCGCCATTTTGGAGGTTCCGATAGCGAGGGAAATGGTTACTATCGAGGACAGGGCTTCAGGGATTGCCGCAACGGCAAGAGCTACTGCGAACATTAGAGAATCAAGTATGGGCATAGATCTGTACATGCTTAGGAAAAACACTGCTATACATATTGATATTATTATTATGGAAAGATTTTTGCCGAATTTGTCCAGGGAGGTTTGAAGCGGAGTTTTTCTGTCTTTTGTTTCATTCATAAGCTTTGCGATTTTACCCAGCTCAGTATTCATGCCTACGCTTGTTATCAATACGAATGCCCGTCCGTAAGTAACGAGAGATCCTGAGAAGACCATGTTCTTCTGATCAGCCGAGGTAACATTTTCATAATCGATCGCATCGGAAAATTTTTCTACGGATTCGGATTCTCCTGTTAAGGAGCTCTCATTGACTTTAAGAGAATAGCACTTCATTATTCTTCCGTCGGCGGGGACGATATCCCCGGCTTCGAGGAGCACGATATCCCCGGCTACGATATCTTTTGAGTCCGTTTCGATTTTATGTCCGTTTCGTATGACTTTTGCTTTGGGCGAAGACAGGTTTTTGAGACTCTCCAACGATTTTTCCGCTTTCATATATTGAGCTGTTCCCAGTATGGCGTTTAAGATCAGCACGAATATTATTACCAGTGTACTTTCGATATTTCCTGAAAATATTGATATTATTGCGGCAACGATCAGAATGACAACTAAAAGATCTTTGAACTGAGATAAAAAAACTTTGAATATTCCGGGTTTTTCACTTTCCACGATCAGGTTTTCTCCATATTTGTTTTTAGATGATGTTACCTGTTCATCGGAAAGGCCGCGGGATGAAGTGTTGTATAGTTTTTCAACTTCCTGACAGCTCATGTTATAAAGATTTTTTTTGTTCACGCGGGTACCTCCTGTTTTAAAATTGCATAAAAATAAAAAAGACTTTTATTACATGTAAAACATGTAATAAAAGTCTTGCCGTTTCAAGTAAAAGCGAGTTTTTTTATAAAAAACTGTACTGACGCCAATTACTACAGAGACGATAAATATCTGCCGGCTACTCCCTCTTATTTGCTTAAGAGTATCTCATAAGTGAGTTTCAGTGTCAAGATATTTATATAGTATTTGTCGAATATTGTTGTGCATTTTTTATTTATTTAGGTAAAAAACTAATTTTTTTGGGTTATTTTTGTTTTTGGGCACTATTTTTTGCGTTTTTTTACTTGTATCTCTTCTTTTATTGATATATAATATCAACCATTACATGTATTTTTTATATGTTTTAATTTAATTATTTTTAAGGAGGTTGTTATGAGCAACAATGAGAGAGCCTCTTTTTCCGGCAAATTGGGATTTGTACTTGCGGCGGCAGGGTCTGCTGTAGGTCTTGGAAACATATGGCGTTTTCCCTATCTTGCTGCGAAATACGGTGGCGGTATTTTTTTATTTGTATATGTTATACTGGCGATTACATTCGGTGTTTGCCTTATGTTTACTGAAATTGCAATCGGCAGAAAGACAAATCTCAGTGCGATAGAAGCATACGGTGCGTTGGACAAGAGATTTAAGTTTGTAGGATATTTAACTGCTATTATACCTATGATTATTTTACCTTACTATACCGTTATCGGTGGCTGGGTAATGAAATATTGTGCGGTCTACCTTACAGGGCACGGTAAATCCGCTACAAGCGATACGTTTTTCGGAAACTTTATTTCATCGACATCTTCACCTATTATATGGTTTGTGCTCATTATGACGATTTCTTTTGTAATAGTGCTGTTGGGTGTTGAAAAAGGTGTTGAAAAGTCCTCAAAGGTCATGATGCCGATTCTGGTTGTACTTTCCATAATAGTAGCCGTGTCGGCAATACGTATGCCGGGGGCTTTTGACGGTTTCATCTACTATTTAAAACCTGATTTCTCAAAATTTTCCGCAGGGACTGTTTTGGGAGCGTTGGGACAGCTTTTTTATTCATTATCATTAGCTATGGGTATAATGATCACATACGGTTCATATATGAAAAAGCATGTAAATATAGAGTCTTCTTCATTGCAGATAGCAGGGTTTGATATGATTATCGCATTTATAGCCGGAGCGATGATAATACCGGCATTTTATGCGTTCTCGGGAGGGAATCCCGAAAGCTTGAGTGCAGGTCCGGGACTTATGTTCGTAACATTGCCTAAGGTGTTTGAAGCTATGCACTTCGGACATATAATAGGTGCGGTTTTCTTTGTTCTGGTTCTGTTTGCGGCACTTACAAGTATAATTTCGCTTATGGAAACCGTTGTATCGATAGTATATGATAAGCTTAAAATATCAAGAATCGCTTCGTGTGTAACCGTTTGGATAGGTTCTATGATCATAGGCATTCCGTCATCATTAGGTTTCGGCGTATGGTCAAAGGTTACGATTTTCGGGAAATCAATTCTGGACTTTTTCGATTTTGCGAGCAACTCAGTATTAATGCCGATAGTTGCTATACTGACTTGTCTGTTTGTAGGCTTTGTAATCAAACCGAAGGCAGTGATTGACGAGATAGAAAGCAGTTCGAAATTTCATTTTAAGAAATTTTATGTGCCTTTCATAAAGATCATTGCACCTGTACTGATAATAATTATCTTGCTTGTGAACCTTCAGTTTATAAAGTTTTAAAGTTTATTACGTATAAAT
>CAJPNN010000041.1 GCA_905372035.1 Bacillota bacterium | reverse complement strand
ATGACAGGTATATTATCATAGATTGGAATACAGATAAGCAGAGGATATACCACTGTGGAGCTTCTTCCAAAGATGCAGGGCAAAGAATTACAACAATTTCGGAAGTAGTTGACCAAGTGGTATACACAGACCTTATTAACAGGCTCTTGAAAAATCCGATATTGCAGTTAAAATAGAGTAAAAAAAGTTGATTGGAAATTTGAAAAAAATATATCCAATACTTGATACAAGGGTGAAATGTAAATAGGGTCTCACGCTTCGGAGTAAATATGCTTTACAGCACCTATTTCTTCATAAACTGACACAGTATCTAAAAAAATCAATATCTTTATGGACATTTCCGTCGTATTTTTTTATTGACGATACACAAACTGTTTCCAAGCTGTGGAAATATATACTATTTGTGCTCCTCCGGAGTAATGTTTTAACTTTTCACATGTATATATGGTTTAGAATAACGGTGTAAATGCAAAAAAATTAAAATAAGGAGTTGAATGTATTCCGGTAGTGAGGTATACTTGAGAAAAATGACACAAAGGTCAAAAATCTAAAATTAAAAAACAGAAAGGCAATATATGGAGATTAAACGTAATCGATATTTAAATAGACTTATAGGAAAAAAAAATAACGGGTTAGTTAAAGTAATTACCGGAATTAGAAGAAGCGGTAAATCATATCTATTATTCAATCTTTACTATGATTATTTGATTTCTGTAGGAGTGCCGGAGAGTAATATTATTCTTATATCTTTAGACGATGAGGAATACACGTCGTATTGTAACCCTCATGAACTTTATGAATATATAAAGAGTCGGATTACAGATAAACAACAGCAATACTATGTTTTTATTGATGAAGCACAGTATGCAATTACCAAAGAAGAAATGAAAAATCCTGATGTACCTATTCGATTATTTAGTGTTTTGAACGGACTGATTAGGAAGAAAAATGTTGATATTTACATTACCGGATCCAATTCCAAATTTTTATCATCCGATATTTTGACAGAGTTTAGAGGACGTGGGGATGAAATCCATGTAACCCCTCTTGCTTTTTCTGAGTACTATCCTGCATCAGGAAAGGATAAAACAGATGCATGGAACGAATATTTATACTATGGCGGTTTGCCTCACATTCTGGCTGAACTGAACGATGAATCAAAAAGTGGATATTTAGGCAGATTGAACAATGAGATTTATCTGAAAGATATATGTGAACGTTATAATATACGTGATGAAAATGGAATGGAATCCCTGATGAAGGTGATAGCCTCGGCGGTTGGATCACTTTCAAATGCTCAGAAGATAGCAGACACTTTTAAAAGTAGTGGGAATAAATCCATTTCCATGCCCACGATCTCAAATTACATAAGATATCTACAGGAGAGTTTTATCATTCATAAAGCAGAAAGATTTGATATCAAAGGCAGAAAGTATATCAGCACTCCTTCAAAATATTATTATTCGGATTTAGGCCTTAGAAATGCGTTATTAAACTTCAGACAATTTGAGGAAACTCATTTAATGGAAAATGCTATATATAATGAATTGATTTATAGAGGTTATAGCGTTGATGTCGGAGTGGTTGAAATGAGAGTTGATGAGGATGGAAGAAAAATACGCAAGCAGCTTGAGGTAGACTTTGTCGTCAATCATGCAAGCAAGCGATACTATATCCAATCAGCATTTGCACTTCCAAATCGTGAAAAAGTTGAACAGGAGCAAATCTCATTGGTTAAGATTCCCGATTCATTTAAGAAGATCATTGTTGTTGGTGGAGGCGGGCCAATATGGAGAACAGAGGAGGGTATTACCATTATAGGAATTTTTGATTTCATGCTGAATGAGAACAGTTTGGATCTTTGATTATTTGTAAAAGGGAAAAAAGAAAGGATTTCAGCTGCTCATTTTATTCAGAGTAATAACTGAAAGGCTGGAGATTAAAGCGAAGATGAAGTTAATGTTTATAAATCGGTGAAGCCGTTGACAAGTAAATGCGGTAGGGATGGAAGTGAATATAAAATTAATATGTTTGACTTAAAATGTAAAACTGACAGAATTCTAAAAAATAATAAATCTGATAAATCCGAAAAGAGAATGATCGTTTTAATGATAGCAATTCTTTTCATTACATTTACTTTTATTACATTAATTTTTACAGGATGTAATGAGTTTGTCGTACAAAAAAACACGAGCGGAAAAGAGTGTGAAGACCATAACTCTAAAGAAAAGCAAAAAAATCAAGATGCCCTGCGAAATCAAAAAAAATCCGTAGATAAAAAAGACTATTGTGTACTTATAGGGGCAGGTGAAAAAGAGCTGAAAAAGTGCAAGGGATATAAATTGCTTGTCGTCGATGCGGAAAGACTTTCAAATAAAAGTATGGATATTTTGAAAAAAAATAACGGAAAAGTTTATTCATATTTAAACCTGGGTTCAATAGAAAGTTTTCGTAGTGATTTTAGGGAATTTAAGGGAATTGCCCTGGGGAAATATGAAAATTGGGAAGAAGAATTATGGATCGATGTATCAAAAAATAGCTGGCGGGAGCATCTGCTTTTAAAAGCGAGAGAATTGAAAAACAAAGGGATAGACGGATTTTTTGTAGACAATACTGATGTTTATTCCGTTTATCCGAGAGAAGAAATTTATAAAGGCGTTTTGGAGAGCTTGAAAAATATAAAGACATTAAACCTTCCCATAGTAGTAAACGGAGGAGATGCGTTTATGTCGAGAGCTGCAAGAAAAGATCATATTGAAAATATAGTTTACGGAATAAACCAGGAATGTGTTTTTTCATCGATAGACTTCAGTAAAAATAAGATATATAAAAGCGATGACGAAACGAAAAAATTTTTTAAGGATTACATGGAAAACATGAAACAAAAAGGGATAAAGATATTTATCTTGGAATACGGAAGAGATAAAAAAATAAATGCGGAGGTTAAAGCGTACTGTAGTAATAAAAAATTTCAATATGCGGTGTCTCCTTATATCGAGTTGAATAAAATCTATTGATGTAGTAATATAAAGTATAAATATTGTACGATAAAATTTTATAATCATTCAAGATGAAAGCGATATGTTTGTATTCTATAACTGATTAAAAACAGATATTTTGGAGAGAAATATATGAATATAAAAGAGATTGCAAGCAAAGCGGGTGTATCAGTTGCAACAGTTTCAAGAGTACTTAACCATCCGGAAAACGTAGCTTCGGAGACAAGAGCTAAAATATTATCGGTTATGGAGGAGTCAAATTATACGCCCAACTGGTTTGCTAGGGGATTGAATTTTAACAGAACAAACACCATAGCAATGATAATTCCCAATATATTGGATCAAGGATATATGGAGATTGCGAAAGGGATAGAAGATGTAGCACACCAAAAAGACTGTATAACCCTGTTTTGTAATGCGGAAGACTCGATAGATAAAGAGAGACAGTATATAGACAACCTTTTGCAAAGAAGGGTGGACGGTATCGTGCTTGTTTCCACACTTTTGGAAGATAGTGATATAAAAAGACTTAAAGAGCGGAACATACCTATAGTCCTGATCGGAGAAAATAACAAACTTACAGGTATACCGAAAGTTCATATAGATTGTGAGGGTGCAGCCTATATTGCAGTAACCCACCTTATAAATGCAGGATATAAAAAGATCACAATGGTGTATGGTGAAAGTCCGAAGAGTGAAAATGAAAAAAAAATTGCAGGATATAAAAGAGCACTTGATGAATGTGATTATCCCGTAAATATCAATATGATCATAAAAACCGAAAACGATATCCAGGGGGGATATATAGCAGGGAAAAAAATTATCGAAGGAGAAGATATTCCGGATGCTATATTTGCATCATCAGACCTGATTGCGATAGGTATAATAGAAGCTATGAAAGATAACGGAACAAGAGTGCCTGATGATGTTGCCGTCATCGGTTTTGATAATAATGAAATGACAAAATATATCGAACCTAAGCTTACGACGGTTGAGAAACCGATGCATAAGATGGGAGTTGTCGGAGCAAGATTACTTTTTGATATTGTGGAAAACGTCGAAGAAGATTTTTTTCCGGAAAGAGAAATTGTTTTACAATCAAAACTTAAAGTCAGAAAATCGTGTGGTGAATCCGACAGGTTAGAGGAGATGTTCTAATGAATACAGAATTTTTAGGTTTGAAATTAAAAAATCCGATAATCGTAGCGGCAGGTCCGTGGAACAGAGACGGCAGAGCGCTAAAAAGATCATTGGATGCAGGTGCGGGAGCCGTAATAACGGAAACCGTAGTTACCGATGCATACGTTGACGTGCGCCCCAGAATTGCTTATGACAGCGGAGGCGTTGAAAATGTAAGACTTTATAGCGATATTCAAGTTGAAGGCTGGGAAAAAGAGATGGAGATTGCCAAAGAGAACGGAGGAATCGTTATAGCCAGCATATCAGGACATACACCCTCGGAAGTCTTATATTTAGCGGAGAAGATGGAAAAATTCGGAGCGGATGCTATAGAATTGAGTGTTTCGTCACCGATGGGTGAGAGTGTAGAAGTCGCAGCATCAAGCCCGGATATAGTATTTGAAGTTACATCTGAAGTGTCAAAACAAGTTAAAATACCTGTGATGGTTAAGCTTTCACAGAATGCAACAAATATTGCACAGGTTGCAAAAGCTGCAAAACTTGCAGGTGCGGCAGGAGTGAGTGCAATAAATACAGTAAGATGCATTTTGAATGTGGATATTGAAAATGCACAGCCTATGTTGTCGACTTATGGAGGATATTCGGGGGCGCCTATAAGACCTTTGGGGTTAGCCTCGGTTGCAGCCATATCACAATCCGTGAATATACCGATATGCGGTATAGGCGGCGTGGAAAGTGCAAGAAATATAGTTGAATATATAATGCTCGGAGCATCTGCGGTTCAAGTCGGAACGGGAGTGATGCTTAACGGCATAGGAATTATCAGAGATATGATAAATGAGCTCGACAAATGGATGAAGTTAAAAGGTTATAAGTCAATGGAAGATTTCAGAGGAAAAGCACTTGATAATTTGAAACCCCTGAGTGATATGACAATAAAACCGGTAAAAAGTCAAGCCTGTTTGGATACAGAATGTGAAGAAATGTGTAGAAAATGCGTGAACGCATGTATATACGGAGCGATCGAAAAAAATGAAGATGTGGAAATAGATAAGGACAGATGTACAGGATGCGGTTTATGCACATATATATGTCCGTCAGATAAACTGCATCTAAAATGGTAAAATTTTTTGTGAAGAAAGTTTTTTCAGAAAATTGCTGTAAGAATATAACATATAATGGATATAAAAGTAATAAAATTGAAGTTTTTAGGTGATGTTAGTTAAAACTAATCAAAAAATACTAAAAAAACTTCATTTTTTTATAGTTTTTAAGAAACTGACTATTGAAAAATATAAAAAAAATGCTACAATAATCTTATATGAAACTGGTTACAATGCCGGTCATAATTTAGAAGGTTATTTTTTTCACAAACAGCAAAGGAAAAAACGGAAGGAGTGAAAGATTTGAGTAAGGTATTAGATTCAACTTATCTTGCAGAAGCTGTGAGCGGATTTACTCCAAGAACAGCCATGGAAGAAGCGGCAAGATGTCTGCTTTGTCACGATGCACCTTGCAGTAAGGGATGCCCTGCCGGAACAGATCCCGGAAAATTTATCAGATCCATCAGATTTAGAAACGTAAAGGGTGCTGCCGAAACCATCAGAGAAAACAACATTTTAGGAGGCAGCTGTGCAAGAGTCTGTCCATATGACAGATTGTGCGAAGAGTACTGCTCAAGATGCGGGATTGACAGACCTATCCAGATTGGTAAGCTTCAGAGGTTTGCTATCGAACAGGAGAAACTTTTCGGAATGAATATTCTGGAGAGTTCTGCGGATAAAAAATCAAAGAAAGTGGCTTGTATAGGCGGTGGACCGGCCTCACTCGCAGTAGCTGCGAAGTTGGCACAGGAAGGATATGCCGTAACTATCTATGAAGCAAATGCAAAAGCGGGCGGTATGTGTTCATACGGAATCACACCTGCAAGATTGCCGCAGGAGGTTATAGATCATGATATTGCACAGGTTGAAAAACTTGGAGTTAAATTTATTTATAATACAAAGGTAGGAAAAGATATCAAGTTCGACGATCTTAAAAAAGACTTTGATGCAGTATTTGTAGGCGTAGGTCTTTGGGCTCCTAAAGTTCCTAATATTCCGGGAAAAGATTTAAAGGGAGTTTATTCGGCGGTTGATTATCTTAAGAGTGCGAGAGAATCCGACGGTAAATCAAACATCGGTAAGAAAGTAATAGTTATAGGCGGAGGAGACGTAGCTATGGATTGCGCATCTACAGCTAAACTTCTTGGGGCCGAGGTAGCTATATGGTATAGAAGAACAATAGGCGAAGCTCCTGCAAACATGGCTGAAATTCAGTATGTGACAGAACTGGGAGTGCCTATGACAAACAACTTTGCTCCGAAAGAAATCGTAGGAAATGCTAAGGGCGAAGTTGAATATATGGTATTCTCGGGAAGAGAAGGACATCTTGACGGTGCGGAAGCTAAAGTTACAGCGGATACTGTAGTGTTTGCAATCGGTCAGGCACCTGAAGATGTAGCAGGTATCGCACCTGTTAAGGTAAATGAAAAGGGTGGCATAGTTGTTGAAAACAACTGCGTTACAAATATTGACGGCGTGTTCGCTTGCGGAGATATAACTAACGGCGGAAAGACAGTAGTTGAGGCTGTAGCGGCAGGAAAGGTTGCAGCATTTGAAATCGCAAGCTACCTTGAAGCGAAGGAGGGAAAATAAGATGGCAGTAAAGAAAGATTTATCGATCGAATATTTAGGCGTTAAATGTCAAAATCCGTTTTTCCTATCATCTTCACCGGTAGGTAGTAACTATGAGATGGTAGCAAAATGCTTTGAAACCGGCTGGGGTGGAGTTTTCTACAAGACTGTCGGTATATTCGTAGCAGACGAGTGTTCTCCTAGATTTGACCAGACAAACAAGGAAGGTCTTCCTTGGATCGGATTCAAAAACATGGAGCAGATTTCAGATAAGCCTACTGAACTTAACTTTGAAAATATGTATAAACTTATGAGAGATTACCCTGATCATGTAATGGTAGCATCAATCATGGGTTCAAACGAAGAAGAGTGGAGAGAATTGGCAAAAATGTGTGACCAGTGCGGAGTTCCTCTAATTGAAGGAAACTTCTCATGTCCACAGATGACAAGCCATGAAATGGGTTCAGACGTAGGTACAAACCCCGCTTTGGTTGAAAAGTACTGCAGAGCGGTTTCAGAAACTACAAAGATTCCGTTCATTGCAAAGATGACACCTAATATCACGGATATGGTAGTTCCCGCATTGGCAGCTTTCAAAGGCGGAGCGGCAGGAGTATCGACAATAAATACAATCAAATCAATAACAAACATTGATTTGGAAAATATGACTGCAATGCCTGTAGTTGGCGGGAAATCATCAATATCAGGATATTCGGGAGCAGCTGTAAAACCTATCGCGTTGAGATTCATAAGACAGCTTATGGACAATCCTGAGATCAGAAAGCATGATTTCTCAGGTATAGGCGGTATTGAGACTTGGAGAGATTGTATAGAGTTCTTCCTGCTCGGTTCAAAGAACTTGCAGGTAACAACTGCTATAATGCAGTATGGATATAGAATCGTAGAGGATATGGCTAACGGTGTAATGCACTTTATGGAAGAAAGAGGATATGATAAGCTTGAAGATTTTATAGGTCTTGCTATAGACAATATCATTCCGGCAGAAGATCTTAACAGAGACTTTAAGATTCTCCCTGATTTCAACCATGATACTTGTATCGGATGCGGAAGATGTTATGTATCTTGCTATGATGCGGCACACCAGGCTATCGACTGGGATGAAGAAAAGAGAAGACCCGTTCTTAACGACAATTGCGTAGGTTGTCACCTTTGCCTGAATGTTTGCCCTGTAAACGGAGTAATTACACCGGGTGAAATTAAGTGGAAAGAAGGAAGAAAACACGTAGAAGTTAAGATGAAGCACATATACGAATAGTTTTTAATAAACGTGCGGCAATTGAGACGGGTTGTGCAAGATGCAGCAGAGCACATCTATTAACAGTTTTTAATAAACTTATTCAAATTATTATGTGTAATATTAACAGCATATAGCAATAGAATGACTGTTTGAACCGTTTGCTAAAACGGATATGATTCAATGTAATCAAAAGCAAATAGTAATATAATGACTATCCGAGGAGGGCGTTGATTGTGTGATTTACCTATCACATGATTTTATGCCCTCTTTTAAGTTGGAAGTATGACTCATTCGACGTAAAAAATTTTGATATAAAAGTATTGCATATTAATGAATATAGATGTATAATTATACACAAGCACAAGCATAAGCATAAGCACAAAATATAAAATATGAAAGAGGTAATAAAAATGAAAAAATTTAAAAAAATATTAGCGATATCCTTAGCTGTTACATTAATTTTTTCAATGGCGGGATGCGGAGATAAGAAAAGCGGTAATGATGGACAAAAAGGTGAGAAACAAATTTTAAAAGTTGGTACAGAACCTACATTTCCACCGTTTGATACGATAGATGACAATCAGAATATAACAGGATTTGATATGGATCTCATGAAAGCGATAGCAAAGGACCAAGGCTTTAAAGTTGAATTTGTACATTTGGAGTTTGCAGGTTTGATTCCGTCACTCCAAGCAGGAAACATAGATATTGCCGCAGCCGGCATCAGTATCAACAAGAAAAGAGCTAAGCAGGTGGATTTCAGTGATGCTTATTGGGACGCAGGTCTTGTTTTGGCGGTTAAGAGTGATAATAATAAAGTAAAAAGTGTAAATGACCTTACAAAAGATATGAAGGTATCCGCACAGGCGGGAACTGCAGGTGCGGCAAAGGCGGAAGAACTCAAAAAAGAGGGTAAGATAGGAGATGTTACATTACTTAACGGTGTAGATGTTGCGGTTATGCAGGTTATAAGCGGATATGCAGATGCGGTGATAAATGATAAACCGGTAACGGAAGCGTACATTAAAAAACAAAAAGGCAAGATTAAAATTGTAGGTAAAACTATGGATGCGGAATCCTATGGAATCGCAGTAAAAAAAGGAAACGATGAGCTTTTAAAAAAGATTAATAAAGGACTTGCGAATTTAAAGAAAAATGGAGAGTTCGACAAAATCGTGAAGAAATGGTTTAAATAAAGTGTATAAAAGATTTTTATGAATCTAAAATAATATAGCCGGGTTGACAGTTATTCGTATCACAATACTTCTACAGTATGTTGAGATAGCGGGTGATTTGACCGGGCTATATATATGCAGGAGGTATCATGGAACAGCTATCATATTACGGGTATGGTATACAGGTTGCATTAAAAGGTGCACATATAACGCTTATGATAACAGCAGCATCACTTGTGATAGGGCTTTTGTTAGGATTTATTATATCTAATGGAAAGATGAGCAGGAGAAAGCCGCTTAGGGTAATAACTACAATTTATATAGAAATGCTGAGAGGCACACCGCTGCTTGTACAGGTGCTTATACTGGTTTACGGAATACCTAACCTTATAACGACGATAACAGGTGGATCCGTTATGTTTAACTGGAACAATATGCTGCTTGCAGGAATAATTGCGTGCGGGATAAACAGTTCTGCGTATATGGCGGAGGTCATAAGGAGCGGAATGCAAGCCGTCGATAAAGGACAGACGGAAGCTGCAAGATCTCTTGGTATGACACATTCTATGACCATGAGAAATATAATAATCCCTCAAGCATTTAAGATAATTTTACCTGCACTCGGAAACGAATTTGTTACATTAATTAAAGAAACCTCTATATTATCTATAATATCAATAGTGGAAGTTACAAGAAAAGGGCAGCTTTGGGCTGCTTCCGACTATCAGACCTTTCCTGCGTATATAGGTGTGGCTGTCGTCTATTTGATGATGACTATTCCGCTTTCCCGCTTGGTAAACTATATGGAAAGGAGAATGGTGCAGTGATAGAAGTTAAAAACCTTTCAAAAAGTTTCGGAAACCTGAGCGTTTTAAATAATATTTCTGAAAGAATAGAAGATAAGGAAGTAGTTTGTATTATAGGACCTTCAGGATCGGGGAAATCTACATTTTTAAGATGTTTGAACCTTTTAGAAAAACCTGATTCGGGTGATATAGTGCTTGACGGCGAGACTATAACCGATTCTAAAATCAATATAGATAAAGTTAGAGAAAAACTTGGTATGGTATTTCAGAATTTTAATCTTTTTCCTCATAAAAATACTTTGGAGAATATCGCCTTAGCACCTGTTAAGGTAAAGGGTATGCATAAAAGCGATGCTGAGAATAAAGCTATGGAGCTTTTAAAAACAGTAGGACTTGAAGATAAAGCGGGTGTATATCCGAGTGCATTATCAGGCGGTCAGAAGCAGCGAGTGGCAATAGCGAGGGCACTTGCGATGGAGCCCGAAATTATGTTGTTTGATGAACCGACTTCCGCCCTTGATCCGGAAATGGTGGGAGAAGTTCTTGCGGTTATGAAAAACTTGGCTAAAAAAGGGATGACTATGGTCATAGTTACACATGAGATGGGTTTTGCAAGAGAAGTTGCCGACAGAGTTTTATTTATGGACGAAGGCTGTATAGTGGAGCAGGGTTCACCGGATGATATATTTAAGAATCCGCAAAATCAAAGAACCAAAGAATTTCTAAGCAAAATTTTATAAAATCAAAAAAGTGAGGAGTAAAAAATCCTCATTTTTTTTATATCGTTATAATTGAACTTATACTTTAAATAAAATCAATCTATATCTTAAGATCCGAGGATTGCAAATGCGTGAAAAATTCGGGTATCATAACTTATTGCAGAAATGATTTCTGCAGAATCTTCATATCACTTGAAATCTAAATGGTTTTATTCTTTCCTGTTTAAATTTCTTGACACGAAAAAATTTTTATACTATATTTATATAGCAAAGTTTTGAAAAGCTAACTTTGCAGATTGTTTTTTATTAGAGAAATATGGGTAAAGATAACAACGATGTTTAATCTAAACTTAGTGCAGACATTAAGGGTCACTGATTAAAAGGATTTAAAGATTGAAAGGAGAAAAGTTATGAAGTTTTTCAAAAAGGCTGCAGCGATAGTGACAACGCTTGCTATGCTTGTTACAGCCATTCCGATGAATGTTTTTGCGGACAGTCTGCCTAGCGACATAAAAGGGCATTGGGCAGAGGATATAATAAAAGAAAACATAGCGGCAGGAAATTTAAAAGGAGATGCAAAAGGGGCTATAAATCCGGACAGTTCTATAACAAGGGCGGAGTTTATAGCTATAGTTAATCGCATACTAGGGTTAACGAAAGAAAGTGATAAAGTATCAAACTTTAAAGATGTCAAAAAAAATGCATGGTACAGATCAGAGGTTGCAAAGGCACTTGAAGCAGGGTATATAACGGGAATATCTGCCGATATGATGGGACCGCTTAAAACTATAACCAATGAGCAGGCATATACCATACTGGCAAGAATAAGCAAAGCTCAGGAAAGTATGTCGCTTGAAGCGGTAGCGGACGGAAAAAATGTTTCTTCGTGGGCTAAAGACGGAGTGGGAAAAGCTGTCGCAAGCGGATATGTTACAGGGTTTGCAGGAAAGATCGAACCGTTAAAGCTTGCAACGAGAGCACAGATAGTAGTACTGATGGACAGATATAAAAAAGATAACAGAATTATCGCTTTTCCGGGTAAGTACATGATCAAGAGTGCAAAACAGATAACAGTACTTGTAGACGGAGTAACGATAAAGGATACTGTGATCGAGGGAGATCTTAAGCTCGGCAAAAATGTAAGCAAAGTAAATATTGTTAACAGCAAAATAGGCGGAAAAACCGTAAAAGAAAATCCTGATACAAAAATTGTGGAAGGAGAAGAAAATACAGGAACTTTAAAAGACGGAGTATATACAGGAGTGGCGGAAGGATACAGCGGAAAGATAACCGTTCAGATTACTGTTAAAAACGGTAAAATGGTTGATGCGAAAGTTGTAAGTCATACAGAAACTCCTGCATATTATGCACTTGTAGACGGTTTTATCGATAAAATAAAGCAAAAGGGAAGTGTAGAAGGGATTGATACCGTTTCCGGAGCTACAATAACCAGCAAAGCTATACTTAATGCAATAAAAGATGCACTTTCCCAGGCTCAAGGAAAGACTGAGAAGCCGGGAGCTACAGCGTCCACAGGAGGAACCGGAGGTGGAAGTGTTGGAGGCGGACCTGCGCCAAGTCAGCCGAATAAGAAAATATTTGACGGTTTGCTCACAAAAGACGGTGACTATCAGGGAGTAGGCATCGGATACGGAGGAGAAATCAAAGTAACTGTAAAAGTAGAGGGTAAGAAGATAAAGAGCGTAGTTGTCGACAGTCATAATGAGACACCGAGCTATTTTGAAATGGCAAAACCTATACTTAAAAAAATAGCGGACAAAAACGGAACCGATGTGGACACTGTTGCGGGAGCTACCGTTTCTTCAAAAGCTATTTTAGCCGCAGTGGAGGATGCTTTAAAAGAATTTATAAATTTGAAGACGGATTATGCCGACGGAGAATGGTATGGCCAGGGTAGAGGATATTATGAAGAGGATAATATGTACTTAGGTAAATATATACCTCCTACAGAAGTAAAAGTTACGGTCAAAAAAGGAAAAGTTGAAGATATAGAACTTACAAACTTTGGAGATGATAAGGGATATAAGCGTAATTACGACAAGATATACGATTCGGTAAAAAAAGAAAACAATGTTACTTTTGCGAAGAAAGCATTGGCGAAAGGATGGTCGGGAACTCCTGAACAAAGAAAAATCTTTGACAGCGTTTCAGGTGCAACATTCTCAGCCAGAGGAGTTACGGCAGCTATAGAAGACTCGCTTAGCCGTGCAACTAAATTTAAGAACGACAATATCAATCAGGAAGTACGTTCTTTAATGCTGGGAGAAAAGAGAATAGTAAATACAAGTTATGATGAGCCTGTAAAGCTGGATGAGCTTGAACTTACAGTTACGTATTTGGACGGAAGAAAAGAAATAGTTGCATTTAAAGATCTGGCATCTAAGGGGATCAGATGCTCTTTACCGCTCGGTTTTGTTCCGAAACCGGATGATGAAAATCATTATGATGCGGACAAATATTTATCGTTGACTTTCACGCATGAAAAATCAACGGCAATGCACACGAGTCATATTATAGCGAAGAGAAAAGTTGAATATATAGAGCTGGAGAAGATTGTAATAGGCTTTAAAGACGGTAAGACTAAAACCGTTCCTATTGAAAAAGATAAAGACTTCTATGATATAAACTTTGCTAAAGGCGACAATTTGTTAGTTGACAGTGTCAAAGTATATAATAAAAATAATGAAGAGGTTGAAATTGACAACTGGGAAGTTAAACAGTATGAGAAACCTGTTCTTGCTATAAATCTTAAAGCTAAAAATATTAAACCTTCCGATAAAATCGCTTATAAGTATCATTCGGATTTGTGGCGTGTAAGGTTCACGGCTCAATTTGATACCGCGAAGATTAAGAGTATAGCAGTTAAAGATAAGCCTAAAAAGACGGATTATGCAAAGGGAGATAAATTGGATCTTACAGGGCTTTCAGTGGAACTTACAGATGAAAGCAACGTTAAGAAGACGGTAGAGCTTAAAGATTTCGTTAACTATGGAATATCAGTTGATCCTGCGAACGACAGTATATTGAGTAACGTGGGAAATGTAGAAGTTTCCGTAAAGGTGAACAACTCTCAAGGAAATGAAATAAAAGACAAGTTCAATATAAATGTAGTTGATGAAGCTAAGAAAGTAGAAACGGTAAAACTTTTAGATAAGAATGATAACATAACCGTTAAAACTATAACGGTTCTGAGAAATGCGGACGGAAGCGTTAAAAGTACAGCATATGGCAAGGTCGAGCTGCCTACAAAATACAAAACTGGAGGACTTGTTGCCAAAGCCTACGATGCAAACGGTGCGGAAATTGATTCAACAGCCCAAATTAAAGCGAAAACAATACGAGTTGACTGGACAGAGGGTGTTAATAATTGTTACATACTGTTTCTTGTAGAATATAAAAACTGATTTTTAGAGAAATAATATTAATATGATTCCATAGCTGTGCTATGGAATCATGTTTGTTGGAAGGGAGCGATTTTTAAATTATGATTTTTTTGGTTTCTATAATTTTAGGTCTTGCATTGGGAATTTTATTGCAAAAACCTTTGAAGAAACATGGAGGTATATTTTATATAATAACGGCTGTAATTGCAGTAGCTGTTGTCGTTACTACCAAAATGGGATGGGCATCGGACTTCGGACCCGTATTGAACGACTGGGTGTGGCCGATACTTTCAAGAGGAGCATTGGCGACGGCATTATTCGTTATAGTTATGTACACGGGTGCATTACCTAACGGGTCTTGGCTTATTAAAAAACTTATGCCGGTAAGAGCGGAACTTTCTATAATAGCTACTATACTGACTCTTGCACATAACATATCTTACGGAATGACATATTTTAAAATGTTATTCACCATGCCGAAAGTTATGCCTTTAAATCAAATTTTAGCCACCATATGCACCATGGTTATGATGTGTATAATGATACCGCTTTGTATAACATCTTTTAAAAGTATAAGAAAAAAGATGAACCCTAAAAGTTGGAAGAAGCTTCAAAGATGGGCGTATGTATTTTATGCTCTGATCTATATACATGTTATGCTTCTTGTGATTCCTTTGGCAAGGAGCGGGAGAGAAGGCTATTGGGCGATTATAATAGCTTACAGCGTTATATTCCCGGGTTATGCGGCTATGAGACTGTATAAAGCGTTAAAAGGGAAGAAAATTTTGCTTAGAAGTGTTCCCGCTATAGTCTCGCTCGCCATTGCAATTGTTGTTTGCGCTTACAGCGCACCGGGAAGCATGGCTTCTTCAGACAGTGCGGATAACGTTAAGGGCGACGTCAAGAACAAAGCGGAAAAAAACATAGATGAAGATAAAGATAAAGATGATGCTAATATTTCCGACGGCGAAAAAACTCCGGAAAGCATTGATGAGCAGGATAATGCTCCGGGAATGCAGCAGGATCAGAACAATAACAAAGATAATAATACCAAGCAGGATCCGCAAAAAGATATGAACGCTAAGGATGCAAAAGATGTAAAGAACAAGGACAATACAAATACACCTAAAGCTCAGGCACCGCAGCCTAATCAGGGGGATAAAAAGGCACCGGTTCCGGCCCCTGCGCCGCAGCCACAGAAACAGCAACCTCAGCCTCAGCCTGCGCCGCAGCCTCAGAAACCTCAGCAGCCGGCTGTTACTAAGAAATATAAGGACGGATCTTTTACAGGCAGTGCCAGAGGATATAATCAAAGTGCAAACATAACGGTAAGTGTGACAATAAGTAACGACAGAATAAAAAGTGTGTCGGTAGTGTCACATAAAGAAGATGAACCTTATTGGGGCTTGGCAAAGGCTGTTACAGGAAAGATTGTTGCAGCACAGAGTGCCGACGTAAGCACTGTGAGCGGTGCGACATTCAGTTCCAGAGGAATAATAAATGCAGCAAGAGCTGCAATAAATAAAGCAAGAAATTAAGATA
>CAJPNN010000040.1 GCA_905372035.1 Bacillota bacterium | reverse complement strand
CCCCAACGATATTTTATATGGGGTGGGTAGTGGGATTCGAACCCACGCATGGCGGAGCCACAACCCGCTGTCTTAACCACTTGACTATACCCACCATATGGGATCGTTCAGCAGCAACACTGCTGAACGATATTGGCGATCCGGATCGGGTTCGAACCGACGACCTCCAGCGTGACAGGCTGGCATTCTAACCAACTGAACTACCGGGCCAAACTGGTGGGCGTAATAGGGCTCGAACCTATGACCCCCTGCTTGTAAGGCAGGTGCTCTCCCAGCTGAGCTATACGCCCGTAATGGTAGCGGCGAGTGGAGTCGAACCACCGACCTTCCGGGTATGAACCGGACGCTCTAGCCAACTAAGCTACACCGCCAAAACCGTTGTGATATCTTTAAGTCACAAAAAAAATGATACCAAAACATTGTGCCTATGTCAAGCACATTTTAATGAAATAAGACTTGTAAAAGCAATAATTTAGTTGAAATATATTTTTCTATAAAGCAGTGATTGCGGCGGTGGCGCCAAATATTACACCCGGCAAATTTGCCACCACAATGGGCCAGTCTTTTTTCTCTTGAAAAAAGCCGTAGCTGACCCATAAAATACAATTTATTGCAGCAACCATCGGCTGCAAGAAACCGCTTTTATCAACGTGTATGTTATGAATGATCTGAGGAAAATAGGATACATACATAAGCATAGCCGTGCATGTTGCTATCCATCCCATGATTTTAAGCGGTTTCTGATTAATAATTTCACTCTCTTTCTTTATAAATATTATATCATTTTATGTTGCGATAAAACGGATATAATTGAATTATTTTTTATAATATCGGAATATGCATTATTCACAAAACAGGTACTTCTATTTCTTTCGTAAAGTTTATATACAAATGCTGCTCACATGCCCTTCTTGGTATGCAAATTGTCTAAAATACGACTTCTTTCATCAGGGGAACTTGCATAAAGACAAATGTGATTTATAGAACATCTATCACATTTAGGTTTTCTTGCATCACATATTTGTCGTCCATGAAAAATAAGTGTATGATGTGTCCTTATCCACATATCATCAGGCAAAACTTTCATAAGTGCCAGTTCTGTAGATAAAACATCTTTTTCATATGTAACTCCTATTCTGTTTGATAATCTGAAAACATGTGTATCCACAGCTATCCTGGGTATACCGAACCCTGTAGCTAAAACCACATTTGCACTCTTTCTTCCTACGCCCGGCAGTTTTATTAAATCGTCATAGTTCGCAGGAACCTCACCGCCATATTTTTCAACCAGTATCTTTGACATATTTATTATGTTCTTGGATTTGCTCCTGTACAGTCCTATTTTTTTTATACGTTTTTCAAGCAATCCATATTCCAGTTTTGCGAATGCATCGGCATCCGGATATTCCTTAAATAATTCAGGCGCAACGGCATTTACCGATTTATCCGTGGCTTGTGCCGACATCACGACAGCCACAAGCAGATGAAACGGTGTTTTGTATAGAAGAGCACAATCGGCATCCGGATGAGTTTCCCATAAAATTTTTACAGCTTTTATAGAATTTTCTTTTGTCAGTTTTTTTCTCATTTTTATATTCAAACACCCTCTGAAATCTTATATTACATACCTCGCATATATTATCCCAAAACACAAAAAAAATCAACACACAAAAAAGTTTTATGTGTCGATCTTCTTCTTCACTGTATCATTATTTTGTTTCTATAGAAATGAGCTGATCTGCAATTGCACCCCCGGGAGGTACCATTGGCAGTACATTTGCATCTACCGATATCTCACATGCAATGACCGACGCTTTATCGCTGTTCTTTGCTTTTATAATTTCCTCTCTGAAATCTTCAAGCTTTTTGACATAACAACCGTAAAGACCGAAACCTTTCGCAAGGCTTTCATAATCTATTACATCTTCCAAGTCCGTCTGTGAATATCTCTTATCAAAAAATATCTTCTGCCATTGTCTGACCATTCCCAAAGTATTATTTTTTATAACAATAACTATGATTTTTAAATTATTTGCAGAAACTGTAGCAAGTTCATTAAGGTTCATTCTGAAACTCCCGTCTCCGGAAAACAAAACTACAGTCTTGTCTTCGTTGCCGAGTTTTGCCCCTATTGCGGCGCCCAATCCGAATCCCATAGTCCCGAGCCCGCCCGACGATATGAATGTCCTGGGTCTGTTAAACGGCCATCTCTGCGCTGTCCACATCTGATGCTGTCCGACATCGGTACATACTATACAATCGTCACCGAGCACCTCTGCGACTGTATTAAAAAGCGTTCTGGGTTTCAAATTGGTACTTGTTTTTACTTGCTTTCTCCAGCCGTTTACTTTTTCAATCCATTCTCTATTATCATTATTATACACTTTAGGGATAAGTCCCTCTAAAACTTTCCTGCAGTCACCTATGACATGAAAATCAGTCGTCACATTTTTATCTATTTCAGCTTTATCAATATCCACATGAATAATTTTTGCTTTTGAAGCAAACTTTTTAACATCACCCACCACTCTGTCGCTGAATCTGGTTCCCAATGCTAAAATCAAATCGCTGTTTGCAACAGCCTGATTTGCTTCTTTTTCACCGTGCATTCCTACCATGCCTACGGAAAGTTCATCTCTTCTGTCAAAAGCTCCGAGACACATCATCGTTGTTGCAACGGGTATGTTTGCTTTCTTTGCAAGCTTATTCAAAAGCTCCGACGACTCGGAAATTATTATTCCGCCGCCGGCAATTATCACCGGACTTTTTGCGTTATTTATCGCATCGGCAATAAAGTCTATGTCCTTATCATCCGCTTTCGCTCCATGATAAACGGACAGTTTTCCTGTCGCTTTGTAGTCCGTGCTTGCCTGAAATAAATTTTTTGGAATGTCTACAAGCACAGGACCCGGTCGACCGCTTCTCGCTATCTGAAAAGCTTTATGAATGGCAGCGGGAATATCCTCAACGGCCCTGCAAAATATATTATGTTTTGTAACAGGCAGCGTCACACCCAAAATATCCACTTCCTGAAACGAATCTTTTCCTATCATAGGTATAGGAACCTGTCCGGTTATAACGACCATCGGAACGGAGTCCATGTAGGCTGTCGCTATACCTGTAACAGTATTGGTCGCTCCGGGTCCGCTGGTTGCAAAGCAAACCCCCACCTTACCCGTAGACCTGGCATAACCGTCAGCAGCATGTGTGGCTCCCTGTTCATGTGCAGTCAAAATGTGCTTAACTGAATCTCTGTAATCATAAAGAGCATCATAAAGCGGCATTATTCCTCCTCCGGGATATCCGAAAATTATTTCAGTACCCTCTTCCTTAAGACACTCCATAACTATGCTTGAGCCCTTTAATATCATAATTGCTCCTTTTCACTAAACAATCGGCAAATCTGAAACTTTATTTTTCATCACTCCAAGCGTACATTTTTCTGAGTTCTTTTCCTACGGCTTCAAGTTGATGCTCCGATTTCATTCTTCTCGTAGCAAGGAAGTGCGGTCTTCCTACCATATTTTCTCCGATCCACTTTGTAGCAAATGTTCCGTCCTGTATCTCTTCAAGAATTTTTTTCATCTCCGCTCTCGTTTCGTCTGTAACTATTCTTTTTCCCGTTTCATAATCACCGTACTCGGCTGTGTCGGATATGGAATATCTCATCTTTGAGAAACCGCCTTCATAAATGAGGTCTACTATAAGCTTCATTTCATGGATACACTCAAAATATGCATTTTCAGGATCATATCCTGCGTCAACCAATGTTTCAAATCCCGCCTGCATAAGTGCGGTTACTCCACCGCATAAAACGGCCTGTTCTCCGAAGAGATCCGTTTCGGTTTCACACTTGAAAGTAGTTTCCAAAACTCCCGCTCTCGCACCTCCTATACCTGCCGCATATGCAAGTCCTGTATCATAAGCTTTTCCTGACGGATTCTGATAAACTGCAATCAGGCAAGGCACACCTTTTCCTGATGTGTATTCGCTTCTTACAGTGTGTCCCGGACCTTTAGGTGCTATCATTACCACGTCGACATCTTCCGGTGGAACAATCTGCTTGTAATGTACATTGAATCCGTGGGCAAACATAAGTGTATTTCCCTTTTCAAGATTCGGTTTTATGCTTTCGTCATATATCTTTGCCTGTTTTTCATCAGGAACGAGAATCATTATGACATCCGCTCTCTTAGCCGCTTCTGAAGCAGTCATAACGGTAAGCCCGTGAGCTTCCGCGGAATTCCATGACTTGCTGCCTTCATATAGCCCTACGACCACATCGACACCGCTCTCTTTAAGGTTGAGTGCATGAGCGTGTCCCTGACTTCCGTAACCGATGACGGCTACTTTCTTCCCGATGATTTGTTTCAGGTCGCAATCATTTTGATAAAAAATTTTAGCCATTTTTCATTCCTCCTCATTTCTGTTTTTGAAAAACAATTTTTCTATTTATATTTTATTATCACACAACAAAATTATATAAGTTATTTTATATAATCTAAAACTGCATGATTTTTTATTATACTCGCAAAGATAATTTTCGTCAAGCATCAACACCCCCTTGTTTATATTAAATCCGGATATTATAAGTTCATGCAAATTAATAATTATGTATTAAATATCATCCACGATATCATCGTCTCTTTCTATATCTACAAACATTGTATATTCCCTCAAATCGTATTCCATAGCCTGCTCAAAATCATAATGGGAAGTTTTTCCGACCAGTTTATCCGCTCTGATCTCGCATAATGCATCACTTACACAAAGATTTCTTTCTCCTTGTTTAACCGCCCCGTCATCAAGATACCATACTCTAAACTTCGCTATTTCATCAGTTAATCTCTCATAACAATTCTCATCTCTCAAATTAATACTTGCAGTCATTCCATTCGATATTTCAGTCATGAGCGTATAAATCTCAATATCCTCAAGATGAACCGTAATTTCTTCAAAATACTCTTTGATAAGTTTTTCCAATTCTTCCATATCCGTTTCCTGAATAAGTCTTTGAATATATTCTTTAGGTATATCTTCTTTTATTTCAAAAAGCTGTGCCACGTCCTCAAAATACGCTATACATGCAGGATCGTCCATATCCATAACGTCTAAAAAATCGTTCCAATTCATAAGTTCCATAAACAATCACCTCCTCTTACTGTCAAACAATGTCTTCCGATCCCTAAGTATATGCTTCTCTTAAATTGCAGTATCATTGATTTCAAAATTCTTAAATTTAACAGTAAACCCTGTATCTTTAAAGATACGGTTTATCATATTTATAAAGTTTTCCGAAAGATCACTCGCATAGAAAATATGTTCTCCCTTTTTTTCAGAAGCAAAACCGTTGAGCGTTTCAAGTTCTTTTCTTATATTTTCAAATATTATCTTCGACGGATTCACGATCTTTAATTCCGGATATAACTTTTCAATATTTTTCTTTATAAGAGGATAATGTGTACATCCCAAAACCAAAGTATCTATTTTATTGTAAGAAATAAACTTGTCCAAATAGTGTCTCACGCTCAGATCCATGATCTCATTTTCAATTATCCCCTCTTCTATAAGAGGTACAAATGCGGGGCAAGCCGTCGAAAAAATTTTCAGATCCGCTTTGTATTTACTTATATAAATGTCATATGCTCTGCTCTTTACTGTCGCTTTCGTTCCTATAACACCTATATTGTTCCCGGAATTACAATTCTGTGCAATTTCATACGCCGCAGGTTCTATTATTCCTATTATAGGAATATCCTTATGTCTTTTCCTAAGCTCTTCAAGACATGTAGCACTGACCGTATTACATGCAATAACTATCATTTTTACATTCTGCCGAATCAGAAAATCGGTTATTTGATTCGAAAATTTCTTTATGGTCGATTCAGCTTTTGATCCGTACGGCGTCCTCGCCGTATCTCCAAAATATATTATACGTTCATTCGGTAATGAGTCCATGACATGTGTCACACATGTCAATCCGCCAAGTCCCGAATCGAAAAATCCTATAGGTCTGTCATCCATACTTTATCCCCTTATATATTTATTTTTATTACCGTATCTTCATGTCTAAAGTATAGCACAAGCTGCCCCTCTCCGCCATACCAACCCTCACACTAAATGCGATAAGAGAAAAGCCCCGACTTTAATTTAAACTCATCATATCGCAATTTGATCGGTTTTATGTTATCATTTAAACAAACAAAATGTCTGGCTACAGGAAAGGTTACATAAATGGATAAAATCAAATTTGAAAAAAGAAGCGATATTCCCGAAGCGCTTACATGGGATCTGTCATCACTTTACGTCAGTGACAGTGACTGGGAAAACGATTGCTCCAAAGTAAGACTTTCGGCAAATAAAATGCAATCATTTGAAAACAGAACGGCAAACGACGGACAAACACTTTTGGATTGTTTAAAGTTACATGATGAAATAGAACTCACACTTGAACGTATATATGTATATGCCCGAATGAAAAAAGATGAAAACAACACCGAAAGTAAATATCAAGGCTTTCTTGACAAATCCCGTATGCTTATTTCGGAAGTTTCAGCATCTATATCATTTCTCATCCCTGAGCTTTCAAACATATCGGAAGAAATAATACAAAAATTTTTTGAAGAAAAACCCGAACTTTTAACATATTCACATTTCTTTGATGTCATTAAAAGGCATAAGTCTCACATACTTTCATCTCGTGACGAGGAGATATTGGCAGAGTTTTCACAACTCACAAGCTGCCCCGAAGATGTCTTTACAATGATAAACAATGCGGATATGGATTTCGGATACGTAAAAAACAGTCACGGTGAAGATCTTCCTCTGACCCACGGATCATATATATCATATCTTGAGTCAACCGATCCCGTGCTAAGAAAAAATGCTTTTAAAAAACTTTATTCGCAATATGAAAAACTCAAAAATACTTTGGCACAAACATATTCATATAGTGTAAAAACGAATGTCGTGACTTCAAGGCTTAGAAATTATTCATCCCCTCTTAAGGCGGCATTATTCGGCGACAACATCTCCGAAAAAGTCTATAAAAATCTTGTCGATACAATAAATCAAAACCTGAATATCCTGCATAGATATATGGCCTTGAAAAAAAAGGTTTACGGATTGCATGAAATGCACATGTACGATATATATATTCCTTTTGAGAATACGTATGAGCGTTACATACCTTTTGAAGAAGCTGTCGATATAATGAAATCCGCTTTATTACCTCTCGGTGACGAATACATAAAGAACGTGGAAAAAGCTGTAAATTCAAGATGGATAGATGTTTATGAAAGCCCCGGTAAAACTTCGGGAGCATATTCTTTCGGTTCTTATGACAGCAACCCTTATATATTGCTTAACTATAACGGTAAATTAAAAGATGTTTTTACCCTTGTTCACGAGATGGGGCATTCCATGCATTCATTTTATACTCGTGCAAACCAACCTTTTGCATATGGCGGACATTCTATATTCACCGCAGAGGTCGCCTCTACAGTAAATGAAAATCTGCTTATGCACTATTTGATCAACAACTCTGAAAATAACTCCGAAAGAAAATATCTGTACATGATGCATCTGGAAGAATTCAGAGGTACAGTTTTTAGACAAACAATGTTTGCAGAATTCGAGGCGATTGCTCATCATGCTTGCCAAAACGGAGAAGTACTTACTTGTGAGTATCTTTGCGAAATATATAATGAATTAAACAGCAAATATATGGGTGACAACGTTTATCATGATAATGAAATCGCGCTGGAATGGAGCAGGATTCCTCATTTTTACAGCGCATTTTATGTATATAAATATGCAACGGGATATTTGGCGGCCTCTTTCATAGCCCAAAAAATTCTTTCCGGCAATGATAAGGATCGCATGGGATATCTTGAATTTCTGAAGTCCGGAAACAGCAATTACCCTATCGATCTTCTCAAACTCGCAGGCGTCGATATGCAAAGTCCCGAACCTATAAATGCCGGATTGTCGGAATTCAAAAAAATACTCAATGAGCTTGAAAAACTATATTATTAACAGCACTAAATGTTATTGCTGTTTGTATCACAGTACATTTGTCAAAAAATTTTTTAATATAATTTTAATAAAAAACGAAACTGCAACATAAGCTGACTTCGGTAAGAAATAATAAAATAAAAATATTTAGATATTTCAACATTTCAATAGGAGATTTAATGATATGGACGAAAATAAAATAATCAATATCTCGACTAACGGAACCGCCGTTTCTATGGAAACAAAAGACCGACTTACAATCAAATTGAAAAATAAAGGATTTAATGTGACAGATAAATTTGATGAAAGCGCAGCCCTCACGATATGTATAGGCGGAGACGGTTCTCTTCTTCGTACCCTGCACGCTTACGATTTCCCATCCACCCCTTTCATAGGCATAAATACGGGACATCTGGGATTCTTTCAAGAAATAAGCCCTGATGAACTGGATGAATTTATTGAACGATATATGGAGGGTAAATATGAAATTCAACATCTTAAAACGCTCCATGCATATATACAGACCGACGAGGAATCAACAGCCGTACAAAAAATAAAAGGGTTAAATGAAATTGTAATTAAAAGCAGTAAATCAAACACCATACACCTGAACCTTTCAATAGGAAACAGCCTGATAGAAAAATTCAGCGGTGACGGTCTTCTTGTATCAACACCTGCCGGTTCCACCGCATATAATTATTCACTCGGAGGTTGTATAGTGGATCCGAGACTTGATTTATTGCAGGTCACCCCTATATCCCCTATGAATACCACGGCTTATCGCTCTTTTACCTCAAGCATAATATTGCCTTCAATGCTTTCTATAGGCGTATTTCCTGAAGAAATTTCTTCAGGCGGAAAAGTAATAGTCGCCGACGGTTTTGAGTTTCACTTTGAAAAAATCTACGGACTTAAAATTTTCCTCTCAAATTCAAAAGTAAAACTTCTGCGATTTGAGGATTATGATTTTTGGGGAAAGGTAAAAAGCAAATTCCTTTGGAAACAGCTTTAAGGTCGAACAACTTTGAGAGATAAATTCAAATATACCGTAGTCGAAAGTGACAGCGGAGAAAAAATAAAAAATATAATAAAAAAACAATATGGATTCTCTTCCAGACTGCTGACAAAGCTTAAGTTCGGAAATTGTGTTTATTTAAACGGACAGCCTGCAAAAATGCATATGCAGCCTGTTACGGGAGACATCATTGAAATTTCGCTTCCCGAAGAGCGAAGTGAATTTATTCCTGAAAATATTCCGATAGATATAGTCTATGAGGACAACGACCTTATAATTATAAATAAACAGCCCGGACATGTAGTCCATCCTACAAAAGGTCACCCTTCAAATACCATTGCGAACGGTATAATGAAATATATGATAGATACACACCAGTCATTTAAAATACGATTTATCAATCGCCTTGACATGGATACGACAGGGCTTCTTATAGTATCCAAAAACTCTCACTGTCAGGATCATCTTTCCAAGCAAATGAAAGAAAACAAGGTAAAAAAGATTTATGTGGCCTTAGTGAAAGGATGTTTGGAAAACGACAAAGGGAAAATAGATGCTCCCATAGGTCGTCTATATGAAGACCACGTTTTAAGAGGCGTAGTTTCTGACGGATTTCCCTCTGTAACAAACTATAAAGTTCTACAAAGGTATCGCGACAATTATACGCTTGTAGAACTTCAGCTTGAAACCGGGCGTACTCACCAGATAAGAGTACATATGAATCACATCGGCCATCCTGTCCTCAGCGATGCTCTTTATGATGAAGTTATGCCCGATATAATCAAACGTCAAGCCCTACACGCTTCATATCTTTCGTTTATTCATCCCATCACAGGTGAGCCTGTCAGTTTTTATGCTCCGGTCCCTGAGGATATCAAACAGGCAATTGAAAAAATAAATAAACACGTTACGGTTTTATAAAATGTTAATTAAAAAATAAGCAACCCTATATGATATACAACAGCAGATATAATCAGTGCGGAAAGTATATAATATAGTGCAATCCTTATCGTCCATTTCTTCGAATGTGTTTCTTGTGCAGTCGCTGCAAGAGCCATTAAACAAGGCATATTAAAGAAAAATGCAAAAGTAAATGCCAATGCCTCCGGCTTGGAAATCACAGATAACATATTATTGCTCAAAACAGCACCGTCTATTGCTCCTCCGGTTTCAACCGCACTCCATATCCCTGTAGAATTAAACAATGATGCCATTACTCCCAGTGCAGATTCTTTTCCCATTGCGGAAGCGACAAAAGCCATAAACAGCTCCCACGGCAATCCGAAAACTTTCGTTACAGGTTCTATGAACATGCCTATTTTATAAATAATACTGTTCTCTATATTTCCGTCAGGCGTATAAGAGAGAATCCAAAATATTATAGAAATAATTATAATTATGCTTAATGCTCTTTTTAAAACATTTCCCATCCTGTTTAACACCGAAGAAAACAGGTTTTTCCAATGAGGTTTATGATATGGCGGCAATTCCATAATCATCCCGAAGTTTTCAGTTCCCTTATAAAGTGATTTTTTAAAAATCTTATATGTAATAAACAGGTGTAAAAAAGCCGCTGCAAATAAACTCAAAATCACAAATATCGCCTGTTTTCCGAAAAATGTTCCGGTGATGAGAGCGACCACTCCCCATGTTGAGCCGCAGGGAACCACCCAGGACAAAGCGATGGTCATGACTCTTTGTCCCCATGAATCAATAATTCTTGTTCCCGTAACACCTCCGATATTACAGCCGAAGCTTAGTAGAAACGGCATTATCGCTTTCCCTTGCAGTCCAAGTCTCGACATCGCATGATCAAACACATATGAAACTCTTGCCATATATCCCACATCTTCCAAAAAACCGAATACCAGGCTTATTCCAAGGACATAACTCGCCATCTGAAATGCAAAAGTAATTGCAGTTACAACAGCCCCGCATACGAGAGATATCAACCACTTCGACACCCCGACAGATATAAATAATTTTGTCAATAACAGCGATACTTTAGACATTACCAACATAACCAGTGCCATCAACGGAAACCCGATGATCAAAGAAGCTATAAATCCTAAAATTATTATTCCTACGGCCACCGGTTTACCCCATCTCTTGCTTGTTGCTATCCGGTCAAATCTGCTTCTCTTAAATATGTCTTTTTTTTGGCATACATTTTCATTTATCAGCCTATCTATCCAATCAAATTTACAATTCCCCGTCAACAGATTGCCGTTCTCCATGCCGTTTAATATTGATTGAATTTCTTTAAAATCATCCTCTTCGACATTCTCTTTTACCAAATCACTTACCCTTACATCTTTTTCAACCAGTTTCCCTATAATCCACGTATTTGAAAAAACACCTATTCCCGCTTCAGGAATATATTTTTTTAATAATCGATATTTTTCTCCAATAACATTTTTATATGATTCTTCAAAATGTTTGTCCGGCAAAATGTTACCTTTATTTGTATTCTCCAAAAAATCATATAGGGCTTTATATTCTTTTTTATCGGCTGCAACTATAGGTATCACAGGTATATTCAGAGAGTTTTGAAGCCCCTTGATATCTATAGTTTTCCCCTGACTTTCAGCAATATCCATCATATTCACGATCAAAACAACCGGAATGTCTATTCCGGCATAATCCGAGAGCATAAAAAGACTTCGATTCAGCTGCGATGCATCCGCCATAACAGCGATCAGATCAGCTTCTCCGCTCGCTATATATTCCCTTGTTATAACTTCTTCATCAGAGTTTGCCGACAGACCGTAAGCTCCCGGCAGATCTACAATATTATAATCCGTACCTTTATACGAAAATTTACCTTCTATTTTTTCTACAGTTTTTCCCGGCCAGTTTCCGACGCGTTGATTTGAACCTGTTAATCCGTTAAATAAAGTTGATTTTCCTGAATTGGGTTGCCCGAGCAACGCAATTTTTATATTCTCCATATTCTAAATCACCTCCACTATTATATTGCCCGCTTCTTTTTTATTGACGGCAATCATAGTATCTCTACAATAAATAAGAACGGGTTGTTTTTTATAGTTCTGAATTACTTCTATTTCGCTTCCAACCGTTACTCCTATGGATGTTATTCTGCTTTGAAAATGTATATCGCCAATAATTTCAGCAACTTTTCCTTTTGTTTCATCTTTCAGGTTAGTAAGTTTTTCCATAACAGTTCTCCTTTCGCTCTGTGTTTATATTTTTTGAACTCGGATTATTAAATGCACTTAAAATTTCCTTTAAGATACTCGTTATATTTGTATCGGTCAAAATCATATTTTTTACATTTTTATGTTTATTCTTCGTCTTCTTCATCAGCTTTAGGGCGAACCTTGATGTTTGCTTCCAGTGCTTTTTTATCAGTTGCCGCCGTCACTTTTATTTCAAGACGATCATAAGTAAAGTGATCTCCGACTTCAGGAATCTTATCCAATTTTACAACGATCCAACCGTTGACCGTACTTGCATCGACATCATCACTCACATCAAAAAACTTGAATATATCTTCAAGATCCGCATTACACATAACTTTATAACTTCCGTCAGGAAGCCTCATGATACCTTGACTTACAACATCATCAAATTCATCCCATATGTCTCCGACAAGCTCTTCTATGATATCTTCCATAGTAACTATACCTATAGTTCCGCCATATTCGTCAATTGCTACAGCTATATGGGTCTTGGATTTCTGCATTTTTTTCAACAGCACCGCAATTTTAGCCGTTCCTGTAGTGTAAACAACCGGTTTTATATAATCTACAATTTTAACATTGGCCTTTACCGCTACAAAATTATGAAAATCTTTTTGATTTATTACACCCAGAATATGATCTATATTGTCATCGTAAACAGGAACTCTTGAAAATCCCGTCTCCTTAAATATGTTCTTTAATTCATCTTTCGTACTTCCCGCCTCAATAGCTATAACATCCGTTCTCGGAGTGATTATATCCCAAACTGTAAGCTCATTGAACTGAATGGCATTCTGTATAAGTTCCCTTTGTTCCTCGTCAATCGTTCCTTCAGTCTCAGCCTCTTCAACTATCGTTATAAGTTCTTCTTCCGTAATTGCAGTCGTTACCGGAACTTTAAATATTTTTCCTAAAAACAACTTCCATTTTGAAAATAACCAGTTTATAGGTGTGATCAAAAATATACACACCCTTATAACCGGTGCCGAAAATTTGGCAAATTTTTCAGGAGCTTCTTTTGCAAGGCTCTTGGGTGAAATTTCTCCGAATACCAAAACCACAAGTGTCATAACTATGCTCGAAACGGTCGGACCCGCTTCTCCTACAAGCCTGACAAAAAGAACTGTCGAAATTGTAGTCATAACAATATTGACTATATTATTTCCGATCAGTATAGTCGAAAGCAGCTTGTCATATTCCTCTGACAGTTTTAATACCAATCCTGCCCGCTTATCACCGTTTGATGCCATATTTTTAAGCCTTATCCTGTTCAATGACATAAAAGATGTCTCCGTCGCTGAAAAATATCCCGACATAATAACAAGTACAATAATAACGATAATAAGGCTGACGCCATGACTGTCCATTTAATTGCTCCTCCCAAAAAACTCAATTACAATATCCACATCCGACTGACAGCTTACATATTCCATGCCTCTTTTTTGGCGGGTTTCCCTTCCTTTTCCCGTTATCAAAATCACATCTCCGTTTCCGGCACTTTCAATCGCATCAATTATAGCTTTTTTTCTATCGGTTTGAATGTTACATAAGGCTTTTTTCCCTACATATTTCTCTATCTCACTGCATATTTCATATACATCTTCTTCCCCGGGATCTTCTTCCGTAAGTATTACTCTGTCGGCATATATCCCTGCAATACTTCCCAGCTCCGATCTTCTTCCCTGTGCTTTTTTACCCGGGCATCCGAAAATTATAGTTATTTTTTTGTTCCCATACTGTTTCTTCACAGATTCAAACAATGCCTCAAAGCTAAGTTTGTTGTGAGCATAATCCACAAGTACGTTAACCTCTTTACCAAGGCTGTTCTTTCCTGAAAAAGGCTCCATTCTACCTGAAACTTTCGCTTCCGCCAATCCCTTCTTTATATATTCTAAAGGAATATTGAGTGAAGAGCACACGGCAATGGCACAAAGTGCATTTTCAACATTAAAATATCCGGGAATCCCGATTTCAAATTCTTCATCAAATGTATCCGATGAAGCCATAAAGGTTATGCCCGTATCTGAATATACTACATTATATGCCATAATATCCGCATCTTTTTCAAAACCGAAAGTAACGGTTTTTTCCGCTCCTTTTGACAGCTCAAGAACTTTATCAAACTCTTCAATGTCCCTATTGATACAAACCGTTTTCGATTGTCCGATAAGTTTTAACTTGGACTCGAAATAATCTTCAAAATCCTCATGCTCAACGTCGCTTATATGGTCTATCCCTATGTTAAGGAATGCTCCCACATCAAATGTAATTCCCATGGTACGTTTATACTTTAATGCCTGACTGGAAACTTCCATGGTCAAAAACTTTATTCCGCTATTTACAGCGTTATAAAAATGACGGTGAAGTTCAAGCGTTTCAGGAGTGGTAAGATGAGATTCTTCCCTTATAATCCCGTCATAATTTTCGATGCTCGACAGTACGGCGCTCTCTTTTCCTCCCTGCGCTTTAGCGAATTCATCCAATATTCGCTTCACAAAAAAAGTAGTCGTAGATTTGCCTTTGGTACCCGTTATGCCTATCAACTCAAGTTTTTCCCACACTTTGTCATAAAATTTCAACGCAAGAACAGCCATACTTTCTCTTATATCTTTTACGATTATAAAACTATGCTTTAGTCCGACATCATATTTACTTTCACTTATATAACAAACAGCACCCCGATCAAGCGCCTCTTTTAAATATTCCTGCTTAAAATGTGCTCCCTTACATATAAATATTCCACTTGACATATCGTCTTTCGAATTGTAAGAAATATTTTTGATCTTGATTTCCGGAAGTCCTTCTTCAAAATGATAATCGATAACCAAATTTTTTTCGTCCAAAAACTCTATATATTCTCTTAAAGAATGTTCCATACCTTTTACTGTTCTCCTGTTGATATATTCTTTATTTTTTAAGCTTTCCGCCACATCTCATAACAGCTTCTTCCGCCAGAATTTCCATGGCATCTATATAAAATTCCGGAAGTTTATACATGATCCTGAAACAGGAAAGCTCTGTACAAGCCAATATTGCAGCGGTGCAACCGCATTCTTTTATCTCGTCTTCAACATGCTTAAACTGATCTATATCTATATTTCCGCCGGCCTTTATGCCGTCATAAATTATACTCATCAATACAGCTTGTGAGTTTTTGCAAGGTTGATAGGCCTCTATCCCGTATTTCTCCAAAGCTTTCTGATAAAGCCTTGTTCTTATAGTCCCGTCGGTCGCAAGAATTCCCACTTTTTTATGTTTACCGAGTTCGTTTATCCTCGATGCCGTCTCTTCAATCATGTTGATTATATGCAAACCTGTTTTTTCCTGCAGCCCGGGCACTACAATGTGTGATGTGTTGCAAGGAATTGCCGCAGCGCATGCTCCCATTTCCTCAAGGAGTTTTAGGTCTTCTTCCAAGAACTTTGCAAACTCTTCTACCCTACCTTCTTTAACAGCTTTTGTTCTGTCGGGAAGGGTCGCATGACTGAGTATTATCGTATTTATATGATCCTGGTCTCTTTCCGCATACGTTCTCTCAATAACCATTTTGTAGAACTCCTGTGTTGCAAGCGGTCCCATTCCACCTATTATACCTAATATTTTACCTTCATCTCTTCTCATATCGGCCTCTATTTCATAT
>CAJPNN010000039.1 GCA_905372035.1 Bacillota bacterium | reverse complement strand
TTTTAAGTCTATATAATCCGTACCGGGCGTCGGAGGTGGCGGCGGAATCCACGGTACTCTTTTATTTTTAATATTCATTACTATGACTTCATCAGGTCTAACCGTAACTGTATATTTCTTATTATCTTTCAAATATCCCGGTGGCGGTGTTATCTCTTCAATTGTATATTCTCCCGGTACCAATTTATCGGAAACAACTTCACCGTTTGCATCTGTAGTGAGAGTAAAAGTACTGTTGTCACTTTTTCTTGTTATCTTAAACTGTGCTCCCGGCAACTTTATCGTGTTACCTTCTTCGTCGACTTTTATTATTTTGATTCTGCTCAGCAAATCTCCATGACCTTGCCCTCCGGAAGATGCTGAAATATATTCTGAAATTGTGATATCATTTTTTCCATCCGCTTTAAAATGAAACTTGTTTCTTATTTTTAATCCCGGTTTGTATGTACTTTTGTATTGTAAAAAATATTGGTCACCGTCTATAGATCCAAAATTTATTCTGAATTTTGTTTTTTCAGGATTAAGAAATACTACTTTACTGTTTATATCATTAATACTTTCTAAAAACTGCTCCGGTATGCCGTCCGGTCTGTATTTTACCTTCCAAAGTTCAAAGCTGCCTTCTATATATTTGAGACCGTCAAATGTCCCTCCGCTATAAACCGACAGTTCATCTTCAAAAACAACATTATTAAAACTCTTTTTATTGAAGTTTATTCTTACCTGCCATTTAACTTCGTCTTCCACTATATTACCACTGCCGTCTACTGACGGAAGTGGCCATTTCTTTACGTTCTCGTCTCCCGGCGGGGAATCGGGTTCTTTAATCTCCGCTTGTGTTTCTTTTATCTTTCCTGCAATAGAAGCTACAAATGTATTGATTTCTCCTATTTTCACTTTCTTTTTTAAAAAGCTTGCGGCAAGTTCCACAGTTCCGCCTATATTATATCGGTTTTCTACATAATTGGTAAAAGTAACTTTTACTGTCCCTCCTCCATCAGGAAGAGGCGTAACTTTGCCTTTTGCAACTACGATACTCGGGTCCTCAATGGAAAAAATATCAAAATCGGTTGCAGCGACATTTGCCGGAAATTTGCATTGCTCAGGCATTGTTATATAAAAATAATCGCCTTCCTTCAGAGTATTCGAATATACCCCGGCATCCCAGGCAACATGTAACCTTATATTCTGATACCAAATAAAACTTGTCGCTGTAGTCCCATTTTCATCTTTGATACTGAATTCGGTTATATTTACATCTGTTTTCTCAAGTGGCCCTCTCCGTGGAGTTCTTAACAAATTTACACCTTGAAACAAATCTATTCCCGGGAATTTCATTTTTTCGGATGTTGCAGTTTGTACCTCGGTTTCAGCAGTTTGTCCCTTAGACTTACTCGGTTTTTCGGCATCTTGTTTATGTTTATCTGCATCACCTTCATTATCTTCAGTTTTTACCGTCCCTTTATACTCGGATCGATACCCTTCGGAATTTGGCTGTTTATTATCAAAATTTCGCTCGGAATCTTCAATATGTGTTTGTGAGTTCTTATTGTCCTGCTCCGTCTTTATCACATTTTGCCAATCTTTTTCACGGTTTTGCTTTAAGGTTGTATTTTCTTCTGTTTCTATATTTGCTTGCCGCTTTTCTTCTCCGTCTGCACAAACATCTATAAGTGTATTACCGTTCAGCATCACAGACATGAGTATAACAAAAGATAGCAATGCAATTTTTTTCATTGTTTTCATCTTTAATCCCTCTTCCTTTCTTTAATAAATTTAATATACGTTGCTCCTTTCAAAATTAACCGCTATTTTCACACACCCCTTGTGATCAACAGTTTTAGCTGAATAGACTAACTCTACCTGATCTCTTGAAAAATAACTGTCAATTTCATATTGGCACACTTATTAACATGCCGATTGGAGCCTCACGCTTATTATACTACATAAAATATTATTAATCTACTTAAAAATATTTTATAAAACATTAATTGTGACAAATCACCAAGGAAAAGATATGTTATAATTACCCATGAAAAAATACCGCTGTCATTAATATCAAAAGAAAGTATGCCAAATATGATCAAATTTATCATAAAAAAAGCTATAAAAAATTACACTAATACTGCTGATCCGAAAATTCGTACCGCATATGGAAAACTTGCAGGAATCATCGGAATATTAACAAACAGTATTCTTGCTGTTTCAAAGTTTATCGTAGGCCTTATAACGGGAAGTTTAGCTATAAGTGCCGACGGGTTCAACAACCTGTCCGATGCATCGTCATCAATAATGACATTGATCGGGTTTAAGCTTGCATCAAAACCCGAAGACAAAGAACATCCATACGGACACGCCCGTATGGAATATCTCACGGCACTTGTAATTTCCTTTGTAATTCTTATCATAGGCGGCAACTTTTTCAGGCTGTCCATAAGCAAAATATTTAATCCTGTAAACATACATTATACTGTTGCCTCCATAGCGATATTGATCATATCAATACTCGTCAAGCTCTGGCAGGCAACTTTTTACAAAACTGCGAGCAAAGCTATAAATTCATCGGCACTCAAAGCTGCCGCTGTAGACAGCAGAAATGATGCTTTAGCTACCTTCTTTCTGCTGATAGGTATAGCAATAAATAAGGTTACAGGGCTGAACATCGATGGATTTTTAGGAATGCTGATAGCCGTCATAATAATCATCTCCGGCATATCTTTAATCAAAGAAACAGGAAATATCATTTTGGGCAAAGCTCCCGATCCGTGCCTTGTCCTTGCAATCAAGGAAAAAATTTTAAGCTATGACGGCATATACGGTATCCATGATATGGTCATGCACGACTACGGTCCCGGTCGCATCTTTGTAACAGTTCACATAGAAATCGACTCAAAGGAAGATATCATGTACAGCCATGAACTCATTGATCGTATAGAACATGAAGTATCCGAAAAGTTTAAGATAAATCTGGTTGCACATATGGATCCCATAGCTGTTGATGATCCTCTTATTTCATTATTTAAGGAACAAATTTCAGACATATGCGAACTGATCGACGGAATTGAAAGTTTTCATGATTTAAGGGCTGTCAACGGCAAAAATCGCATAAATATTATTTTTGATGTTATCTGCAATCACGATTGTAAATATTCTGATGATGAAATTAAAAACATTTTTAATATAGAATTGAATAACAGAAAGCACTTTATAAAAACGCAAATGGCTGAAAATAATCTTGATTTCAACGATAACGTAACAATCAATACCGTAATTACCGTAGATTCCGGTTTCCCTAATTTATGTTAACGCCTCGGCTTGACATACTTTCTCTTATTGCTATATAATCTTTGCGTTATATACTTTTTTATTTTGGAGGTTTTAAATGCGCTTAAGAAAAGACGCTGAAGATATGCAGGAAAGTGAGATTTTGCTTATTGCACAAGTCTCCGATGCTCTGGCACATCCTGCAAGAATTAAAATATACAGATATATCATGAAATGTAACAGGGAACTTAAAACTGTTTGCAACAAAGATGTAGTCGCCGCTTTCAATTACTCACAGGCTACTATATCTCAACATATTAAAAAACTTGCACAGGCGGAACTTATTCAGGTAAAAAAATCCGATAAATTTTCTAATTACTATGCAAATGTTGGAGTCCTGATGAAATACCTGGATGCCACTAAAAAGTTTGAATAATACAGAACGGACAGCCTGTTAACTTTAATGTTTTTTGATCTTAAAAATCCTCGCTAAAATCGGTGCAACAATAAACACACCTGATGACAGTAACGCTCCCATCTTAGCAAGCCCCCTTAATTTCAAGTCGTTGAAACCCACATCTGCCACAAACAGAGCCACTGTCAATCCAAGACTGCCTATTATCCCTATAATGAAAACATCCTTTGTTTTCATGCCTCGGGGTTTTTTAAAACCCATTTTATCCGCAAGAAAAGTGAAACTTGTAATTCCTACAGTTTTTCCCGCCACTAAAGATATAAGGATTATAAAACTCAAACTTCCTATCTGATTTATTTCGACTCCCGCATTCGTAAACCCGAAGAAAAATAATCCATAGTCAACAATAGGTGCAACGGCCTTTTCAAATCTCTCAAGCCCTGTCGGTTTTTGCTTTTTATGATGCTTCCTTTTTTTCTTACCGTATTTATAGTGTTCTTCTTCCTTTTTTCTTTCTGCCTTGACAGTAGGAAGATGGCTTTCTGAAAATGTTTTGGCATAGCCTACCTTTTCTACATCTTCATCATAATGAACGTGCGGAATGAACGGAACGATGAAAACTAACGAAAGAACCGGATGTAAATGCGATTTTGTCATTGCAAGCCATGCTATCATACCGGGAATCATAATATATGCCCAACAATTTTGAACCTTAGCTCCTTTAAACAAGTTTGCAATGCCTACCGCAACTAAAATCAAAAGCAACCACAACGGCTCCACTGATTCGTTCGGATCCTGATAAAACAAGGCGATTATCAAAAGTCCTATCCCGTCGTCCGCAATTGCAAGCAAAAGCAAAAATTTAACCGCCGGATGTTTTTTTCCGAATATAATTTTGGCCAAAAGCCATGCAAGAGCTATGTCTGTAGCGGTACACATTCCCCACCCTTTTATATAAGCTTCTTCCCCCATGAGCGTATTCAGTGCAAAAAAGATCACTATAGGTCCGAGAATCCCGCCAAGAGTTGCAATTAAAGGATTTATCGCCTTTTTCACAGGATAAAGATCTCCACCTTCTCTAAAACTCCTTACAAGTTCAGCGCTTGCCATACCGAAAAACAATACCATAAAACATTCATTTACAAAAAAATGCAGAGTCATATTCGTCCCTGCGATAAGCGGCTTATATATTACCTCATAATAAAAATCGCTATTTACATTCACCATAATCATTGCAATTAAAATGCCTGCAAATAACGGCAAGGAATATTCTCTTACCTTGCACAACTTCATAACAATCCTCCATGTTATACTTCCATGCTCGATTTTTTAACATTGTATAACAACACATAACACGGATCAACCATTTTTGATATGTAAATATCGTAAGATACTTTTAATCGTCTATACAAACACCTCTTTATATAAATACTTATTTTGTTGATATTTCACCTTTTTCCAAAAGTTTATCCAACCTTTTTTGCTGTTCCTCACGTTCGCATTGAAAACCATATTGATGAAAATCCAAAAGGTCGGCGTCCTTAACTATCTCAACAAGCGGATCACCGATTTCGGCCTTGTTACTGTGGTCTTTAACACATAAGGCGATCTTTTCTATTTCACTATTTGTAAAAACGTCAAGATCTCTCAAAAATTCTTTCACCGGTTCATAGCCTGCTTCCGCATGTCCCTTATGTCTCCCCGTTACAACTCTTCCATAATCGTGAAGCATACATGCACACGCCGCCATTACTGGATTCTCTCCTCTTTTTTCTGCAAGAATATAGCCTATCCTTGCTGTACCGGACATATGCAATCTTTCCCAATCCATAGGTTTATCCCTGTCTGAGATCCTGTCTTCCATTTCTCGCATCACACCTAAATATTTATGTGCTATATAATATAAATCTTTATTTCTTGCCATATTTTCACCTACTTATGATAGACCTCTCCCCTGCTTATCTTAAAAGCCCTATATATCTGTTCCAAAAGGATCGTTCGAATCATCTGATGAGGAAAAGTGAGTTTTGAAAAAGACATCTTTTCATCCGCTCTGTCCAAAACTTCCTTCCCTATCCCTAAAGAACCTCCTATTATAAAATCAATTTGATTTGTTCCCGTTAAGGCCAACTTCTCCAATTTCTCCGAAAGCTGTAGGGAATTCAGTTCTTCGCCCGATAAATCCAAACATATGACATACTCACTGTCCTTAATATTTTTAAGAATTTGCTTTCCTTCCATATCCTTGACCTTTTCTTCATCGGCAGAAGAATTGCTGTCGGATATTTTTTCATCACGAACCTCATTTATCGCCAATTTGCAATAGGCGTTTAAACGTTTGGAATACTCCGAAACGGCTTCTTTCCAGTATTTTTCTTTTAATTTCCCCACACATATGATTTTTATATTAAGCATTATTCAACTTCCTGCGTAAGCCCTACTTTAAATTTTAAAATCTTTTTATCTCTCATAACTCTTAAATTTACATTATCCCCCGGACTGTAGTTTAATAAAGTTTTGATCATCTGATTTATTGATTCTATCTTTTTATCGTTTATTGACAATATAATATCTTTTTCTTTTATCCCCGCTTTTTCAGCAGGAGATCCCTCATAAACGTTAACAACAAAGACCCCCGTATCCGTACCTAGTTTGTCTTTAATAACTTCTTCGGAATTGGTGCTGCTCAAATCGGAAACACTCTGCCCGCTGATTCCTATATATGATCTTTTAAATTTCCCGTCTTTTTTTATCTTTTCTATTATAGGCTTCGCAGTATTTATCGGGATTGCAAACCCCATACCCTCGCTGTTTTTAGCCTTTGCGGAATTTATACCTATAACCTGACCTTTTGAATTCAAGAGCGGTCCGCCGCTGTTTCCCTGATTTATGGACGCGTCCGTCTGTATAAGTCCGTCCATTTTTGTTGTGCGACCGCTTTCATCTTTTACTTCTATGCTTCTGTTCAGTCCGCTTATAACTCCCTGGCTATAGCTCCTTTCAAACGTATGCCCCAGCGGGTTTCCTATTGCTCCCGCATAAGCTCCGATCGTAACGGTTTGCGAATCTCCAAGTTCTGCAGCCACGAGATTTTTTGCATTTATCTTAACTATAGCAAGATCAAGCGCCTTATCAAACCACAATACTTCTCCTTTGACTTCATCTCCATCGGCAAGCGATACTGCAATTTCCTTAGCCTTGCCGTCTCCGATGACATGCGAATTTGTCATCACATATCCTTTTGTATCAACTATAAATCCTGTTCCTTCCGAAACCTGACTTCTTCTTTCCGTTCCGAAAAACGTTTCCACCTCTACCTCCGTGGAAGCTTTTATCCCAACCACTGTCGGGGTTACTTTTTTAGCAATAGCAACACCTACATCCATATTATCGTTTGTACTTATCTTGATATTGCTGTTTACAACGCCGCCGTTTCGGCTCATTGACAGCTTTGCACCGCCATATCCCGATCCTGCGGATATCGCAATTATAAGTATTATACTTACTATTTTACCGGAATATTTACCTTTCTTTCTCACAACATCATTCATTTTCTCCGAATCCTCATCATCGACATAATACTGACCGGAGTCGGAACCGAAATCGTAATATATATCAGACGCGGACCTGTCATCAGCGTCCGAGTTATAATCACTCTCCGAAACAAAATCAGAGTCTGAACTGTAATTGGAATCATAATTTTTATCTTCTCTACCTGCTTCTTCCAAAGCCTTAAGCCATCTTCTTTCACCATCTTCAAACATTTTCTCTACCCCTTTCCGATCAATGCTGATCTAAAGCCAATGCAGGCCGCTAAAATCATCTTTTAAAAGCATTCTCAGCACAAAATCTTTATCCAAATAATAATCCCCTTCTTCAACAACAGCCTTTACCGTCTCAAATGCTATTTCCGGAAAGTTATTTTTTCTGCTTAAATGCGCTAAAAAAAACATAGGCACTTTCCTTTCGGAATTTCTTAAAAAATGCAATATCGCCTTTCCTGCACAATCATTTGATAAATGTCCTCTATCCCCCAATATCCTCTGTTTCAGACTCCACGGATAATCTCCCATCTTTAAAATTTCAGGATCATGGTTTGCTTCCAAAACAAGTATTCCCGAATCCTTTATTGCATGGTGTATCTCTTCCGTCATACACCCCGTATCGGTAACGATACTTATCTTTTCTTCATCTTTTCTGAAACTGTATCCACACGGTTCTGCTGCATCATGTGAAATTTTAAAGGAGGTAACCTCTATATCTCCTATATGAAACTTATCTCCTACAACAAATACATTACATCTATCCTGATATGTTTCTTTCTCCAATTTGCGAAATGTCCCTTTACTCGCATAAACGCCCATATCTTCAAATTTTTTTGTGACAGCCCTAATACTTTTTACATGATCAATATGTTCGTGTGTTATAAGTAGAGCCTTTACCATTTCTTTTTCAATTTTACACTCTTGCAGGCCGTTTACTATTTTTTTTGCACTTATTCCCGCATCAATTATTATTGCATTTTCCCTGCTGCAAACCAGATAGCTGTTTCCGCTGCTGCCGCTTGAAAATGAACAAAATCCTAAAGTCATCCTCTCGCTGCTCCTGTATTATCTCATATTTTTGTGTAGTCTTTGTGAACTCCAATTGTATTCTCCAACATTTCAGCTTTACAAAATCTTAACTTTTATCTCCTCACATAAGCTTCAATATACTCCTTTTTACCTCCGTTGTATGATATCTCCCAAGCCGGAACCATCGTATCTTCTGTAAATCTCGCTTCACTTTTTGCCCTGTTCGATTCATTAAGCCAATATACTTGCTTAATATCGTCAATATACAGTTTTCCTTCCATCTTATTGTTTCTTTGCTTTTCAATAAATCTGACAACAGCGGTCAAATTGCTTATAGTCTTAATTTTTGTTTCTCCTTCTCTTATAGGTTCAAGCCATTTTCTTTCAACGCTTTCTATCGTGCCTGATCTGATTTTTACGATCATGTAAGATTCTTCTAATCGTATTCCGCTATAGACACTTTTATATATTATATTAAAATTACCCTTACCGTCTATTTTGACTGTCTTGTCTTTTTTACATGAAATTGTTTTGTATCCCAAAAAAGATATAAGTTCATCCGCCGTTTTTTCCGCCTTAATTTTATTATATATATTTTTTTTGTCAAACATTTTTATACGTTCCTTAAGCTCCTCCTCATCTGTATATTCACATGAAACGAAAAGAGATGCACGCGGGACGCTTTGAGACGAAATATCCGCTTTTAGATATACACTTTGGCTCCTTAAATATTCATTGAAACTTTTACTGTTATCATCCATTTTAAATTCCACGACATTACACATATAGAGCAATATTATATTTGTAGCCGCTAAAACCAATATTATTATATTTTTGCCCCTGGACCAATTCATTCCCTTACCTCTTTTTTATTTTTCAACAGTATACATTATCTTTTTACCGGTATACAAATCATAGAAAAACTTATTTTCACCTATGGAAACTTTCCACACAGGGTTTGCAGATGTTATCGGTCTGTCTTTAAGTGCAGAAATCTTTATCAGATACCCTGTCTCCATTCCCGTTACTTCTGAAATAATCTCCTCAAAGCTTATCGGCTGTCCGTTTGAAGCCTTATAATTCTTTTGTAGCTCACTATACATTTCCATATAATTTTCTGTCAAAATATCTACTCCGGGATAAACCACCCTACGTTTGTCCCCTGTATTTTTATTTTCTTCTTTTTCTTTCTTAAACATCCGTTTTGTATATTCAATTACTTTTCCGCCCTGAACGGTAATTTTAAGAGGATCTTCTTTGTCATAAAAAACTTTACTGGAATTTACTTTTACACCGAACACAAAATAATACGTATTTTTTTCATCGTCGTATTCAACATTTTTCAAATATAACGATTCTTCTTTCCCTCCAAAATTCTTCCAACCGTCATGAACGGAAATAAAATCGACAGCTTGTTTTAAGGAGTCTATAAAATTCGTTTTTTTATTATTTACCATACCTGCTTCAGTATATGTTACTTTTCCGTCTTGTTCTATAGTCAGTACCTGTTTGCTATAATCGTACATATATATTATCTTACCGTCACTTTGTGTTATCTTCCTTATAAATTCCAAACCCTCTCCGAAAAATTTCTTCGCTAAGTTTGATGTCTCATATTCATTCACAAAGTCTATATCCTGAGTAACATTAAATTTTTCCAAAGGCGATGCCATCTTAAGCGGAATAAGCACACTGTTTTCGACACCGATAATCGTTCCCAGCTCATATGAGATATAAAACTTGTCTTTAGAAAATTTATTTATTATTTTTTCAAAGCCGACATTTTTTTTATTGGATATTAAACGATAATACTTGTTTCCTTTTTCATCATAAATAAATAAACTGTCTTTAGCTAAATCCGAATAGCTTATTTGCTTTATACGATTTATAATGTCATATCCGGCATGTTTTTTTAACGAGTATATGTCACAAAAGTCGCTGAACGTTACAGAATATGGCATAACGATATTCAATACTCTTGCATTATTTATTTTTTCATACTCGGATTTATTTATCTCATTTACAATAATATCACCCTTGTTCCCAAAAGCTTTAAGCTTTGCTATTATGCTTTCATTTTTATCTTTTTCACCGCTTCCCGCCCAGATAAGTTCAAATTTTTGAGGACCGATCTTCCTATAATCACTTTCACCGAAACCTATATTAATCTCATCAGGTTTTACAATCTCCTGAATTGTAGGCTTATAGTAACTTTCCAAATATGACTTCCTCAGTTCGTCTTGATCTCCCATTTTTCTCAAATTGGTATCTCTCCAAAAAAAATATAATAGCAGCACTGCTGTTAAAAGTAGTACTACTATTATTATGTTCTTTATATATTCTATTTTACTGCACCCTATATTTCTGCTCCTGGGCATCTCGTCGCATTTCCTTTCAAAGCAACTAATCCAAAATGGTTCTCAATAAATTTTGCAATATTCCGGGGTCGCTTGTTTTACTGTTAAATGTTACAACTTCCGCTTTATTTGTTACCTCAAATCCCAATTTATCTTTATATATAACTCTATTTCTATTGTTAAGTGTGCTGACCGCAACCACATAATATCCCGGTTTAACCTTGTTTATCCTTCTTGTAAAATATGTGAGTCTGTTCCCGGTATTCGTAAATATCGCAGGCTCATGAAGTGCAAGCTTACCGGCTTTTGCTTCATATACCTCAATCTTAAGCCTCTCCGCTTTTGCGATTTTAACCGATACCAAAAAACTGTTACCTTCTATCTTTGAATTTTGAATAGGATTTACAATAGTCACATACGGATTCCCCGCAGCAAACGCCCCTATTGTAGATGAAAACAGTGCAATAACTACCGCCACCAAAACAGGTACAATCCTTTTTTTATTTTTAAACATTTGATATATCACCTAATGCCTTTCTTATTTTATAACGTGGTAACTTTATAATTTCTCTTAAATCCACAAATACATTCTATACCATTCATATTACAATATTGTTACAAACGTTTTAAAATACTTTTACATTTTTAGGCCTCTTTAAACTTATTTATGCCCCCTAATATAAAAAGCTGCTTAAAAACTCTATTGGAAATATTTTTACTCTATTTTACAACAAATGCCAATCCACTTTTTAACTGTCTTTTTCATCATCATTTATATTTTTTATTGCAGATGTTGCCAAATGATCCGCCCTGTTATTCATCTTTGTTATATAAAGAAAGTCATCATAATCAAACTCCGGTCCGTTCCAATCTATAAATTTCCTAAATACAACCTCCAGCTTATTCTCATCCCGGTTTAGATTAACATGCCCTTTTACTCTGAAAAAACTGACATTATTTTTCGATATCAAATCAAAAAGTATAAGCCAAAGATCTTGATTTTCTACAGGCTCTCCTTTGGCATTTTTCCATCCGTTTTTCTGCCATTTTACATACCACTTATCCCTGAAACAATTTGTAAGATATGAACTGTCCGAAAAAATTTGTATATCCAAATTATCTCTTTTTAAAGCCTGCAATGCTGAAATGAGAGCTGTCAACTCCATTCTGTTATTAGTGGTATCTATCTCATATCCCGATAATTCTTTTTGAAAATCTCCGTATTCAAGAACAGCTCCCCAGCCGCCTTTATTAGTTTTCAGTTGATTGCCGGAACAAGCCCCGTCAGTATATATATTCACTTTTGTCATACTGTTTCCTCCATCAAACTTTAAGTGTTTACAGGTTTGTCTTGACTCGTCCTGAAAGTAAATTCAAGTATGGTTATATCGTCTTCTATCCTTTTCTTTGTATAATTTCTTCCCGCTTTATATATATCCATAGCCAAATCACGATTTGAACAGTCGCCGCCTTCGTTTATGGCTTCTTTTATTCCTTCAATTCCGAACTGTTTTCCTTCTTCGTTATTAATCTCTACAACTCCGTCAGTATATAAAAGCATCTTATCATCTTTATCTATATTCACAGAGAGTACATCATGTTTTATGTTTGAAAACAACGTTGCAATCGGCAGCCCCGATAAAAACTTTTCCTCAATAGTCCCGTCTCTTTTTACAAGTAAAGCCGGACAATTATGCCCTCCGTTTACAAGCTTTACTTCTTTTCTCTTCTTATTATATTTACCGATAAGTATTGTTATATATTCTTCTTTTTCCGGATTCGTATCCTGAAGCTGTTTTTCTATATACCTTATAATTTCTTCCATGCTGTGATCATATCCTTCAAAGGTTCTCATCGTTTGCCTTATAAAAATAGTCATAAGTGAAGCCTTTATCCCATGTCCTGCAACATCTGCGATATAAAAAAGACAACAATCTTCAGTCAACTTTATTATGTCAAAAATATCTCCTCCCAACTCTTCTGACGGCTTATAGCAGGTTTTTAATTCTATGCCGTCCCAATATATACCGTTTGTTGGAAGCATTCCTCGCTGGATTCTTTTTGCATATTCCACACTTTCTTTGAGTCTGTCATAATGCTCCAAAAGTTTTCTTTCGACTTCATTCTGTTCAGTAATATCCTGAAAAATCTCTATATAATACTTATCTTCTTCATCATCAATATTTACAGCCGATCCTATTATTTTATAAAGTCTGTCATTTAAAACTTCATGTTTTTCTTCGCTTTTTCCGCTCTTGAGTGCTACACACGTAACACAATTTTCACATGGTACCGTTCTCTCCATTATTGACATACACGGGCAATCTATGAGGTTTCCGAAAACTTCTTCCATTTTTTTGTTCATATATATGGTGTTATGATTGTCATCTACAACCCTTACCAAAGTTTCCATGTTATCTATAATTTCTTTCATAAACTTTTCATTGTCCACTACGCTCACTATATTCCTCCGACCTGTTTAAAGATATCGCTTAAAACTTTTACCGCCTCAAGATATGATCCCGCTCCCAAGCCTTTTATCTGTTTAAAGCAAACGCCGGCTATGACGGACTTTTTTCTGAATTCTTCTCTACTGTCAATATCACTCAAATGTACTTCAATAACAGGTATTTTTAAAATTTCAATCGCATCTCTGATCGCAAAACTGTAATGTGTATACGCTCCCGCATTTATTATTATTCCGTCGACTATATTTCTTACTCTGTGTATTTCATCTATTATCGCACCCTCATGATTGCTTTGAAAAAAAGTTACCTTCATACCTGTCTCATCACAAGCATTTGTAATTTTTTTACAAATGCCCTCAAGTGTGATTGCACCATATATTTCGGAATTTCTTTCACTTAAAAGATTTAAATTCGGACCGTTTATGACATGTATTTTATACATCTGCCGCTTCCTTCATGATTTCATATAACCTCTCCAGCTCTTCTCTCGAATAAAATTCAATTTCTATGGTCCCCTTTTTTCCGTCGCTTTTTATTTCAACTTTTGTTCCGAGTAAAGTCTTAAGCTCTTCTTCAACGTTTAATATCTCACGACTTTTTTTAGCCGATCTGTTCTTTTCAGAACAAAGTTTTTCTTTGCCGGCTGCGAGTTTTTCAAGCTGTCTGACCGTCAGGTTTTTACTTACCGTCTCATTCGCCAATTTTAACTGTTTATCTTTATTTTGTATCCCTGCAAGAATTTTTCCATGTCCTTGAGAAATCATACCTTGAAGAACAAGATCCTGTACTTTTTCACTAAGTTTCAATAATCTCAGCATATTTGCAATATACGGTCTGCTCTTCCCCATGCTGTTTGAAATCTCTTCCTGCGTCATTCTGTACTTCTGAGACATTTCATCATATGCTCTTGCCTCTTCTATGGGGTTTAAATCCTCCCTTTGGATATTTTCAATAAGTGCAATAAACATGTTTTGCTCTTCATCCAGATCCCGAACAAGTGCCGGAACAACTTTGAGTCCCGCTTCTCTTGCAGCTCTCCATCGTCTTTCCCCCGCAACGATTTCATAACCTAAAGCTTCAGGTCTGAGCATTATAGGTTGTATCACACCATATTTTTTTATTGATTCCGCCAATTCTTTGATTTTTTCAGCATCAAAAAACTTCCTTGGCTGCGTCCGATTCGGTTTTATTTCATTTATATCAATATAAACTATGTCTTTACCTGAGCCTTCATGCTCCGGCTTTATATTTACTTCTTTCTCAACTATCTCCGTATTGCTGAATAAGTCTTCAAAGCCTCTTCCTAAGGCGCTCTTCCTGGAACCTGCCATCACAACTCACCTTCTTGCTCTAAAAATTCTTCTGCAAAATCTCTATAAGCTTCCGCACCCTTTGATCTCGGATCATATTCCGTTATAGGCATCCCAAAGCTCGGTGCTTCCGCTAATCTTACATTCCTGGGTATAACAGTGCTGTACACTTTTTCTCTAAAGTATTTTTTAACTTCCTCAACAACTTGAATCGAAAGATTTGTCCTTCCGTCGAACATGCTCAAAATTACTCCTTGTATCTCCAAATCCGGATTCAAGTTTTTCTTAACAAGTTCAATCGTGCTCATCAACTGGCTTACTCCCTCCAATGCATAAAACTCACATTGTATAGGTATCAATACACTGTCGACCGCCGTAAGCGAATTTATTGTGAGCAGTCCCAGTGACGGCGGACAGTCTATAAAAACATAATCATAATCATCTTTTATTTTGTTAAGCGCTTTTTTCAGGCGTTTCTCTCTCCCTTCAAGCTGTACCAACTCTATCTCGGCCCCTGCCAATTGAACACTTGCAGGAATGATGTCGAGATTTTTTATATTTGTATGGATTATCGCTTTCCTCGGATCCAATTTGTCATCCACAAGAATTTCATACATAGTATTTCTCAATCCTTTTTTCGATATTCCCATTCCACTTGTTGTATTCCCTTGCGGATCTATATCAAGAATAAGAACTTTTTTATCCATAAGACTTAAGCATGCTGCCAAGTTTATATTGGTAGTGGTTTTGCCTACACCACCTTTTTGATTAAAAATTGCTATAGCTTTTTTCAACTTACCCCACCTCCCTTACTACGATTTTTATTATATAATATCCTAATATTTTTCTCTACAAATATCTTAAATATTTAAGAATATGTTCAATATTTTTTTGTTTTTCAACAAACTTTTATATGTTTTATATAAACCTTTTGAGATTCTCCTCTGTTTTACAACAAATTATGTGTCTTTTGTTTATACAAAAAAATGTTCCACATGGAACATTTTCAATTATACCGTTAAATTTATATTGTCAAACTTCTTTATACGAAAAACTCATTTGCAAAACAAAGACCCGGCGATCTCTCAAGCTTATTCCGTTACAACGGATTTTTTCTCGGCACGTTTTTATCTCTGGGATATTTCCCGGAAGTCTTTTTAATTTTATCTATCTTAACTGTCATATGTCCGGACTCCTCAGTATTATGCGGTACATAATTATCCTTATCTGAATAACATCCTCCAAGCAATTCAACAGCTTTTTTCGCATCTGAAATTTCTTCTGTCGCTCCTAAAGTCTTATATGCTATAAACACTCCACCCACTCTGACAAGCGGCAAACAATATTCCGACAATGTGCTCATATTTGCGACCGCCCTTGAAACACAAACATCAAATTTTTCTCTATAGCCCAAATTTCTCCCCATATCCTCAGCTCTCATATGTAAGACTTTAATATTATTTATTTCTAACTCAGATGCTGTTCCTTCTATAATTTTTAATTTTTTATTTAAAGAGTCAACCAGCAAAAACTTTTTATCCGGAAAAAATACTGATAAAGGGATTCCGGGAAATCCTGCCCCCGTTCCTATGTCTACTATATTTTCAGCATCTTTAAACTCCTTATAATATGCTGCCCACATAGAGTCAACAAGATGTTTTGCAATAAACTCTTCTTCATTTTTTATTGCAGTTAAATTTATGGACTCATTTGCTTTTAAAACTGCCTTCATATATTTTTCTACTTGATCAATCTGTTTTTCAGTATATTCTAT
>CAJPNN010000038.1 GCA_905372035.1 Bacillota bacterium | reverse complement strand
AGCATCCGTCAAAGTTTTACCTTCAGAGTTGTCCCTGTTTTCTTTGTTGTTCCCGTCTGTTGTATTTTTATCAAGGAGCACGAGCCCTAAAGCCTTAAGCTTCTCAACATTAAGACCCATTGCTGAAAGCTGCTCCCATGTAAATGTCCCGTGACCCGCTTCCTGATACATTTCAATCAAGAACTTTGCAACCTCGGGTGATGGGGCCTTTTTAATCTGTGCCAAAATAGTGTTTGCATCAGTGCCCTGTCCCTTTTGAGCTGCTCCATTCGCATGTTTCGCTTTTAAGTTTTCTATAAGCTTTTTGAGCTCCGGATCCGTAACCTTATTCGGATCTATCATTCTCGCATTAATATTTGAGCTTCTTTTAGCCTTTGAAACTGCATGTCTGTTATTCTTAGCCGCACGCTTTACCTGCTGTGCCGCTGCTTTGGCTTTTATCGCATTTATAGAATTATACGCCGTACCTTTTACGGAAAGTATATTATCCTCCGTTGTAACCGCACTGTACTCGGCCTGAAAATCCGCCGCCCCGTTCTTAGCCGACATTTCTACCGTACTTATGTATAAAAGTTTCGTCGCCTTAGGATTGTTGTTGAAAGTTCCGTATTTGATATCTACTGTAGGTTTGCTTATATATAAATTGTTGTTTGAAGTTGTCCAATTGATGTAATCGTTTCCTTTGAGAGAAAGTGCAAAAGCCTGAGGTGAGTTGGCATCCGCACTGCAAATGGCCATGACCTTTATCTTGTCACCGGCAGCTTTGAACTGAATTTTATCTCTATCAATAAAAAGTTCCGGTCTATTTGACGATAACTCAAATAATCCCGGATACGACTGTTCTTCTTCCGATCCCTCAGATTCTGTATTCTCTATCTTCTTATTCGCTTTAAAAGCTTTATCCCATGCACCTCCTTTGCCTGAATTTCCCGTCAGCCCCATGGCTCCGGTTGCATAAGATGCATCTCCGAATAACATAAAAAACACCACAAGCAAAGCTAATAGTCGAGCTTTGCCGCCCACCTTGGAATCAATAAATCTACTTTTCATTTTTTTTCACCTCAAACAACATATCTTTTAAAATAATCTAAAATAATTCCGTTAATAAATAACGATTTTTGCCATTTTTACCGCTATTAACAGCTTAAAAAACGGCATAGCTATCCCAAGCTATATACATATACATTTTTTACTTTAGCAAAGATGGCTATAAATGTCAAACAATTTTTAATTTTTATCCGAAAATCTTTTTAAAGTAACATTTTTTGCCATATAACTTTAAGATATCCCTGATATGGATTTACTTTTCACCGATCATCAGGTATGCCGATCAGCAGGTACGCCGCCCGGCGCGACATAAAAATAGCCCGTTCCGGGGTTTCCCCGATCGGGCTATTTTATACAATCTGAAATCTGACTGAGATAAGGGAAAAGATTCCGCCTGAGCGGAATCTTTTCCCTATTTATATATGTGAGTGGTGGTAAATTTCTCAAATTTGTAATGCTGTTCCAATCTTTGTGCTTATTATAACATCTGCTTTTAAATTTTTCAAGCACAAATTATAAATTTTCTAACAAATCCAAAAAAACTGATGATTATAATAGCTTATATTTCTCTGCAAATCTCTGCATGATAACAGCTATTTCAGCTCGTGTAGCCTTCCCTTTCGGATCAAGTTTGTTGCCTTTTACACCCTGCAATATTCCTTCCGCTACCATCCAACTCATGCCGTCTTTTGCCCATTCCGAAATTTCGGGAGCATCCGCAAACGAAGATAAATCTTTCTTTGAATCCACATTTATCTTCTTGAATTTTGCATATTTGTACATCATTTCTGCAAGTTGCTCCCTAGAAATCTCTTTTTCCGGTGCAAACTCATAATCCGAAATTCCTTTGGCTATATTGTTTTCCGTGATCCAACTTACAGCGTCAGTATACCATTTGCCCGCCTGAACATCTACAAACTCATTGTTTTTCAGTACTTTCGGCGACTTTTCCAACCTGTAAAGCATAGCTGCGAACATGGCTCTGGAAGTCTTTCCGGAAGGTACGAATTTGCTTTCTCCCGTTCCGTTCATAATACCCTTGGACATTACATATCCTACGGCTTTTTCATACCATGCTCCCGCTTTAACATCGGTAAATTTAATGTTCGGTGATATCAGCTGTCCGTCCTTATCCTGATTTTTTCCGTCCTTATTGTCATTTTTATCCTTATCTTTAGGATTTTCACCGGATCCCGGAGACGGGTTCACACCCGGATTAGGGTTAGGATTAGGACTTGGCCCCGGTCCCGGCGTAGGTCCCGGACCCGGAGCAGGCTTTTCTTTAACCGTTATTTTAACAGTTTTCTCAATCGCTCCCGCTTTTACTTTGATCTCCGCTTCTCCCGCTTTCTTAGCCGTCACCTTTCCCGAGGCGTCAACTTCTGCAATTTCCGGTTTAAGCGACTCATAACTTATCTGTCCGTCTTCCGCATCTTCAGGGAGCACCTTCGCCGTAATCTGTGCAGTTTTACCTACCTCAATCAAGGCTTTATCTACCGAAACTTCAATATCCGTAACAAGAATTTTTTTCTTTACAAATTTGATTTCAACAGGCTCCGATTTGATATCCCCCTGGACTGCAACGACCTTAACCGTTCCTGTTTTTCGTGCCCTTACAATACCGTTTTCGTCCACCGTTGCAACATCTTTTGTATCTTTAAGCACTTCATATGAAACACTCTTATTTGTTGCATTCTCAGGCTCGAATGCGACTGTAAGCTGCACTTCTTCATCCACGCCAAACTCCGGTTTCGCATCCTTGACGGAAACGGTTATCTTGTTCACGGGAACATATACGCCTCCTCCGTTTTCAACGATTTTAACCTTCAAAGTCGCTTTCGGATAGCCATCTTCACTATCATATTTTCCTCTGTCCGAGCTTACCGTATATATTATTTCCGTAGGCAGATCCTTTTTCGTAACTTTCTTACCGATTACACTTCCATCCGCCAAAACATCTATATACTCTCCATCAACAACCACACTGCCCAGATCGGTTTCCGGATCGAATGCTCCCTCAGGTTTTGAAACTGTCTCAGGCAACTTCACGGCAGTTCCCACAGGAATGCTTATCTCATTTTCCTTAAACTTTATCTCCGTTATTTCTTTTCCTTCACCTTCTCTTACCTTGAGGTTGATGCTGTCTTTAAATCCGTAACTCGAAATTACGGTTACAGTGATTTTGCCCGGTTTTATTCCCGATACCTTGAGCTTGTTTCCGTCAATTACGGCAGACGCTTCACCTGCTCCTTTGACTTCTGTCGAAAGCTCACCAAAGTCACTGTCATAATTTCCGCTGCCTGAATCTTTCAGTTTGAATATCCTCTCACCGTCACCTATGAACAGAGCTTTTCCTCCGTTTTTAGATATCTCAAGTCCTTTAGCTTTAGGTGCGACTACTTTTATGGTCGCTTTAGCCTCGAGACCGCCTTTACTTACGGCTGTAACTTCACATTCTCCAAGCTGTCTTGCAACCGCTTTGAACGATCTGTCTTTTTTATCCACAAACGGCATACCGATTACGCCGCTCGGCTTAACACTCCAACCCGATGATCCGACAAGATCGGTCACTTTGTCATTATCAGCTTCATTTTCCGCCTTAAAGGTAACATTGATTACTTCTTCACTGCCCTTTTCTATAACGTATTCCGATTTCTCAAACTGCATACTCCTTGCCGGAACCACACCGTCCTCGGTAACCTTTAACTCACAAGTCGCCGTCAGACCTTTAAAGCTACAAGTAATATCCGTGAAACCTGCCGCTTTCGCCACAACATTTCCGTGATTATCCACAGTGGCAACCTTGCTGTTTGAAGACTTCCAGATTTCATCCGAAATCCCCGCATTTTCCGGAGTAAGCTTTACGTTCAGTTTGTGTGACTCTCCTTTTTTAAGCGTCAGAGTTTTTTCAGTCATTTCCATGGCCGTAGGCATAGCCGGTCTTTCAATAACTTTGAGTGCTATTTCACCTTTTACGACTCCTGCAACCTTCGCAAAAATCTTGGTTTCTCCGGCTTTTAAACCTCTTATAAACTCTCCTCCCTCTATTTTCGCAATGTCGGGTTTTTCAACGGAAAGTTCGACTTGATCCGCGCTTGCTCCGGCAGGTTCGACATCAACATTGATCATAGTTCTTTCTTCAACTTTTATAGTGCTGTTTGCAAGAGTTAAATTTACTTTGCTTATTTCAACAACAGGCTTTGTAACTTTCAGATCATAATGTGCTTTGAGCCCGCTCTCAGTGGTCGCAACTATCTTTACATTGCCCTCATCCGTCGGGATCACCGTTCCGTCCTCCGTAACTCTCGCAACCGGAGAGTTCTTAGGGTCCACTTTAAACTCGACATTTTCTCCTATCGCTCCTGCCGGCTCGAATACCGGTGTCAATTTCAAATCTTCATCAATTGCTATAACATGTTTATCTCCCGGTGCGGTGAGTTTCATACTCGCAGCTTTAGTTACCGTACCCGGAGTCACCTTTATATAGGCTGACGGAGAAACATCTCCAAAATCACTGCTTTCATCCACTCTGTCTTTATATAACGATGCTAAAATCATGACATCATCCCGACCTGTCGGTTCGAGTCCTGTGATTTTCAGTTTGTTATTGTCTCTGTCCAGATCAATCCTTACTTTTTTTAAATCGTCGGACAAATTAGTATCAACGCTTCTCAAATCTGCAAAGTAATCCAATACATGTGTGTCGGGCTTTGAAACGAGCTTGATCTCTATGGTCTTTCCCGCTTCAACTTCATAGCTTTCTTTATCAAACGTAAGTTTTTTAACAGCGGTATCATCCTCAACAACCTTTATCTTTAGTGTATCTTTAAAGCCCCTGCTGCTCGTAACCGTAACATTAACATAACCTTTTTCCTTACCTTGCACCGATAGTGAATTTTTATCTATCGTTGCATCCGCTTTGGAACTGTCCGAAACGCTTGCGGAAAGCTTGCCCATGTCTCCTCCGTCTAAAGCTTTTATCTTAAACTTCTTACTCTCTCCTGTTTTTACAGATGGAGATATGCTGCTCTGATAAGTCTTTCCTCTTCCCGCCTGAATTACAATTCCTTTTGCAGGTTCTTCCACTACCGTTATTTCGGATTTTGCGGTAAGACCTTTTTCGCTTTTAGCTTTTAAAGTTACTTTCCCCTCTTTGCTTGCAATAACATTTACCGAATTGTCCGTTTCATCGCTTAACCTGGCAATTTTTAACCCGTATGCGGGATTCCCTTCGATCTCCCATTTAACGATTTTATCCTCAAAGCCTTCAGGGAAAAACTTCGCCGTTATTACAATATTCTTTCCCTTTTCGATGGTGAAATCCATCTTTGAAAGTTCCAGCCATGAATCTACAATGCTTTCTCCTTCGGATGTTTTTATATGGCAACTTCCTTTTACACCGTTTATAGCTGTAAACGTTATATCCGTTTCGCCTTCACCTACTATAAACACCTGCCCTTTTTGAGAAACTTTTGCAACAAGTTCGTTGCCGCTCTCCCATTTACCACCTTCAACAGATGCTCCCTCAGGGAATGCAACAGGCTTAAGCTGCTTTATCTCTCCTTTTTTCATGCTTATGCTGCTCGGTTTAAAACTTATCTTCGTCGGAAGCAGCCTTTCATCGCTCACCGCATATATCGCACTCGAAAAATCTTTAAGCGGCACGATATATCCGTTTCCGTCATCGATATGACTGAGTGTAGCATTTGTCTTTATGAATGTTTCTCCGTTCAGTTTCCAAAGCTTAGCCGTTTTACTGTCAAATTCTTTTCCTACAGGAATCGTAAGTGTTCCCTGACTTATCTGTTTGTTCGGAACGAAAGCGACAGTGTAAAATACTTTGTTCCCTTTATCGGCTATAGTTGCTTCCTTGGCATGTGTACCTGATTTTTCGACATTTAACTGCATGGTTAAAGGTATCATGCCGTTTATGCTTATCCCGCTCTTCCTATCGCTTACCGTCCTTTTAATAGGCTGTGAGACCTTATTCTCCAAATCTTCGTTATCTGTATATGTCTCATACTTTACCTTGTTTTTCTGTGCATATTTCTCCGCATATGAACCTGCTTTCACCAAAAGCTTGAAATCCGGGCCTACTTTTTGAAAAACGAACTCGCTTTCAATATGATTCAGCCCTCCGGGAAGCACAAGTCTCGTTAAACTTTTGCAACCGTCAAACGCATTGTAGCTTATCTTGTTTGTACTGTCCGGAAGTCTTAAATATTCCAAAGACTCACAGCCTCTGAACCAGTACATCCCCACTGTCTGAAAACTGTCGGGAAGCGATACGCTCTTTAAGCTGCTGCATCCTTCGAACATGCTGAAACACAAATCTGCACTGTAATCGTTCATCGGAGCCTTTATTACCGCACTTTCAAGATCTTTGCATTTTTGAAACATGCTACCCTGATTAATATTTTTAACGGTTTCGGGTATAACTACGCTTCTAAGTCCCGACGCTTCAAAAGTACCGCTTCCGAGTAATTCGAGGTTCTTGCTTATATTTACGCCCGTCAAATATTTGGATCCGTTCATAGCTCCCGGCCACGTCTTTGTCAACGGTTCTCCTTTTATCGTCTCAGGGAAAGTAAATACTCCCTCTCTTCCTGCAGGATACATTTGCAGACAATATCCTTTAATGTTCTCCGGATTGCTTTCACCGTCGTTCACCCCGAGTTTATGGTAGATTATTCCGTCCTGCTCCACGTAGTTCTTGTTCCCCGCTGCAAGCCCTATGCTCTTGAGCGATATGCAGCCTTTCTGCACATTCCCCACTATCTTATCGGCATGTGCAGGAAACTCAAGTTTACTTAATTTCTCGCAGTTTGCAAAAGCGTTGAGTTGTATTTTTAAACCGCTTCCCCCCGCTTTAAACTCTACACTCTCGAGTCTCGGCATATTCTGAAATGCGCTGTAGCCTATTTCCGTAACGCTCGCGGGTATCACGAGTTCGGTGATTCTTTTATTTCCTTTAAGCGCCTCAGGTTTAATCTTTACAACGCTGTCAGGTATGGTAACCGCTCCTCCCGGACCGTTATATCTTTTCAGAAGTCCGTTTTCTATTTCAAAATATTTATCGTTCTGGTTTTTACCATTAACATTGACTGTACATTCCGCCTGAATACCGTTTATGGTCGATGCTTTAATAACCGCCTTACCCGGTCTTTGTGCAAAGATCGTTCCGTTGTTATCAACCTTCGCAATTCGTTTATTGTCGCTTTCCCACTTTATTCTCTTATTGGTTGTGTTATCAGGCTCAATATTGCCTCTTAAGGTTGTTGTTTCTCCTACCTTCATATCCACACTGTTTTTATTTAATGTCAGTTTCTTCGGTAAAATGCTGATGTCCGCCAAAGCGTAATATCCAATTTTTGCGTTCATCATTATAACGTCACCCGAATTGGGATCATAAGTTTTGAGCACCTCAACAGGCGTATCTCCTTCAAATTTATATACCTTTATTGCCGACTTATTGAACTCTTCCGGAACTTTTATCTGCATTATCATCTTTTCCGGAGCGGAGGTCCCTTTCGGTGCAAGCGCTATATTAAGAAGCCTTATATTTCCTATTCCGTTTATCGCTTTGATCGCGTCATATTTCGCTCCTTCAAATTCTTCTTCCACTTTTGGACTTGTCCCCATTGAGAAAATCCCTTTCATGGCAACCCCGTAAACCGGCTCCCCTATATATGTCACTTCTTTAGGGATATCACTTTCACTTCTCAGCTTGGGCAGCGGTGTTCTGAATTTTCTTATCTCCCATGCCATCTCGGCTTTTTTAAGCCACAAATCCGCATAGCTTCCTTCTTCAACGTATATTTTTAAATTTTGGTTGGGTTTTTCCACCGGGTTATAGTCGAACGCTCCCGTTATCTGTGCCGGTATCGCAAGTCTTGTGAGGTTTTTCATATTTGTGAAAGCTCCCACCTCTATCTTTGCAACAGTCGGCGGCACAAATATGCTGTTTATTGAATCACAACCCTCAAATACCGCCTTCCTTATAATTTTCAAGCTTTTAGGCCAATTGAAATCGGTGAGTTTTTCACAACCTTTGAAAAGTGAATATTCAAGAATTGCAAGATGATCAGGCAGCTTGACTTCTCTGAGATCCTTACAATCTTCAAAATTTGAACTGCCGACTTCTTTTACCGTCTCGGGTATAACGATCGATTTGATACCCGTACCCCTGAAACAAAAACCCGAAAGCCTTTCGATGCTCGCCGGGATAGTAACGGCGGTAAGCCCCTTTGCACCGTCAAAAGCTCCTGCAAATACATGAACTACGTCTATTCCGTCAACCTTTGACGGTATGTCATATGTCCCCTTTTTTCCTGCGGGATATATCTGGACTTTAAGCTTCCCCGGAATAAAGTTTTCGGGATCATTATCAACAGACACCGGTCCGAACAAAACTCCGTCCTTTTCATGATAAATATTATTTCTGCTGTCTACTTTTATCTCCTTAAGTGAAGTGCAGCCCTTGAAAACATTTCCGACTACATATTTTGCATGTGCCGGAATCGTTACCTTCTCAAGCTTTTTGCAATTTACAAAAGAGTTTACCCTTAATTTAATCTCGTTTCCGTCCAGGAACACGATCTCTTTAAGCTCTCTGCAATTTTTAAAAGCGTCCCACTTTACTTCCATTACGCTTCCCGGTATAGTGACTTTTGTAACATTTTCATTATCTGTAAAAGCTGTAGAATCTATTATAGTCACAGTATTCGGGATTACAACTTCTCCTCCGTCTCCGTTGTATTTTTTCAAAATACCTTGGTCAATTGAAAATTCCCACTCCGATGTGGCATCCATCTTTTTGCTCACCTTGCTTGCGGAATGTGAACTTCCTCCCTCATATGTGTCCGGCGCAGATTTTCCCGCCGAATGTGAACTCGTAGCCGCATATATATTTGCCGGCAAAAAAGTTGTCAACACCATTGCGGCTATTACAACACGGCACACGGCAACGCTCAGTTTTTTCCCGAGCATTCCGCCGAGTGCATCTCTTCGTCTTTTTTCTTTAATATACCTTATCATTTTCATATTTGACATATTGTATATAAATATGTCAATACACTCCTTTCTACATGATTTTTCTCTGCAATCGCAGTATAAATATTTCGAGTAGATTAATATAATTTAATGTTAGCACCTGCTAACACATCTTGTCAATTTCTTTTAAATGTAAATATATACCATGTTGTTTAAGTGTTGTTTTTTATACATCCGAGTGGTATAATCATATTCATATTTCGAGTTAGTTTAAGCTTATTTTTTGTATTTTTTTTACTTATTTACTTAATTCAAATTCTAATTTCATATTTTTTAGGAGGTTTAAATGAATTACAAAATCATATGCAGCGGCAGGATATTTAAAGCTGTTTCTTTTACAATTATCCTTGCTCTGCTTTTAACTTTTACCGTTCCTCAAACATCGTATGCGGGACAGATCTCACATGGTGCTAAAGACGATGAGGAAGTAACGATAATAGTCGAACTGGATAACAAACCGCTGATTTCGCAATATCGCACTTTGGGAGAATCTCAGAGTTTCGATACGTTTGCAAATTCAGCGAAAGGGCGACAGACCGCCAACGCCGTTTTGGCGGCTCAAAATAAGGCCGTGAAATCGGCTGAGATGATAACCGGAAATGAAATCGAAAGCAGATATAAAAATGTAATGTCCGGATTCAGTATTAAAGCCAAGAAGAGTGATTTGACAAAAATCAAAAATCTTCCTGGGGTAAAAACTGCATTTATCGAAAGAATCTGGTATTCCGTAAAACCTGTCAGCGAAATCATACCCATGGTAAATCACAGCGGTCCTTATATAGGAAGTACGTATGCGAAAGATATGGGTTATGACGGAAGCGGCAGTGCGGTCGCAGTAATAGACACGGGGCTTGATACAAATCATCCGGCTTTTAACGGAAGTTACCCTTTAAGCGGCAAAATCACTAAAGACAAACTTAAAAACATAATTGCGGCACAAAATATGCATGTAGGGAAAATAAATGTAGACAGTGTTTATAAAAATCCTAAGGTTCCTTTTGCGTTTGACTATGCCGATTCGGATTCCGATACGACACCTACCGAAGGTCACGGACAGCACGTAGCCGGAATCATCGGAGGAAACACCGGAACAGCTGACGGCATAACGGGAATAGCACCCGAATGTCAGCTCGTGATCATGAAAGTTTTCTCCAATAAATCCGAAGGTGCCGGTGATAATGCAATTCTTAAGGCTCTTGATGATGCCGTGGCTCTCGGGGTAGACTCGATAAACATGAGCTTGGGCAGCACCGCGGGATTCTCAAAGGATGCCGAAGCCGCCACAAATTCGGTTTATGATAAAGTTAAAATGTCGGGAATCAACCTTATAGTAGCTGCCGGAAACGACTATTCATCCTCCTACCATTCAAGAAAAAACAACGACAGACCTCTTGTTGAAAACCCTGAAAACGGAGTGGTTGCATCTCCTTCCACATATGAGGCTTCTCTTTCCGTAGCAAGCATAAACAACATATCGGTGAAATCATACTATCTTATGGTAGGCGATAAAAAGATACCGTATCTGGATGCTTCCGATGCGGCAATGGACAAGTTATATCTGATAGGCGAAGATCCTGTCGAGTATGTCCCCGTAGGTATCGGAACGGAAGATAACTACAAAGGTAAAGATCTTCACGGAAAAGTGGCTTTAGTTGAAAGAGGGGGATATATAGGAGACGAACCTCTAACTTTTGCACAAAAAGAAGAGATCGCACACAAAAACGGTGCAATAGCCATGTTGGTTTATGACCATTCACCGGGAGAGCTCTTAAAGATGTACACAAAAAATCTTATCCCGTCAGCGGCTATAAGCAAATCTATGGGAGCGTTCATGCTTAACAGCCCGGATAAAAAACTTACCGTATCTCCGTCATTTTTCGCAGATATACAAGACGAGTTCGGAGGACGCATGAGCGATTTTTCATCCTGGGGGACAACACCGGATCTGAAAATAAAGCCTGAGATCACGGCTCCCGGCGGAAATATATATTCCGCTTATCTAAGAGACGGCTACAGAACTTTAAGCGGAACGTCCATGGCATCTCCGCATATAGCGGCTGCCGTATCCCTGATAAAAGCTCGCATTTCCAAAGACTTTGCCTCGGCAATACCTGAGAGTGAAAGAACTTCAAGAATAGAACAGTTTATGATGTCCACCGCCGTTCCTCAAAAGGATGAAAACGGAAATTATTATTCTCCTAGGAAACAGGGCGCAGGACTTATAAACCTTGCCTCTGCACTGAAAAGCAAAGTGATAATAGAAGGCTCTTCACAGACACGCCCTAAGATGGAAATTGGCGAGAGTGCAAGCGGAACATGGGAACTCTCATTCAAAGTTAAGAGCTTTGATTCGGCAAAACAGTCATTTACGGCGGAACCCGTTGTTATGACGGAAGATATCGTTTCCGTAGACGGCAAAGATTACATTGCACAATCACCGAGAGTTTTATCGAGCGACGAGTACAGCATATCGGCTATACCTGATATATCGCTTGAGCCGAACGGCGAACAGACGATAAAATTTACACTTTCTCTTACAGATAAGGGGAAATCCGCCCTTGAGAAATTCCCTAACGGTATATATGTCGACGGTTTCATCAGACTGAAGCCTAAAGATATTGAAAATCAGGTTCCTCTTTCGATACCGTTCCTCGGGTTCTACGGCAGTTGGAACAAGGCTCCCGTACTCGATAAAGATATATATTCCGGAGAGGCTCCCGCTATTTTCGCAACATTCTTAGGTTATGTAAAATATTCGTCCGGTTCGGAGTATCGTCCTCTACATATATTGGGGTATAACGGTTTTCTTAAAAAAGGTTCCACCGGATCTTATGACAGAAACAAGATTTCGATAAGCAAAAATGAAATAAAAGCCGATCTCGACGAGTTTGCAACATCGATCGGACTTCTCAGAAATGTACAAAAACTGACCTGTGCTTTAAAAAAGGATGACACCGTCATATATCAAAAGAGTAAGGATTCAGTTCGTAAAAGTTACTATGACTCCGGTCATATGTCTGTAAGACCCGCATTTGATCCCGGTAACTGGCTCAAAAAGATAAACGATCTTGCAGACGGTGTATACAAATATACTATAACTGTCGAAAAAATAGGAGGCGGTACGGAATCTCTCGATTACAATATAGAAATCGACAGCCAAAAACCCGAACTCTTAAAAACTAAAATCGTTCAGAGAGATGACGGAAAAAAAGTTCTCAGAACTTATATAAAAGACAATCACTTCTTACAGGGAATAATGCTTTTAGACTCCTCGGTTGTGAGTGACAAGCTTGTAACAGCCGATCAGAAACTTGTTCCCGAAACTGCGATAACCATAGGTGAAAAAGGAAAAGAGATAAGGCTGGATTTTGATTTGGCAACTCCTAAACTTATAAATAAAAGTAATGTAAAAGTTGCCTTGATAGACTATGCGGACAATATTTTTATAAGTGATGCCGTAGATATTTCAAAGACCGCGGAAAAAGATACTGAAGGGCCTTCGCCTGATCCGTCAGGTAACAATACCCCTTCACCTGGACCCGGGCCGTCTCCTGGGCCGGGTCCTACACCGGGACCGGGACCGAGCCCTACTCCTTCACCGGGAACACCTCAAGATCCTTCACCCGGAAATCCGATAGTTAAACCTGTTCCCGCTTCTACAGGTCCTTTTGTGGACATAGAAAAGCACTGGGCCGCTCCCGCTATAAAACTGCTCAGCAGCAAAGGGATCGTTACAGGGAAAACTGACAAGCTGTTTGAACCGAACACAAAGCTCTCCCGTGCGGATCTTGTATTGTGGCTCTACAATATGAGCAGAGATAAAGCTCCTGAATATAAGGATACTTTCAAGGATGTAAGCAAGACTGACAGTTTCCGCGATGCGGTTTCATGGGCAAGCGGCAAGGGTATCGTTAAGGGTCTCGGAAACGGATATTTCGGCCCCAACATGAACATAACAAGACAAGACATGGCAACTATGATTGACAGATATCTGAATGTCGAAAAAATAAATCTGCCTGCCGTAAACAGTTCCGCATTATTTAAAGATTCATCTAAGATAAGCTCATATGCAGCAAATTCCGTGGCTCGAGTAAAATCATGCGGTCTCATAAACGGAAAACCGGGCAATATATTCGATCCTCTGAGCAATTCATCAAGGGGAGAGATGGCGCAGATACTTTCAAAGCTTCTTACTCTGACAGATAAAACGGATAAAAAGTAATATAAAATCGAAATATAGAAATATACGGTATAGACCGTAGACTGAACGGTCCTTTGGACAACTAACTGACCGCCCCCGGTAGGAGGCGGTCAGTTTTATTATTTTTATTATGGGCAAAATAAATTTATAAAAAGTAAAAAGATGCTACTCCTTAACCGCTTTCAAATAGTATATTTTCTTATAAAGCAGTCTGTATTTATCTTCATACTCCGTTGTAAAGTTCCTTGATGAAAAGACGCTCTTATGCAAGTCTTCCGTTTTCTCAATTATCTTAAACGGTGATCCTTCAAGTTCATCCACCGAAAAATCCCACAGTATGGGATTGTCCGTTTTAAATTCTATGAAACCTCCACGCTTCAATATACTCTCATATCCTTCCAAAAACCTGCTGTGTGTGAGTCTCCTTTTCGCATGTCTGCTCTTCGGCCACGGATCGCTGAAGTTTAAGTATATCCCTGCAATTTCGTTTTCCTTGAACATATCCCGTATGTCCTCTATATATTTGTCTATGAAAATCAGGTTTTTCAGATCATTTTCCTTTCTTTCCTCCTCTAGCTTTTCCAAAGCTCTCAGCAAAACTCCCTGTTGCCCCTCTATAGCGATAAAATTTTTATCCTGCTCTTCCTTGGCATGGCTTATTATAAATTTCCCTTTTCCACAGCCGATTTCAAGATATATATCGTTCCGATTTGAAAACGCTTCATTCCATCGTCCCATGTTTTCAAAAGGATTTCCCTCCAGCAAATAGCTTACTTTCGCAAGCTTTTCTTCTTGATTCTTAACTCTTTTCTGTCTCAAAATTACCACCCTATGTGAAACTTCCATCAATTTATAACTATTACCGCACCTTTATTGTCTTCAAATATATCATACAAAAATTTTGCATGCGATGTATAATTCCTCACGCATTTATGTGAAAGAGGAATCGTTCCTACAGATCTTGAAAACTCTCTGTGCCCCGGATCTATCCTCGTGGAAAGATCTTTGATCGTTTTTGTGGGGTCGAGCGGATCGGGAATCATAGGGAATATATAATTTACGGGAATTCCGTGAATATATGCTCCTCCGTTAAATCTGAGTGCATACGGTGCATAGCCTTCCAATTCATTGGTTCCGTCTTTTAAATAAAACAGGCTTGGCTTCTTTTGAACCATTCCGTAAACTCCGGGAGCCGTCGGTACCGAATAAACTCCTTCCTTTCCGGTAGTACAAAGCGTCTTTGAAATAAGTTCCCAGTTATTCCCCTCTCTTTTAAAAACAGCCTCATTTTGATTCGCCGTATCAATGACGGCAACAAGGGAAATCTCGTCAAACTCTCCATACTTATCGAGGTACATATTCTGAATATATCCCTCTCTGCTGCTCTCAACTATGCAAACCTTACTGAAATATTTCCCCCGCTTGAGTTTTTTTACAAGGGTACCGTCGGAAACATACATAAAATCCGTATTGTCCACCACTTTAACACGTTCATCACCGTCAACTTCGATCTCAGGCTTTGAAACATACATGGCGACACTGCCTCCACGCTGATTTCCCAAAGCATCCACCGTCTTACCGTTCCATAACGGCGCCTTTCCGTATCTGCTGTTATAGTTATCAACAGCAAACAATTCTCCCTCTCTGTCCGTCTTATATAAATCTCTTACTCTTGCTTTCATGTCATCTATTCTGAATCTGTGAAAATCGGCATGCTCCGCCGCTATAAAGCCGTTATAATTGCGACCCGAGTACTCACCAGAAACCTTATACCATCCTGTTTGTGTCCATTCACACGGGATTTTCACTCCCGAATTTGCCCATCCCGTTCTCTGAGAATTATAATCGGCTCTTGAATATAACCTCGTTCCCCGATTTTTAACAACAACATAATTATCAGCAATCTTATATTTATCATACATGATGTTTTCACTGAAAGTCGGTTCTGTCGGCAAGTTTTTTTTACGCCCGCATTTATCGTTTTTATTACCTCTATCCCTGCTATCGTTATTTTCAGCTTTCTCTCCGGTTCGACCGTTACCGTTGTTAAAATTGCTGTCACCCTTTAGACCGGGACTTTCGCTCCCTCTCACAATCTTAAATCCGAATGTCGTCATCGGAATTCCCAGTGCCGCCACTATCATAAAAATCAACACTATCTTTTTTTTATCTTTTTTCATACTCCACCTATAAAATAAAACGACTTTCTATAACTATAACATATAAGAATAATAATTTATACAAAGTATAGCAATATAATCAACAGCTTTTTCCCATAAAATTCCGGGAAGCAACAGGACAAATAAGGTTTTTTTCCGTTTAAATTGCGGAACGAATGAAATTAAAATTGCATAAACCGCAACACAATCAAAGCAGATGTAAACAAAAGCATAATTATACTCGCAAAAACATCCGTCCTCATAAATCTGTTTTCATTCATCTTTGTTCTGTTACCCCCGCCTCTATAGCACCTCGCTTCCATAGCCATCGCCAGTTCTATAGCTATTCTGAAAGCACTTATAAAAAGCGGTACCAATATGGGAATCATCTTCTTTGCCCTTACAAGAATATTCCCCGTCTCAAAATCCGCACATCTGGCCTGCTGAGCCTTCATTATCTTATCCGTCTCCTCAAGAAGCGTGGGAATAAACCTAAGTGCTATCGTCATCATCATGGCAAGTTCATGTGCGGGAACTTTTATCCTGTTAAGCGGTTTCAAAAGCTTTTCTATACCGTCAGTAAGATTTACAGGCTTGGTGGTAAAAGTCAAAAGTGATGAACCTATTATAAGATAAATCAATCTTATCGCCATAAAGCAGGCTCTATACACTCCACCCTCGGTAATCTCAAAGATCTTCCATTCCCAAAGAACATCTCCGCCTTTTATCATAAACAGATTCAAAATAAAAGTAAAAATAATTATAATAAATATCGGCTTAAGCC
>CAJPNN010000037.1 GCA_905372035.1 Bacillota bacterium | reverse complement strand
TTATTAAATATCTATTAAATATTTTTAATTATCATTAGAACTGTTGCAAGCGACAAAAGTATTTGCAATAATATTTCAAGGGAGAGAGGATTTATATGATAGAAAATCAAGGAATGGACAAGAAAGATAGAATTTTATCAATCGGCGTTATTTTGATTATACTGATCACTATTTGGTATATGCTTGATTTTGTGTTGCTTACATTTCTGATAACATTTTTATTTTACCACTTGTTCCTGCTTATAAAGAAACATAATCGTAAGACTATAATAGGAGACTCGATGCCGGATCGAGCGATCATAATTTTTATATATGTGCTTGTTACCGGCATTTTGACAATTATAATTGTAAATCTTTTTCCTAAAATTGCGGAACAAACGACAGAACTTTTAAGGCTTGTAAAAAAATTTGATATGGACGTTATACTTAAAACGCTGCCTAAGACGATCAGACCTTTTTTAGAAAAATTGGATTTTGACAAGTACGTTGTCACGGGAGGAACTTTTGTTGCCGAGGGATTGGCAAAGATCGGAGGATTTGCATTAAATGTAGCATTGTCGTTTATTCTCAGCTTTTTATTACTTCTGGAAAAAGACAGGATACATAAATTCGGTCTTATGATGCAGGACAGCAAGATAGGATCTGTGTACGGGTATATGAGAAGCTTCGGCAGGAATTTTACAAATACTTTCGGAAAAGTCATATCGGTTCAGGCTTTGATTTCCACAATAAATGCGATAGTTTCTACAATCCTTCTCACGATACTGGGATTTCCGCAGGTCATGGCATTGGGATTTATGATCTGGATTTTAGGTTTTATACCTGTCGCAGGAGTTTTGATATCGTTAATTCCGCTGAGCATAATAGCCTTTGTTATAGGCGGAGCGACGAAAATGCTCATGGTTTGGGGAATTATAGTAATTATACATACGATAGAGGCATATGTATTAAATCCTAAATTTATGTCAAATAAAACGGAACTTCCGGTTTGTTTTGTATTCATAATACTTTTGGTAAGTGAGCATTATTTGGGTGTATGGGGGTTGCTTATAGGTGTACCGCTCTTTATTTTTCTTATGAATGCTCTTGATGTAAATTTTCAGGAAGAAAAGAAAAAAACGAAATATAATGCTAAAAATAGGAAATAAAAAAAGGAATAAGCGTATACTGTTTTTATGAGAATGTATTTTTATTGAGAGAGGGGGATTTTTGATGAGAAACAAAACAATAGGGATAATACTTGTACTTTTTATGCTGTTCACATTGCCTTTGAGCGTATATGCGGCAAAAGAGACCAAGAAAGAAAATATTAAAAAACCTGATAAATACAAGGTGAACTTGGATACTATAGATAAGATATTGCTTAATAACAGCTCTTATCTTAAAGATGAAAATATAAAACGGGACAGGCTCGTAAAAGAACACTCATCTACATATTCAAAAGTAAATCGGGCTATAAGGGATGATGTAAACAACGATCCCACATTTTGGGATATTATCGCGTCAGGTCAGTCGAAAATCGAAGAATTGGAGTCAAGACTTGTGATCGGCGATTTGAGTAGGGAATCCAATTTAAGAAAGCAGGCTCTTACAGCAAAACATGAATATTTAAATTATATAAAAATACAAAATGATATAAAGAGTACGGAACAAAAAGATGCGTACTTACAAGCGGTTAACAGTATTGCGTATGCAAAGTATAAAAAAGGGTTGATTTCCCTGCGGGAATATAACGAACAGATAAACAAGCAGGCGGATTATAAAGCGGATATTATTCAAAACAAGAACAAGCTTTTAAAGCAGTACATTGTACTGAAAAAAGCATTGGGATTAAATGATATTGATATCTTGGAAATTGAACCGATCAATATTTCAAAATTTGAGAATACAGATAAGAACAATTTGGATAATGATATAAAGACGGCGATAGATAAATCAACAGCTGCGAAAGTAATAAAAGAAAAAATAAGAAAAACTAAAAAGACATATCCTGTAGATGAAACCGCAATAGAGGATTTGGAAAAAGAGCGAGTTGGAATAGCGGACAATATTTCGAAGCAGATGAAGGAAATAAAAGCGGACCTTGAAGAAGCAGATTTCAGAATTGCCAGAAATAAAACGGCTTGGGATAATGCAAAGTCGGAAGTACAAACGGCACAAATGAGATTTGCGAGAGGACTGCTTTCAAAATCTAAATATGATGAAATAAAGAATAAAAATTCGGATTTTATAGATAATGAAATAAAAATAAAAATGGAAATAGTTGAATTGAACCTTAAGTACGAAATGATAAAGCAGGGATATATGGGAGGAGAAATGTCAAATGGCATCGGAGAATAGAAAGCGTAAGAAAAAAATTTTGAAGATAACCATTCCGATTATTTTGATTTTGGTTGTAGGTATTTTCGTGTTACCGTCTTTTTTTAACAATAGCGAAGAAGTTAAAAAATATTCGGTTTTTAATTTGACAAAAAATGATCTCAGTGAAAAAGTTTCAGCCAGCGGAAAAATCGAAAGCAAAGAGAGTTCAAATATATCTGCGAGTACGGAGGGGCGCATAAAAAAGGTTTATGTGGTGTTGGGGCAACAAGTGAAAAAAGGTCAGCTGCTTGCGGAAATGGAAGATTCCAATATACAAAATGAAATAAGAAAAACGCTTGCTGCAAGTTCTATAGATTTGCAGAATGCTGCAATGAATAAGAATAACAAGGCAAGAGATCTCGAGAGTGCTAAATACCTCTATTCTCTGGGAGAAATATCTCAGGAGGAGCTTAGAAAGGCGCAGAGTGATTATGATGCGGCGGCTATGGAATACAGCCAGAAATCTGCGGGCAGTGATGTGAGTTATTTAAGAAAACAGCTTAACGATACAAAGCTTGTGTCACCGATAGACGGAACTGTGACTTTTATGAATGCAAAAGCGGGGACACAGAGCAGCGGTGTGATGTTTGTAGTGGAAAAAACAAAAGACCTTGCATTGAATGCGAGTGTCAGTGAGTATGATATAAATAAAATCGTTTCAGGGCAGAAAGCCGTAGTAAAGAGTGAAATGACAGGAGAAGAAGAATTTGCGGGAACGGTAAGCCTTATAGCTCCGGCAGCGACCAAACAGCAGGTAACCGGTCAGCAGGACGCTTCATCCGCAAATGACAAGACTCAGTTCAAGGTCATGGTCGCAATTCAGGGAAAACATGACAATCTTAAAATCGGGAGCAATGCGAGGGTAAATATCATAACATCGGAAAGAGGCGCAGTTTTAGCGGTACCTTCGGAATCGCTTGCTATGGACAAAAAAGGATATGCCGTATTTGAGGCGATAAAAAAAGGCGATACATATAAAGCCAAGAAAATCAGAGTTACTACGGGAATGGAAACGGATCTCATGACAGAAATTTCAGGAAGCGGCTTAAGAGAAGGGATGAAGCTTGTTTCAAGCCCGCAAGGTCTTAGAAGCGGTCAGAAATTCAAAGTAACAAAGGCGCCACGGATGATGACAGCTCAATAAAGGTGTCAATTTGTGAAAGTTGGAGGGATTGGATGAGTAAAGTTATAGAAATGAGGGGGATCGAAAAGAGCTTTTTTATAGGGAAGCCTCATGAGTTGCATATTCTTAAGGGGATAGATTTTGATGTAGAAAAAGGAGAGTTCGTATCCATTGTAGGAGCATCGGGATCGGGAAAAAGTACGCTTATGAATATAATAGGGGCACTTGACAAGCAGACGAAAGGTAAATATCTTCTTGAAGAAAAAGACCTGTCAAAACTGAGTGACGCTGCTCTTGCAAAGATAAGAAACTTGCAGATAGGTTTTGTATTTCAAAATTTTAACCTGATACCGAGGTCTTCAGCTATGAAAAATGTGGAATTACCTATGCTTTATGCGGGTAAATCAAGGGGAGAAAGAAGAGACAGAGCGGTTGAACTGCTCAATATGGTGGACATGTATGACAGGCGCAACCACCAGCCTAATGAGCTTTCGGGGGGTCAAAAGCAGAGAATTGCCATAGCAAGAGCGATTGCGAATGATCCCGCAATAATTTTGGCGGATGAACCCACAGGAGCACTTGATTCAAAGACCGGGAGAATGGTTATGGATTTGTTCCACAAGATTAATAAAGAGGAAGGCAAAACTATAATCCTTATAACTCACAGCAGAGAACTTGCAGACGAGACACAAAGACAGATAACGATAAAGGACGGAATGATATGTTAGTATGGGAAAATGTTTGCCTGGCCGTATTAGGAATAAAAAACAATAAAATGCGTTCACTTCTAACAATGCTGGGAATAATCATAGGTATTTCTTCCGTTATAGCGATAGTTTCAATAGGAGGATCTATATCCTCAGGCTTGGAAAAAAGTCTTAAGGATATGGGAATAGAAAATGTAAACGTGAGGATCAGCGCAAAAAATGAAGAAGATTCATACGACGGTTACAGTGAACGCCCTAAAAAAGAAGATTCGTTCACAATGAGGCAGATTGAAGAATTCAAGGAAGTAAGCAGAAAAGATGTAAAATATGTCGGACTTGAAAAAGATGCAGGTGCCGGAGAACTCAGAGTAGGGAAAAAGAGCGAAAACATACAGGTGTCGGGGGCCAATACCGATAAGATGTTTCAGGATAAGATTAAAATAATACAGGGAAGAGGTATAACAGACAGAGATTTATATAGGGTGAGAAACGTTGCGGTCATATCGTCAGAGCTGGCAAATAAAATGAGGAAGTCGGGGAAAGAACCTCTGGGCAACGAAATAAAAATGATTATGAACGAGCAGATTGAAACGTTTATGGTGCTCGGAGTATACAAAAATAAAAAGTCGGAAGGGGGATTCTTCGGAGGAGGTTATGTCCCTATGGATTTGATTTATATCCCTTATACGACAGCACAAAACATAAAGAATGAATCGGGGATCACGGATTTTATAGCTACTCCGGCATATGGAAAAAAAGGTACGGATGTAACGGAAGCGGTCGATCAATATTTTGGCAGGCTTTATGAAAAAAATCCGAAATGGAAAATATCATCGTATAACCTTCAGGGTGATTTGGAAGATATGACAAATATGCTTCAAAAAGTAAAAATAGCAATAGCTATAATTGCAGGTATATCACTTTTGGTAGGAGGTATAGGCGTTATGAATATAATGCTGGTATCGGTCACCGAAAGAACGAGAGAGATAGGTGTAAGAAAGGCGCTGGGAGCTAAAGGGTTTTACATAAAGCTTCAATTTATCGTTGAGGCGGTAATAATATGTGCGATAGGCGGATTGATCGGAATAGCTTTGGGACTGGGTCTCAGTGCAATAGTTGCAACGGTTATGCACAATCCTATAGAAATTTCACTGATGCCTATTTTGGTAAGCGTTTTGTTTTCCATGTCCATAGGTGTTTTCTTCGGATACTATCCGGCGAGCAAAGCTGCAAAGCTTGATCCTATAGAAGCACTCAGATATGAATAACGGGTAAACGGAAATCGGAACGAAACACAGAAATTAGAAAAAATCGGTTAGAATTTTAAAATCAGACTGGATCTCGGGATTCAGTCTGATTTTTTTGCAGGAAAGATATGGTTAAAATGTATTTGATGTGTTAGAATATCCACATAAGAGATATACAAGGTAGGTTTTACAGACGAAAGGACGGGTTACCAATATGAAATTGAAGTCGTTCGCCGTTTTAGTTTTGTCATTTATAATCACAATAGCCTTCCCTATTAAAAGCTTCGGAGCATATGAAAATTTTGTACCTGATCCGAAGACTGCTTACAGCAAATATTTCATTTTGGCATGTGAAAATCAGAGCTGGTTTCTTAATGAAGTGGAAAGACTTTTGAACGTTCAAGAGAAGAGCATAAACACAATAAACAGTAAGGATGAACTTACGTATATAAAGAGTATAGGTTTATCCGGAAAAGGAATAACAGGAAAAATTCCCAAGGCTGTCGGTGAGCTTAAAGGACTTGAACATCTTTTCCTGTCGGAAAATAATCTTGAAGGGAAAATACCGAATGAGATTTTTATTCTTGAAAACCTCAAGACTATAGATCTGGGAGGGAATAAATTCAAAGGAGAGATCTCTGCCGAATTTGGAAAAATGAAATCATTAGAAACACTTATCCTGAAAAACAATTTGTATAAAGGGATAATTCCTAAAGAAATTTTATCAAACAAAGAAATAAAAGTGTTAAACCTTTCGGGAAACAATCTTGAGGGAAGTGTGCCCGCAGAAATAAAAAACATGAGATCTCTTGAATATCTCAATCTTTCTCAAAATCGTTTGGGCGGAAAAATTCCGGATCTTACGGGACTGTTCAATCTTAAGGTTCTTTCGCTTTGGGACGATCAGCTTACAGGTGAGATCGACAGCAGCATATATGCATTAAAAAATTTACAGATACTTGATATTGCGGATAACGGCATATATGGAAATATAAAAGAAGATATCGGTGAGCTTAAGGAGCTTGAGCTTTTAAATTTAGCAGGTAATAATATTTCAGGAGAAATACCTGTTGCTATAAAAAAACAAGTTAAGCTTAAAAGGATGGATTTGTCAGGAAATAAACTCAGAGGGGTTATTCCTGATATTTTTTATTCCGATATTTTAAAAGAAATAGATTTAAGCGACAATTTCTTTAGAGGCAAATTGCCTGAGAGTTTAAAACAAAGAGCTGCAAACAAGGCGAAAGTAAAAATTTCAAATAACTATATTACAGGAGAAGATGCAGGAGATCTCGAATACAATCAAAATAATTTTATTGACGGAAGAGAAGAACAATATCAGCTTGAAGGTTATCATGAACGTATAACGATAAGCAGTACGGAAAAGAGAAACTTATACTCACAGCTTAGAAACAGGAGATATAAAGATGGGAATATTTCACAAAAAATTCTTTTGAAGCCGGATGAGTATGATGTAGAGGTAATATCGGGAGATGCTTCCAAGATTGAAATAGAGGTATCAGATGACGGGATATATGTTAAAGCAAAAGAAAAAATATCGGAAACTGATAAAGTCATAGTCAGAATAAGGATAAGAGATAATGACAGGTCTTTATATTCTTCCACAAACTTCATATTATCAACAGAAGGAACGGCATCGGGAGGAACAGCAATTGTTCCCGGAGGAAAGACAGGTGAGGAAGATTCTAAGACGGATAAAAAAGAAAAAGTCAGACATATACCATATGTAACAGGGTATCCTGACGGAAATTTTAAAGCTGATAAACCTATTTCAAGAGAGGAGACTGCGAAGATGATAATAGCGGCTCTTGAGATAGTGCCTAAGGAGCACAGGTTTATGTCGTTTAATGATGTTGACAGAAAGTTATGGTCATATAAATACATTGAAGAAGCAAAAGACAGAGGTTATGTAAAAGGTGTAGGAAATAATATATATGCTCCCAAAAGAGATGTGACAAGAGCGGAACTTGCAGTTATTTTAGTCAGAATAGGAAAAATGCGGGGGCTTATAAATAAAAATGAAAACATAACTTTCTCTGACGTGGAAAATGGAAAATGGTATACAGAAGACGTTATAACGGCATCAAAGTTGGGGCTTATAAAAGGATATACGGATAACAGCTTTAAACCTGACAGAAAAGTCAGCAGAGCAGAAGCTGTAATTATGATAAACAGAATGCTTGAAAGGAATCCTGATGAGGTTTTAGAATTTAAAAATCTTAAAAGTCCTTTTAAAGATCTAAAAGAAAATTATTATGCATATTATAATATTTTGGAAGCAGGAGTGTCGCATATGCATTAAAAGCTTGGAATCGGCTCAAAGCTTTATTTTTCGGTTGTTATCAAAAGAAATACAATTATCAAACGGTTGATTTTAAACAATACATATAGTGTAGAAAGGAGGATCGTTAAGCATATGAATATAAAGAGCATAGGGAGAAAATTAATATGTTATATTTCAATAATAAGTCTTTTGATATGCGGTTTGCCGTTTATAAATTCAGATTTCAGATCATTTAAAAATATAAATGAAGCTGATTTTGTATTTGCGGGAGAGATCCTTGATAAAGCGGAATATAATCCTATCGACAAGAATTTAAGTTTCGAAATGAAACTTGATGTAAGCCAGAGAATAAGTGTAGAGGCAAAGGTCAACGACAACCCTCTTGATAAGATGCTTGTTACAGATTATGAAGTCGAAGGCGCAAACGGTGAACTCATTCCGAGAGAACCGTGCAAATCAGAATATTACAATCCGAGAAGCGTAAATCCCGGGAAGCTTGATAATGTAAGAATAGAACAGGTGACGGGAACAAATGAACTCGGACAGGAAGAGAAAAGAATAAGGTTTTCATGGGATGGACGAATAGACGGAATTCCTGCGATAGATGAAGATTTGGGTATAGATGCTTTTGCGATGGATATCTTTGTTTATCCGCAAGGATATCCCGAGAGAAATAAGGATTGTGTTGATACGGTGGATGCTAACGGCAATCCGGTTCATATTCCCGGGGAAAATTGGACATGGAGTCAAGATCCCAAATTTATATTTAAAGCTACCATATTGGTAGATTATAAAGTGAGAACAGCTGACGGCTCACCGACTTTTTTAATGGTAAAGGGCGGATTTTCCGACAATGTAATAAATGAAATGAAAGAACAGCTTTATAGCGGTGCAACCATAGCTGATCTTGCAAAGGATTTCAGTTGTGCGGATTTGGCGGTTAACGGAGGCAGCCTTCTTTGTACTAATACGGTCATGGATCCCGTGGGAATGGTAGACGGAAACTATAATTTCACTTATAAAGACATGGTGCTTGCAGGAGGTATTCCACTGACATTTTTAAGAGCATATAATTCGATATATGAAAAGGGAGCACTCGGGAAAGGCTTTACTCACAGTTATGAATACTACATAACGGATGATGCCGGAATATTGAGAGTTACTATGCCCGGAGGAGAGGAAACAAGATTTTTGAGATTAAAAGGGGGAGGGTACAAATCGCTTCAAAACAGCGGATTTTCTCTTTCCGATATATCCGGCGGATATGTTATGGAGCATGAAAACGGGAGCAGATTTATTTTTTCCTCAGACGGAACTCTCAGTGAAATAATAAACCCTGCAGGGGTTACGATTGCAACGCTTACATATAATACTTCAAAACAGCTTATAAACATATCGGGAAAGACGGGAGAGTTCAACCTTGCATGGGAAGGGAATCATATTACAGAGGTTTTGGACAGTGCGGGAAGAAAAACTTTATATGAGTATGATAACAACCTTCTTAAAAAAGTAACCAATCCTGACGGTGACAGTATAGCTTATGAATATGACGGCAACGGATTTTTATCAAAAGGTATAGATTTTGAGGGTAATGAATATGTGAGAAACGTCTATGATGCAAAAGGCAGAGTACTGTCACAAGTATTTAAAGAAGGTGACGGTGAAAAGATCGGAACTTTCAGCTATGACGATGAAAACAGAGTTAATACATTTATCGACGGAAACGGAAGAGCGGTAAAATATTATTATGATAAGCACAGGAACCTGACCAAAATCGAAGATGACGAAGAAAGAGAAGAAGAAACCGGCTTCGATAAACATAAGCCTGTGTCTTCAAAGAATAAAAACGGCGGAGTGACAAGGCATATTCTTGATGCGAACAACAGAGTTCAGAAAATAATATATCCTGATAACAGCGAAGTTTTATATACCTATGCTTTCGGCAATAAAATATCACGAATAACTTATTATGACGGATATGAAGAATTCAGTTATGACAGCAGAGGAAATATAATCTCCTATAGGGATAAAAACGGTAATGTGACGAATTATACATATAATACAGACGGTCTCCTTTTGACTGAAACGGATCCTATGGGAGGAATAAGAAAATATCTGTATGATCATACGAGGATGGTAAGCATGGAGGATGAAGAAGGCGGAAAAACAACCTTTGAGTATGACAGTGCAGGTCGTGTAATAAAAAAACATGTAGTGATAAATAATACGGAGGAAGCCGTAACATCTTATGAATATTCACCGGCAGGTAAACTTATCAGAATTGTTGATGCACAAGGTGGAGAAACGAAATATGAATATAATAAAAACGGTTTTATGACAAAAGTTGTTAACAGGGAAGGCGAGACGGAAGAAGCTTCATATGGTGGAAACGGAAAAATCATTTATCACAAGGATGCTATGGGAGGAGAAACAGGATATAGCTACGGAAAAAGAGACGGAGAGCTTACAAAGATTACGGATCCCGAGGGAAATGAAACGAACTTCTCTTATAACAAAGCAGGAAAAGTGAAAAGCAAAACAGATCCTGAGGGAAATATAACAACTTATGATTATGATAAAGAAGGCAATGTAACGAAGATAAAAAATGCACTTTCAGAAGAAAAATCTTATACATATGATGCTATGGGAAGGATAAAAACTGAAACTGACGAGAACGGTGCCGTCACTTATTATGAATATGATAAGGCGGGAAGACTCATAAAAGAAACAAATCCTATGGGAGAAGTGACTTTGTATAAGTATGATCCGGCAGGAAACCTTATAGAAAAACAGGATGCCAACGGAGTCAAAACCGGTATATCATACGACAAGTGTAAGCGAGCGGTCAGCGTTACCGACGGTGAGGGGAACACATCCTATGTAAGTTATGATAAAACGGGAAGAGTATCAGGCAAAAAAGACGCACTTTCAAATGAAATATCTTATGAGTATGATGCTGCCGGAAATCTTGTAAGAGAGGCGGATGAAAACGGTAATCAGACCAATTATGAATATGACAAACTGGGTAATGAGATCAAAACTGTAAACCCTGACGGCAGTATTATAAAAAAAGAGTATGATAAGGAAAGCAGACTTGTTTCTTATACCGATGAAGAAAATAACAAAACGGAATTCTCATATGATAAAAACGGAAATAATATTTCAGAAAAAAATGCGCTCGGGAATATTAAAAGACACACTTATGATAAGAATAATCGTTTGACAGCCACAGCAAACCCTGATGGAGGAATAAAGAGTTATCAGTATGACGGAAATGGAAAGATAAAAAGATTTACGGATGAAAGAGGATATGTAAGTGAATTTACATATGATTCGCTTAAAAGGCTTAAGAGCTTAAAAGATCCGGAAGGGACGGTAAATGAGTACCGCTATGATAGTGTGGGGAATATGCTGAAGAGCATAAGAAAGGGTGTTGTAAGAGAAGAAAATGAATATGATAATGTCGGAAGGCTGATCTCCAAAACGGATTCACTGGGAAACAGAGAAGAATATTTTTATGATCGTGAAGGCAATTTATTAAGACATAAAGATAAGGAAGGAAACTTCACCAAGTTTTTATATAATAACAATTATCAAATTACTGAAACGGAAGATGCGCTCGGTAACAAGAACTACAACTATTATGATAAAGTCGGAAGAAGGGTGCGTACTGTAGATGAAAACGGTAATTATGATGAGTATGTTTATGATAAAAAAGGAAATATTCTCGAGGTTAAGGATGCACTTTCAGGAACGGAAAAGTCTTTCTATGACAGCATGGACAGGCTTAAGAGAAAAGAAGACGAACTCGGAAATATCACAAGTTATATTTATGATAAAACAGGAAACCTCATCGAAAAAGAGGATGCTATAGGTAATAAATCCTCATACGCATATGACGGAAACGGTAATCTCAAGCTATATATCAACAGGAATAATGAAAAGACGTACTATGCATATGATAGTATGAACAGAATGCTCAAGATGACGAGCAGGCTTAACCACAGTAAAGAATATTCATATGATTTCTCGGGAAATATAGTTTCATTTAAAGACGGAAACAAGAATATAACTGAATATAATTATGACGGACTCGGTAGAGTTTTAAAGAGGGTATCACCTGAGGGGAGCACTAAAGAGTATCGATATGATTATATGGGAAATATAGAAAAATTAATATTTTCGGGAGCTTATGGAAATGATGTCGTACGGGAATATAAGCATGATTCGGAAGGTAATCTTATCCAAACGATAAGTCCTTTAGGCAACAAAACGAATTTTACATATGATAAGATGGGAAATCTTCTGCTATCGGAAGATGCGAGAGGAGAGATTACTGAATATACATATGACAAGGTATATAACAATACAGGGATAAAGACGAGAGAAGAAGAAAATATATACACATATGATAAGACGGGAAATGTTTTGACCGCCAAGGGAAAAGAAGGTACGGTAAGCTTTACATATGATAGACTTTATAGAATCATAAAAGCTGTAAATGAAAAGAATAAAGAGATTTTATATAGTTATGACAAAGCGGGCAATCTTTTAAAGACAGTATATACTGACGGTAAAGAAGTAAACAGGTCCTATGATCCGCTCGGGAACTTAGCAAGTATTAAAGATGCGGGCAGTAAAATGATATTTTATACGAGAGACGGAGAGGGGAAACTGATAAAAAAGGAATACCCTGACGGATCCACAACGGAGTATGATTATAACGGGGAAGGACTTTTAGTACAGCAAAAGGAGGTTGATCATAAGGGGGCTACCAAGAGACAGACACTGTTAGGATATGATGATAACGGTAATATAAAACTTAGACACAGAGAAGGGGCTTACGGAAAAGAAGAGACTGTAAAATATGCATATGATAAAGATAATCGCCTTGTAAAGCTGATCAAAACCGGAACTATGATAACTACCGGGATTTCGGGTAAGAGCGGGATGCCACAAAGCGGAACTTTGACTTTAATAAGGGAATATAAATATGACCGTGCAGGAAATATATTATCAGACGGAGAAAATACATATGAATACGATATTGAAAATCATCTCATCGGTAAAAAAGGAAAACGAGGAAATAAAATTTACCGCTATGACAGGGCGGGGAACCTTACGGAAGAACTTTCTGTCGAAGACGGAAAAGAAAAGAGCAATGTAAAATATACATATGACAGTTTGGGGAGACTTGTAAAGGGGGAAAATGCAAGAGGAGAAGAAAGCAAATATACATATAATGCGCTTGGAGTGAGAATAAGGAATGTACAGCTTAGAGAAAACAAGAATAAGGGGCATCAATCCGGAAATTTAAAAGAAGGTTCAAGAGGAGAAGATTATCTTGATTATCTTAAAGACGGAAGAGAGACAAAACAAAGAGTATATACGTCCGAAGTAGGAACGATACATCAAAATAACTTTGAAGAAGTCATAAAAGACTTCTATATCGACTACATAACAGATGAAAATAGAGATATAGAGGTTGTTGAAAAAGGAAGTTTCAGAAAAACATATATCTATGATGATGAAGGAAAAAGAACGGTAGGAAGCTTCGACTATGCTGAAAAAACAAAACCCGGTGAAGCAGGTGAAAACCCTGCAAGCTATATAGCGAAGACGAGCATAAAAAAAGTTTTTTATAAAAACGACCTTTTGTCATCATCAGAATATGCAACGGATGAAAAAGGAAGAGTATTATCGGTAAGCGAGTATGATGAATGGGGACTTCCGCTTACAGAAACCTATACAGATATGAACTTTTCCGGGATAGATAACATAAATAACTATACAGGATATACATATGATGAAGTATTAAAACAATATTATGCACAAAACAGATTCTATGATCCCGAAAATCGTCGTTTTACACAGGAAGATGATGTGGAAGACGGAGATAACTGGTATAATTATTGTAATAATAACCCTGTGAATTATGTGGACCCATCAGGAAATATGTACTATACTACACAAACCGATGATCTGATTAAGGGAATCGGAAAAAATTTGAAAGGTCAGGCAAAATCACTTTTAAACATAGCAGAAACATTAGATTTAGTCAGTAATTTAGCACATGCAATCTTTCATGGAGATATTTCCGTGCCGGAGCTTGCAAAAATATTGGGAAAAGGAATAATAGAACCATATCAATATTTAGGCAAGCATATAAGTGTATTAAAGCCATCCAGCTATAATACGGATGGAGAAGTTACAGCATATGGCGAACGGATGGGAACCTTACTTACAGATATAACATTGGCATTGGCAGGGGCATCGGCAGCAAAAATAGCCAAGTATTTATCGAAAACCGGGAGAGGTAGCAGGATCTTAAATATATTAAATAAATATAAAAAACCTGCGGTAAAATTAGAAAATAAAGCCCCGCTTCCGGGAAAAACAGGAGCATATCACACAACACTTATATGTAAAACATTTAATGAGACATCAAACTTAAACAAACTGGCTATAAAAAATATATCACATTACAAAGGATTCAATTATAATGTATGGGGAAAAGAGCCGAAACTAAGAGGAAGCCTTATAGATAAAATATATAATAATTTAGGACAAAACTTTCCGGTTTTTGATAGGATAGAGGGCAAGACAGTAATCAGTTTAAAAAGTATAGATTTAAAAGCTAAAACATATCAGAATAAAAATGTATTAGCAGGTAAATTAAAAGGATATGTTGATGATATTTATACTGCAGAGCTTAAACATGATAAAGTGAAAAAATATAAAGATAAAGGGAAATATAATGCCAAGCAGTTGCTATTAGCAATACCCAACAAAGAGCTTACAGGTATGAATATTGAAGTTTTAAACAGTATCAAAAGTTATGCCGGAGGTAAGAACATATCAATGAGAATTGTTGTAATTCACTAGAGGAGGAGAGCAAAATGGATTTTAGAAATTGTAGTTTAGATATATATAAGTGTGACGGAAAATATATATTTTTTGGAGACATAGACATGTATATAGAGATGTATAAAGGTACAATGTTCGGTGTGTTTTCAGAACCCATCCTTGCAATAAAAGAGGATTGCAGTATAGAGGAAATGTCGGAAGCTATACTGAAATCTATAGAAATATTACATGAAAATAAAGATAAGATAGCAGAGGAGAGTAATAGGATAAAACATGGAGATTTACTATCCTTAAGATTTAAAAAATTAAATAAAGTTGGTATAAATGTATCGAGAAAAAAATTGATGGATAACGGATTAATATATTTGTATACAGTAGATGAAGACAATAGGATCGTGTTTTTGAAAGTAAAAGGTATAAGAGAAACATTTGAAAAAAGAATAGAGATTCCGATGGATATACCCGTAGAAAAGATTGCAGAAATTATAAAAAGAGAACTTTAATTTCAAATTTTAATGACACTGATAAAAAATAATCCAAATATGGCGAGCGGATGGGAACCTTACTTACAGATATCACATTACAAAGGATTCAATTATAAGGTATGTGAAAAAGAGCCGACACTAAGAGGAAGCCTTATAGATAAAGTATATAATAATTTAGGACAAATATTATTAGCAATACCCAACAAGGAGCTTACAAGTATGAATATTGAAGTTTTAAACAGTATTAAAAGTTATGCCGGAGGTAAGAATATATCAATAAGAATCGTTGTAGTTCATTAGAGGAGGAGAATGAAATGGATTTTAGAGGTTGTGGTTTAGATATATATAAGTATAATAGAAAGTACATATTTTTTGGAGACTTGATTATGTATATCGAAATGTATAAAGGCATGTCGCCTGGTGTATTTTCAGAACCTATCCTTGCGATAAAAGAGGATTGCAGTATAGAAGAAATGTCAGAGGCTATACTGAAATCTATAGAAATATTACATGAAAACAAAGATAAGATAGCGGAGGAGAGTAATAGAATAAAATATGGAGATCTATTATCCTTAAGATTTAAGAAACTTAATAAAGTAGGGATAAGGGCATCTAAAAAGAAAGTAATTGAAGGAGGATCTATCTCTACCGGAAAATCATCTGAAAGTGGGGATATTTATATTTTAAAAGGAGTAGGTGTTAAAGAATTATTAGATAAAGATATAAGACTACCAATGGATACGCCCGTAGAAAAAATTTCAGAAATCATAAAAAGTGAACTTTAATTATAGATTTTAATGATACAGATAAAGCAAAACATTCAGGAGCAATATATTTCGAATCCACAAAAATATGTAATAAAAATAACTGTACGGATTTTCTGTTTGTTTTGTTGTAAATGAAATAAAATTCAAAAATTGGGGAGGTAGAAAAATTATGAAAATTTTACCGGAAGAGAAAAATTTACTTGAAGAGATAAGAGCTACAGGGGTGGAAATTGACGATATAGAAGAATTGATGCATATGGATGAAAATGATAAAGATTTGGTTCCTATTGTAGTAAAATACATTCAGAGGTTTAAAGAAACAAATTATAGAGAATTGTTGGTAAGAGCACTTGGAGTAAAAGGTTTTACAGAAGCTACAGATGTACTTTTAGATGAATTCTATAAAGCGGAGAACGGAAAATCATATAAGTGGGCGATAGGAAACACCATTTCAATAATAGCAGATCCTAATATAGTGTCTGAAATGATAGAAATATCATTAAATAAGGAGCATGGTTCAGCAAGAGTGATGATAGTAAGAGAGCTCGGAAGATTTAAAGATGAGAGAATAAAGGATGTTTTGATATCATTGCTTGATGATGAACAAGTAGACGGCTTTGCATTACACTCATTAAAATTATTGAAAGATGAATCCACAAGAAAATATGCAGAGCGTTTTTTGGATAATGATATAAAGTGGATAAGAAAAGAAGCGGAAAGTATGATAAAGAAATTAGATAAGT
>CAJPNN010000036.1 GCA_905372035.1 Bacillota bacterium | reverse complement strand
GGTTGCAGGCTGAACATTCGAGTTTTGAGATTTGTTCACATTTACAAAAACTTTAAAGTCGGTGTTTCCCGGTACAATTCTACCCATGGATCCGTAAAACACCACGGTTCTGCCCATAGGCTCCACATAAAACTCCATCCTGATTATGGAGTTCCTCGAAGGTATCTGAAATCTCGTATCTTTATAATCTTTTCCCGCTCCCGTCACCTGATATTGAACCGGAGTATACCCTTTTGCTCCCCTCTTTTGTACCGCAAATTTCATGGAACTTATATGTTGTGCCAGCTTATTTCTGGTAGTCAAGTATATCCTTCCGCCGTCGTCCGTTTCCAAAAGTGCCTGAGGAAACAACACGCTTTCCGTCATTCCCTGTCCTATGCCTTCATTTTGACCCGAATCTTCTATGACCCCCGTTACCGGATGTCTATAGTGAGGTGTCATATAAACTATCTCCACACTCCCTGCATACACGCAAACGGAGTTGGCAAATAAAAGCATAGTCAAAACGATTCCGAATCCGAACAACTTTATTCTTGCCCCGCTTTTTCCTTTTTTTGATCTTTCGTTCATATCTGCAAATCTCCTTCAAAAATATCCAGTTCTGCAGCCCTTCTATTTTCTTTTCCTATTTTCTTTAAATATGTCACCATAACAGAAACGCTGATTCCCACCATTGCAACTATAAAAAACAGTATCCCGAAAATTATACTCTTTCTCTCTTTCGGCTTTAAATTCTTTGACTTATCACTTTGCGATACTTTGTCCGTTTCATTGTTTTGAATGCTTCCATCGTCTCCCGTTCCCGTAAAATCTTCCTCCGGGATCGGCGATATCTGCTGTACTTCATTTACATCTGAAATCGGTCCGCCCGCCGCCGGTAAAACTATATTCCCCACCGGCTTAATTTCCATCAGCTTATGTTTCTCTTTCGAACTGTCTGTATTTGCTCCCAAAGCCATAGTCTCTTCCAGTTTTTTCAGCTGTATTTTGGCTTCTATGTCGCTTTCTGCGGTTTTATCTATAATTTCCTGCTTTGTACTTTTTTCAATTTTTGAGAAGCTGCTCCAATCCACTTTAAGCCTGGCTTCTATAGGCTTGTCTCCCATTACCTCTACCTTAGGATCTACTAAAACACGAGAAAACTCCTGCCCGTACTTTATGGGGAAAATAAATATTCTCGGTCTTTTTTGTCCGTCTATCTCAAAAGTGTAAGCCCTTGCTTCCGCCTTTGTAAAATCCTGTTTTTTGTCATCAAAATAGAAAAATGATACCAAAGAGGCGGTAATTCCCGTTACCTGTATGATTCGGGTTTCTAAAAACATTGTAAGTTTTCCGTCTTTAACCTGAACCTCGGCTTGCTGTACCAATCCTTTATTTCCCATAGACGGTTTGTCCATAACCTGATGCCAAAGTGCCACGTTTACGGTATATATTCCATCTTGCGGTATATTGGAATCTACAGGTTTCTCATCAGCATAAGAATATGAAAATGCTATGCCGAGCAAAACCGTCACCAAAAACCACATTCTAATTTTTAATTTTGCGTTTTTCCTATACAAAGCTGTTACTCACTCCCATCTGATTTATTAATTTCCGGTTCTATCGTCTTAACTCTAAACAGAAACACATAATATTTGACCGCTATCACCCCTGCTATTACTACCTTTCCTATGGGGGCGGGACATATAAACAAAGCTGTAATGAGCATAAGTGATGCTAGCACCAAAATTCTTTTTTTTTGTTTAGCGGTCATCCCTCCTGTTTTTACAAAGTTTTCTAAATTATTTTTATATAGCTTTGTTCCTGTAAACCAATCATTGAATTTGCCGGATCCTTTTGCCAAAAATATGGCTGCCGCTATTAAAAACGGAGTTGTAGGCATGACCGGTATGATCACTCCTATAGCCCCTATTCCAACAAACAGAAGCCCTAAAATCGTAAATATCACTCTCATGTTCGTGCACATCCCATCTCAACATTCTATTTTAAAAAGTTAGATACAACTAACACCCTATCATCTAAAGCATATAATGTAAATAAAAAATATTACGATGTTGAAAAAATGGGAATATTATATAATTTGAAATCGGTTACAAATTTTCCTGCAATATGTTATAATGAATGCCATGATTAAAGATAGTTCTGCGGCGTTGCCGAGAGGACGCATTCATTGAAACATGTCTTTTTGCTCTGATGACATGTTATAATGAATGCCGTGATTAAAGAATGATTCTGCGGCGTTGCCGAGAGGACGCATTCATTGAAACACATCCTTTCACCTTAATGATGTGTTATAATGAATGGCATGATTAAGGATAGTTTTGCGGCGTTGCCGAGAAGAGGCGTTCCGAAACTAATTTAGATGTTATTATAAAAAATTTATATAATATTTTTAAAGAAAGAGAAGGTACAAGAATAATGACACATAAGTTATTTATCATGAACTTCGGTTCAACCTCAACCAAAGTTGCTGTCTTTGAGGATGAAAAAGAACTGGCAAAGGAAACTTTAAGACACAGCCAGGACGTTTTAAATCAATTTGAAAACGTAATAGCGCAAAAAGATTTTCGTAAAGAGGCAATCAATGAATTCCTTAAAAACAACAACTATAAACTTGATGAATTTGACTGTATTGTCGTAAGAGGTGCTCCAAGCAAACCTATCGACGGCGGTATTTATGCCGTTACCGACGTTATGCTGAATGATCTCAAATCCGGTAAATACGGATATCACGCATCATGTCTCGGCTGTATAGTAGGCGACGAACTTGCAAAATCCGCAAATATTCCTATAATAACCGCCGATACACCTGCAACTGATGAACTGTGTTCATTAGCAAGATATACAGGTTTGAAAGGGATGGATAAAAAGACCACTTTCCATGCTTTAAACCATAAAGCCATCGCAAGGCAGTATGCAAAAGAACACAACACAAATTATGAAGACCTGAACCTTATAGTCGCTCATCTTGGCGGCGGAATCTCCGTAGGTGCCCATGAAAAAGGTAAGGTTATCGATACGAACAACGCACTTGACGGAGACGGTACATTCTCTCCTGAAAGAGCTGGGACACTCCCTACAGGGGCATTGGTTGAGCTTTGTTTTTCAGGCAACTATACAATAGAAGAAATAAAGAAAATGTTGGCGGGAAAAGGCGGCACCATGTCATATCTGGGTACCAACGACGGTCTTGAAATCGAAAAAAGAATAGATGCCGGTGACGGATTCGCAAAAGAAGTCTTTGAAGCCATGGCTTATCAGATTTCCAAAGAAATCGGATCGGACGCCGCCGTACTCTGCGGAAAAGTGGATGCCATTCTGCTTACCGGAAGTCTCGCATATTCAAAGATGCTTACAAACTGGATCAAGGAAAGGGTTGAATTCATAGCACCCGTATTTATTTATGCTGGTGAAAATGAAATGCTTTCTCTTGCGCAAAGCGGAATTCGTTTCCTTGAGGGGGAAAAGCTCAAAACATATTAAAGAAATTATTTTTTATAAAAACTATCCATATTAACATCTGATTATTTAAAGGTGTAAAAAGGTTTTATACTATGTCTACAAAAAATGATATACTTAAAATTCTAGAAAAGAATAAGGGAAAAAACATAAGCGGGGAAGCTCTGGCAAAATTGCTGGGGCTTTCTCGTGCCGCCGTCTGGAAAGCTGTTGACGCATTGAGAAGTGACGGTCATACAATAGAAGCATCATCGGGACTCGGGTATATGCTGTCGGAAAACAGTGACATTCTTTCTGTTGAGGCGATTTCAAAGCATCTTCCCGGTATCGACACTCAAAAACTTTGCCTATATAAAAGTATCGATTCTACAAACTCCGAAGCTAAGCGTATGTTAATAAACAGTGCCGAATCAGGAACGGTAATAATATCCGAAGAGCAGACCGCCGGAAGAGGCAGACTCGGCAGAAGCTTTGCTTCACCTCAAGGAACGGGTCTTTATATAAGCTTCATAATAAAGCTGCCCGAATTTAACAGTCGCTCTTTGCTTCTTACTCTTGCGACTTCGCTCTGCGTATGTGATGCGATCGAGAAAACAACCGGAATATCAGGTAAAATAAAATGGGTTAATGATATATATGTGGAAAACAAAAAGGTCTCGGGGATTCTTACAGAGGCCGTAACCGATTTTGAAACCGGCAATATAGACTCTATAGTTATCGGTATCGGAATAAACTGCAACACTGCTCCGGAACAATTTCCCGAAAACGTCCGCCCGATTGCAGCTTCTCTTTCTGAATTTACCGATCCTCCTGCTCACGTTGACAGAAATTTACTCGCAGCTGCACTTATCGAAAACATTTCCAAATTGGAAAGATATCCTTTCAGTGACAATGATGATAAATTAGTTGCCGAATACAAAGAACGTTGCTTTATTTTAAACAAAAAAGTCAAAATCATAAAAAACAGTTCCATGGCAAGCCGTGCGGAAATAGAAAAAGCTCCCTATGTAACTGCTGTAGATATAGCTTCCGACGGAGCATTAATCGTGAGACATAGGGACGGTACGACGGAACACGTCTCGGGCGGCGAAATCAGCGTACGTTTTTAACTGTTCCTGTCAACGTCATGAAATTTTTTAAGATTTCCGATTTTACGGCTTCTCCGATCTAAAATATAATATATATCTTCCAAAGGTATTTCCTGCTGTGACATCATGACTACCAAATGATATATCAAATCGCAAATTTCATTTTCCAAGTCATTTTTCTTGTTTTCATTATCTTTAATGTTGCCGGTTTCACCTTTGCCCTCGGCAAACTCTTTCGAAGCGTTATAATCTTTTGCGGAAATAATTGTTTCTGCACATTCCTCACCGCACTTTTTGAGAATTTTATTTAATCCCTGCTCAAACAAATAACAAGTATATGAACCTTCCTGCGGTTCTTTTTTTCTGCTTTCAACGACATCATAAAGATTCTTGATGACATCTTCCCCTTTGTAAAAACATGTCTTATTCCCTGTATGACATGCGGCTCCCGTCTGGTTGACTTTCACCAAAAAAGTATCATTGTCACAATCCGGTGTTATGCTTAAGACTTCCTGCAAATGTCCCGAGGTCGCTCCTTTATTCCAAAGTTCCTGTCTTGAGCGGCTGTAAAACCATGTATATCCCGTTTCCAATGTCTTTACAAGGCTCTCCTTGTTCATATATGCCAGCATGAGTACTCTACCCGTATCTTCTTCCTGTATTATCGCAGGAACCAGTTTCTGTTTGATAAAATATTTATCAAGATCATTAACTTCAATTTTTTTATTCTCCACAGTTCTCTCCTTATTAATAATATTAATCATTTATCTTTCTTCATGTTCTTCAATAAAAGTATAAATGCCATCTTTTTATTAAGCACATTAACTGTATTAACCCTTTACCGACGCGTCAAAGTCATACTTATTTTCAAATTATCAAAGTCGTACCGCTATACCGTTGTCTTTGAGGTGTTTTTTTACCTCTCCTACTGTCAGCTGTCCATAGTGAAATACCGACGCTGCCAGGGCCGCATCCACATTCGTGTTTTTAAACACATCAGAAAAATCTTCAAGTCTCCCGCAGCCGCCGGATGCAATTACCGGGATTTTTATCTCTCTTAAGACTGCATTGAGCATATCTTTATCAAATCCTGCTTTTGTTCCGTCGGCATCCATAGATGTAAGTAGAAGTTCTCCGGCTCCGAGCGATTCGGCTTTTCTGATCCAATCTATTAAATCGATTCCCGTATCCTCTCTTCCTCCGTTTAAATAAACCGTATATCCCATATCAGGTCTTTGCTTCGCATCAACGGCGATCACTACGCACTGACTTCCGAATTTACTTGCCGCCCGCTCTATAATCTGCGGGTCTTTGACTGCCGCGGAATTCACCGAAATCTTATCGGCACCTGCCAAGAGAAGTCTTCTGAAGTCTTCGACGCCTCTTATGCCTCCGCCTACCGTAAGCGGTACGAATACATTCTTAGCAGTTCTTTCCACCACATCATCCATCGTTTTTCTTTTTTCGTTGGTTGCAGTTATATCGAGAAAAACGATCTCATCCGCTCCCTGCTTATTATATTCCATAGCACATTCGACCGGGTCTCCAACTTCCTTTATCCCGACGAAATTTATGCCTTTTACAACTTTTCCATCTCTAACATCCAAACATGGAATTATCCGTTTTGCAAGCAATGCAAGCACCTCCTTACTTGAGTTCGGCAAAATTTTTCAATATCCGTATACCTTTTTCTCCGCTTTTTTCGGGATGAAACTGACAGCCGAACACATTATCTTTCCATACGAGTGCCGGTATTTTCTGTCCGTAACGGCAATATAACCCCAAGTCGGAATCTTTCATAACCGCTTTGTATGAATGAACGAAATAAAAACTGTCGTTTTCTTTTATCCCGTCTGCAATCGGACATGTATTCATTATCCTTATGCTGCTCCATCCCATATGGGGAATTTTAATATCCGGCGTTTCCGTGAGCTTTTCCACTCTGCCTTCTATAAGCCCGAGTCCTTGCGTCTCGGAAAACTCATATCCCTTTTCGAATAATATCTGCATGCCGAGGCAGATGCCTAAAATATATTTTTTCCTGCTCTCTCTCTTTATTATTTCTACAAGATTTTTCTCTTCAAGCATCCTCATTGCATCCGGAAATGCTCCGACTCCCGGGAGTATCAACCTGTCCGCTCGCTCAATATCATGCTTCTCTCTTATTATCTCGGAATCTGTTTTTAAATAATCAAGCACATTTTTTATGCTGAAAAGATTTCCCGCTCCATAGTCAATAATACCTATCATAATGTTCCTTTCGATGATAGAATCTCACTGTTTCCGTTAAATATCACAGCTGCCCTGAGTGCATGTGCAAAAGCCTTAAATAAGCTTTCTATCTTGTGATGATCATTTTTTCCGTATTCTACAGTCAAATGTAATGTAATGCCTGCATTCGTCGCAATCGCTCTAAAAAACTCTTCTACCATCTGTGTCTCCATTTCTCCGCAGCGTTCGGATAAAAATTCTCCGTCAAATACAAGAAACGCTCTTCCGCTTATATCCAAATGGCATGACGAAAGACTTTCGTCCATAGGACAAAAAAAACTTCCGTATCTCATTATGCCTTTTTTGTCACCCAACGCTTCTTTTATCGCCATTCCGAGCACTATGCCCGTGTCTTCTACGGTATGATGTGTATCTACCCACAGATCTCCCTCCGCTTTCAGTTCCATATCTATTCCGGAATGTACCGAAAAAGCTTTGAGCATATGATCAAAATATCCGATCCCCGTGTCGATCTTATTTTTACCGTTTCCGTCAATGTTTATTTTCATTCTTATATTCGTTTCATCCGTCTTTCTCGCTATATCTGCTATTCTTTGCATAACAATCTCTCTCCTTTCTTACAGTGATTGCCGCTTTATGTGCAAACAATCCCTCCGCCGCTGCAATCTTTTCTATATATTCACTGTCTTTAATAAGCTGTTCTTTTGTGTAATACGTATATTCCGTTCTTTTTATGAAGCTTTCGACTCCGAGCGGCGATGAAAACCTTGCAGTTCCTCCTGTAGGCAATACATGATTCGTTCCGGAAAAATAATCTCCGAGCGGCTCGGGTGAATTTTCTCCAAGAAAGATTGCTCCCGCATTTTTTATCCGATCTACATATTGCAAAGGGTCGTCAAGCATGATCTCCAGATGCTCCGGAGCGATGTCATCAGCCGTTTCCAACATTTCTGCCATATCCTTACATACTACAATGCCCCCATATGTTTTTAGGCTTTCCTCTATTATTTCATTTCGCAATTCGCTTTTTAAACGATTTTCAATTTCTCCTGCAACCCGTTTCGCCAGTTCAAGGCTGTTCGTCAAAAGAACTGCCGCCGCTTTCGGATCATGCTCCGCCTGGCTCATCAAATCCGCCGCAATATATGCAGGCTTTGCGTTTTTATCCGCTATTATCAATATTTCGCTCGGTCCTGCAATCATATCAATGTCAATTATACCATAAAGTGCTCTTTTAGCCTCCGCAACATACATATTCCCGGGCCCCACAATTTTGTCCGCTTTCGGTATGAGTTCGGTCCCGAATGCTGTCGCAGCTACCGCCTGTGCTCCTCCTACAAGATATATTCTGTCCACCCCTGCGATATATGAGGCTGTGAGTATATCCGAATCGGCTTTCCCGTCTTCTCCCCGGGGAGTGAGTACGATTATCTCTTCGACTTCCGCAATCTTTGCAGGAATCGCATTCATTAAAACCGTAGACGGATATGACGCTCTGCCTCCGGGAACATATAGTGCCGCTCTTGACAACCCTCTCACCGTCTCTCCCAGTATCACTCCGTTTTTCTTACATATTTCATAACCTGACGGTTTTTGTTTAATATGATATTCCCATATATTTTCTTTAGCCTTTTCAAGCGCCATGCAAAATTGTTTATCGGCATTGTCATATGCTTTTTTCATATCCGTTCTGTTAAAAACCACTTTCTCCGGCCATTGCCCGTCAAATTTTTCCGTATAGCGTCTGAGAGCTTCATCCCCGTTTTCTCTCACATCTGAAATTATTTTTTTTACCGTATCCGCAACATCTTCATCTTTACTGCTTCTGCCGTTCATCATAACAGAGAGAAATTGTTCAGCATCTTTCAGGCTTTCATATATCTTCATCAATATTTTCCCCCAATCTCTGCATAAATTCTTCTATTTCCTCTTTTTTGAATTTCATTCCTGCAATATTTACTATGGCTCTCGCTGAAATTTCTCTTATAATTTCCTGAACTTCAAGCCCGTTCTCTTTTAATGTGGTCCCTGTTTCAACTATATCTACGATTCCGTCCGACAGAGAAAGCAACGGTGCGAGTTCTACAGAACCCTCTATTTTGATTATTTCTATATCTATTCCTTTGTCATTAAAATATTTTTTTGTTACATTAGGATATTTAGTTGCAATTCTTTTTGTCTTATATCCTTCATAAAAATCCTCACCTTTTTGAGTTGCCAATGCAAATCTACATTTTCCAAGCTTAAGGTCCAAAACTTCATAATATGTTCCGCCGTACTCCAAAATCGTATCTTTCCCCACTATTCCTATGTCACAGACGCCGTGTTCCACATATGTTATGACGTCGGGAGCTTTCGCCAAAACGATTTCCATACTTCCGCCTGCGATCGGAATAATAAGTTTTCTTCCTTTATCTTCCAATGCCGATATTTCATAGCCGGCTTTTGTTAAAAGTTTTCCTACCTGCTCTTCCATACGTCCTTTGGTTATAGCTATCCTCAGAGGGCTTTTTCCCTTTTTTCCTTCTTCTTTTACGAGTTTTGAAGCTGCAATAAGCTGTTCGACATTTATTGCAAATCCTACCGCACAGACATCGGTCCCCATTCCTTTATAAAGATCGTCATATCTGCCTCCTGATACTACGGCTTCACCTATTTTATCAGCGTATCCTCTGAATATCAGCCCTGTATAATAGTCTACCTGGTTTACCAGTCCCAAATCTATAAAGATATGATCTCCATATCCGTTCCTGTTCATAGCGTTTACTATTTCTTCCAGATATAAAACTGTTTCTATAAGGCTGCGGTCGTATCCTGAAAGCATTTTTTTGATTTCTGTAATAACTTCAATCCCTCCGAACATCTTGGGAAGTTCCATAATTATTTCCGCACCTTTTTTATCACTGAAATTTTCCAAAATATCTTTCAACGCGGCATAATTTTTTGACAGTACAAGCGTATATATTTCTTCTTTTTCTTTTTCTGATGCTCCTATTTTGTCTAAAAGCCCGTTAAACAACCCTATATTGCCTATCTCCAATCTGTAATTTTTAACGCCCGCACTCTCTATTGCCCGTGCTGCCAGTTGCAATACGTCAACATCGGTATTTGTATCTCGCATTCCTATATTTTCTATCCCCATCTGGCGTATTTCATTTTTTCTTCCTTTAAGGGTGTCCTCCTGTCTGTAAACCGCTTGACTATAGTACAGCTTCAAAGGTATTTCCGGAAGATTGAGTTTAGACGAAATCATTCTTGCTATAGGTATGGTGGAATCCGGGCGCATCACGAGCATACGTCCTTTGCTGTCTACCGTTTTGTACAGGCTTTCCTGCGGAAAGTGACTCTCATTAGTCGCAAATACATCATAAAATTCAACCGCCGGAGTTATGACTTCTCCATAGCCGCTTTTTTCAAAAACTTCCCGAATTTTTTCTTCCGTTTCTCTTATTTTTTTCGCCTGATTGAACATATAGTCTTTTGTCCCGTCAGGTGTTATATTCATATACCTGTCCATTTCGATACCGCCTTTTCTTTTGTCTTATCTTGCTTTATTATATTATCACACTAAAGCATTAAAGTCAACATATATATACCATGTATATACTTTTATAACATAGGTTTTTTAATCATGCTATAATAATCACAACACATATAATTGAAAAAATTTATATTTACATGAAACTTTTATTTGTCCTATATCGTCTATATATTGCAAAGGGAGGGGGATTGATGTCGACATTGAACAATGATAAAAATCGGAATATCTATGATTCGTTGATTGAATACATTGAAGAAAACCAAAATAAATTTTATCTCCTTGCATATAGCTATATAAAAGAGCGTGACGGCGCTCTTGATACCGTACAAAATGCAATATATAAAGCTTTAATTTCTTGGGAAACTTTAAAGAATCCGGAATACATCAAAACATGGTTTTATCGAATATTGGTAAACTCCGCATTGGATGAGCTGAGAACAAGAAAAAAACTTTATCCTACCGCTCCGGAAAAAATGCCGGAAGAGACATATTCGCCTTTAGACTCGGAAGCGGATTGCTTGGATCTGAGAGCAGCCATGGATACGCTCGAACCCGAGCTTAAAAGTATAATAATCATGAAATATTTTGAAGATATGAAACTTGATGAAATATCAAAGATAACCGGGCTTAATATCAATACTTTGAAATCAAAGCTTTACAGGGGACTTAAAAAACTCAAAATCGAATTGGAAAGGGAGGTTTTTTCCGATGAATAATAAAAATATCTCAGAAAATGAATACAATAAGATTGAATTCCTAAAAGAAGATTATCTTAATGTTGAAATCCCTGAGGAACTTTCTCGGATTGTCAGCCGAACTATAGAATTGAGTGAGATCAAAAAGGAAACGTATAATGGGACAAAAGATAAAAATTCACAATCGGGAGGGTCAGTTTCAATGAGTAAAAAAATAATAAAGATGAGAACAAGAAGTCTTGTCACGTCAGCTGCAGCCTTGCTGCTGGTAATTTCGGGCTTCAGTATAGGCGTAAATGAAAGTCCTGCATTCGCACATTCTATGAGCAAAATTCCTGTTTTATCATCCTTGGCTAAAGTTGTAACCGTCTCTGAAATACATGAAAACAGCAATAACATTAAAGTCACTGCAAATATTCCTAAGGTTGAAGGCTTAAGCGACAAGGCTTTTGCGGATAAAGTAAATAAACAAATCCAAGAAAAAATAAATGAAAAAGTAGCCCGTACCAAAGCTGAATTTAACAAAAATTCAAGTTCTTCAAATTCTAAAGATGCTGTAAAAAAAGAAATATACATAAATTATGAAGTTTATGGAATACATAACGGAATACTTTCATTCTGTGTGTACAAAACATCTACTTCCGGAAGTGCTTACTTTGACGAGGATTTTTATAACATCGATGTAAATAAAAATAAAGAGATAACTTTGAAAGATGTTTTAGGTCCCGAATACATGAGCATAGCCGACAAATCAATAAAATCACAGATCGAAGAAAGAAGTAAAATGCCTGAGAATTCATATTTTACGGGAAATGACGGGTTTACCGGCATAAGAAAAAACCAGGCATTTTACATAAATAACCACGGTAATCCCGTTGCAGTGTTCAATAAATATGAAATCGCTCCGGGCAGCATGGGAATTCAGGAATTTGAAATCACAAAATAATATCAGTTTCTTAAATGTATAAAATAAAGGGTCATCTTTCATTTCACAGTTTCATACTTTCGATTTTAAGATGTCCCTACGCAATTTTCATTAATAACAACATATCTAAGCGAATGTGCCGCCCTTGTTAATACTTGGGGCGGCACATCACATTTACTTATAAAAATTTCCAAGGTATGTCATTATCCTGTCTCCATTATATCTAATATACTAATATATCCACATATATATTTTATATTTCTTCATACGCTACAACTTCTCCGTTCTCAACTAAAAGTGTATAGCCTCTACCCGGATCCGGCTGCCATTTATATATATTAGGTTCATCCGGGGTAAAAAATCTTGTCATTATAGTCGATATAACGCCTCCGTGACAAATAACAATTATGTTATCCCCATCAAAACTTTCAAGCAGGCTTTCAAATTCTTTCCATACTCTCCTCTGAAAATTCGCCGGACTTTCTCCTCCGGGAGGGCAGGTTTCACCTGATGCATCGCCTATCCACGATCTATATTCTTTAAAATCTTTCAGTTCATCATGTGTTTTGAGTTCATAATCACCGAAATCATATTCTTTCATCCCGTCAAGTATATCGTGTTCAGGTTCTTCTACAGGTTTAACATCAAACCCTCTCTGTCCTCCATATATGACGGCAAACGTCTGCTCTGTCCTGTACATACCTGTAGTAAACAGTCTCGCTCCTTTTGCCGGCGGATATATATCGCGTTCACAATTTTCTTCAAGTTCAAAAATTCCTACATCTGTGAGGGGAATATCCGATGCTCCGTAATACAGTCTGTTTATATTCCCTTCGGTTTGTCCGTGCCGTATTAAATGTATGCTTCCCTTACATTTCACCTTGTTTTCGGATTTATCTTTTATATCCCCTGAATCTTTTGATTTCACCAAATGCCTCCTTGCACGATTTTTTTAAAGTGCTATAATGTATAATGTTGTTTAATATCTATGGTTAAAAAATTACTGTCACTGTTACATACAACGTCCTTTTATTTTTTGATATAAGCAAAATTACAATAACAAGATGTTGCACGATTTTTTAACACGCAAGTTAGTAGAACCATTTTATCAGAAAGTCAAACAAAAATCGACTGTATGTTTAATATAGGAGTATTTATGACACACAAACACGGTACATTATTCGGAAATACAGCACTCACGCTTACCGCCCTCATCTGGGGCTCTTCTTTTGTCTCCCAGAAGGCAAGCATGGATTTAATAGGTCCTTTTACATTTTTAACGAGCAGGAGCTTGTTGGCTTTTATATTTTTACTTATAGTAATAATCGTAAAGTCCCGATTTAATCTTCCGGTCATAACTACAGCCCCGAAGGCAGACAAAAATCCCTCCCTGATAAAAGGAGGGGTAATCTGCGGATGTGTAATATTTTTAGCCGCAGGAATACAGCAGGTGGGAATAGTTCACACCTCTGCATCAAAGGCCGGCTTCATAACGGCAATATATGTCGTCTTTGTGCCTATATTGGGTGTCTTTCTAAAGCACAAAATCCAAAAACAAATTTGGTTTTCCATATCTTTAGTTGCAATCGGTCTATATCTTTTATGTATTACCGAATCTTTTTCAATGAACAGAAGTGACATTCTGGTCCTTGTCGGCTCTTTGTTCTGGGGAATCCAGATAATGGTCGTAGACTATTATTCGCCGAATCTTGACTGCATAAAATTATCCTGTATTCAGTTTGCAACATGCTTTGTTCTTTCATCGGCGGTCACTCTTATAACTGAAACTCCCGATATTCATGCGATTTTTAAATGCGGCATACACATTATATATGCCGGGGTTTTTGCATCAGGCATAGCCTTTACTCTGCAAATGGTAGGACAAAAATTCGCACGCGCTTCGGTAGCTTGTATAATCATGAGCCTCGAATCTGTATTCGCCGCCTTTTCCGGTATGCTGCTGCTTGGAGAAAGTCTTACTCTTAGAGAAAGTACAGGCTGCATTCTGGTATTTTTAGCGATAATAATAGCACAGGTGCCGTTTCCGCCGTCAAAGAAAGTCGATTGATCATAATCAATTTTTTCATGAGTCCAAGCCCCTGATGTTATATACAGCAAGAGAATATATACCATAGAAACAAATTGGATATGATATATTATTCTCAGCTATCTGCACTTTTGCTCAATCACCGTCTGAAAAACAAAATAATCACAGAGCACTAAATTCCGTATAATCACCGCTGCCGCCTATTTTATCAGGCTGCAAACATTATTTGAAAACTCAATAGGATCTTCCACCGTCATCCCCTCTATCAGTAATGCCTGGTTATAAAGCAGATTTGTATAGAGTTTAACTTTGTCAATATCTCCTGCATCAAAGGTCTTTTTAATAACGTCAAGAACTTCATGGTCTTTATTGATCTCCAGAATTTTTTCCGCCGATACTTTTTCTTCACCTACAGGCATCGAATTTATAACTTTTTCCATCTCTATTGAAAGCCCGCTGCCCGTACTTAAACAAACCGGATGAGATTTTAGCCTTTCGGAGAGTTTAACCTCTTTTACCTTTCCTTCAAGTGAATCTTTCATAAACGATAAAAGTTCTTTCATCTCTTCTTCTTTTTGCTTGGTTTTCTCTTTTTCCTCTTCAGATATGCTTATATCCAAGTCTCCGTCCGAAACTGATTTGAAATCTTTACCGTCATAATTCATCATCATTCTTAAAGCAAATTCATCTACATTTTCCGTAAGATAGAGTATTTCAAATCCTTTTTCCTTAAGAACTTCTGTTTGAGGCATCTTATCTATCTTGGCAATACTCTCCCCCGATGCAAAATATATGTGCTGCTGTCCGTCCTTCATTCTTTCTATGTACTCTTTAAGTGTAACAAGTTTGTTTTCTTTTGACGAATGGAAAAGCAACAGATCCTGCAACAGCTCTTTCTTCTGTCCGTAATCATTATACACGCCGAATTTAAGTGTCAATCCGAAGCTTTGATAGAATTCCTCATATGTTTGTCTATCGTTATTAAGCAATGCGAGCAATTCGCTTTGTATTTTTTTCTCAAGCCTACGGGCAATAGCTTTTAACTGTCTGTCATGCTGAAGTATCTCTCTTGAAATATTCAATGACAGATCCTGCGAATCTACCAATCCCTTTACAAAACCGAAACAGTCAGGTAAAAGCTCCGAGCAGTTTTCCATGATCATTACTCCGCTTGAATACAGTTTTAAACCTTTTTTATAATCTTTCATATAATAATCATACGGCTGATTCTTGGAGATGAACATCAACGCCGTGTAACTTGTAACGCCCTCAACGCTGCTATGTATGACTTTTGCAGGTTCAACAAAATCAAAGAACTTATCACGATAAAAGCTGTCATACTCTTCTTTAGTAATATCATTCTTATTACGTTTCCAGAGAGGAACCATACTGTTCAGCGTTTTCTCCTGCATTATCATTTTCGGCTCTGCATCTTCATTTTTATCTTCATCTTCGCCGCCGGCTTTCGGGTTCGGTGTTTCCATCATCATTTTTATCGGATATCTGACGTAGTCCGAATATTTTTTTACCAGCCCCGCTATTGTATATTCTTCCAAATATTTATCATAGTTCTCTTCTTCCGTATTAGGCTTTATATGAAGAGTTACCTCTGTGCCTGTCTCCTGTCTTTCGTTCTCTTTTACAGTGTATCCGTCTACTCCGTGAGATTCCCAAATATATGCTTTCTCTTCGCCATATGCCTTTGATATCACCGAAATAGAATCCGACACCATAAAAGCCGAATAAAATCCGACACCGAACTGACCGATTATATCTATGTCTTCCATCGCCTTCTTGCTGTCTTCCGTTTCGCTCTCCTGCGACTTGAACATGAGGGATCCGCTTTTTGCAATCGTTCCAAGGTTATCTTCAAGCTCGGATTTACTCATACCTATACCGTTATCGCTTATTCGCAATAAACGTTTTTCTTTGTCTGTTTCAATTTTTATAGCAAAATCATCTCTCGAAAGTCCTGTCTCGTTTTCCGTAATCTTTTTATAATACAATTTGTCTATCGCATCGCTTGCGTTTGAAATCAATTCTCTCAAAAATATTTCATTATGTGTATAAATTGAATTTATCATCATATCCAAAAGTCTCTTTGATTCCGCTTTAAACTGTTTCTTTGCCATTTTAATTCCTCCTTAAACAGTATGTTTGTCTTCCATTTTATCTCAACCAAAAATTAATCTCTATATAAATTTATAGTTCATAAGTTATCTTTTATCAATAACCTCCAGTATTTCTCCGACAAAAACAATATGCGGCTGCCATCCGCCATTGCCATCAGGAAATACTTTAGAATTATGTGAATAATATGCCTGAATATCAGGGACGAGATTTTGTTTCGCAAGCTGATGTTGATACATTTTTCTACAGACAAATGTAAGGCTTGCCTCCTTATATCCAACTGTATTTCCTAACGGTATCGGTGTAAGGCCCGCCGCTTCAGCTTTATTTCCGTATCTTCCCGAATGTGATCCCATATATACCAGAGCTTCTTTATTTTCTTCCGGAAAAAAACTTACTGTGAAGCGATCATTGCCCTTAAGAAACTCACTTGTATAACGATCCGGATGAACATAAATTGTGACCGTCGCTTTACTTTGTCCCGGACTTCCCCATATATTTCCAAAGCTTCCCCAAGAAACTGTACATGAATTGAAGTTTGACAACGCCCCGGCTGTTACCAGTGCCCATTTTTGATCAAACATTTCAAATGCGTTATACGGTTGTGTTTTAAAATCCATAATTATCCCTCCTGTTTCTCTGATTTTTTGCAAGCATATTGTAAATACAAAATAATAATTACTTAGCTTTCCAAAGGTATTTTACCACAGATGCCATAAGGTATGTTGCAGGTAACAAAATTAAATAGGGAATCATAAAAGCGGTGTTCTTTTCTCTTCTGTAAGGGAAGCATAGGAAAACCGCTTTTTTCTTGTCCATGTTACGAAGTTGAGATAAATACTGCAGTGCAATAATATATAGTTCAATAATACAATACACATGTGACAAAAAAATAGAAAGGCATCCGGTATAATGCTGCTAAGCAAAAAGACAAACAAAAAACCGAAAAGGGCTTGTTGTCAAACAATTTAATCAGTCTTTTATCAGCAATTGCATTTTATCTCTGTATTCGGTAGGCTTCATTCCTGTATGCCGTCTGAACATATCAGATAGACTGCTCGTATATTTATAACCGACCATTTCTGCAATTTGAGATATCGGAAGCACTGTATCTCTAAGAAGGTGCTCAGCATGTGTAATACGACGTGTGACAATATACTGCTGAATACTCATGTGACACACATCTTTAAATATATATTT
>CAJPNN010000035.1 GCA_905372035.1 Bacillota bacterium | reverse complement strand
ATATAATTATTTTGTTATTTATTTTATGGTTAATAAAAAAGGAGAACAACAGCATGAAGAAGATTTTATCTGTATTTTTGGTACTTGCTCTGACTCTTTCGGTTTTTGCAGGTTGCGGGGACGAAAAAACCGGTGAAAACGGTAAAGATGAGCCGCTTAAGGTTGGATTTATCTACATAGGGACACGCTCGGACGGAGGATATACTCAAGCGCAGCATAACGGAACAAAAGCTATGCGGGAGCATTTCGGAGATAAAGTGAAAGTTATAACCAAGGAAAGCGTGGACGATCAGGATAAGCAGGCTATAAAAAATGCGGCCGTAAGTATGATTGATCAAGGATGCAAAGTGGTTATAGGAACAAGTTTCGGATATATGGATGCTTTGGAAGAACTTTCAAAGGAATATCCTGATGTTGATTTTTTGCATTTCTCGGGATTTAAAATGAATAATAAAAATTTCGGCAATTATTTCGGAGCCACGGAAGAACCGAGATATCTTTCCGGAATTGTTGCGGGGATGCAGACGAAGAGCAATAAGATAGGATATGTTGCGGCACATCCTTATACTGAAGTTTTGATAGGAATAGATGCTTTTACACTCGGAGTGAAATCAGTGAATCCTAAAGCGGAAGTTAAAGTTGTGTATATAAACAGCTGGTATGATCCGGCAAAGGAAAAAGAAGCGGCGGAAGCTTTACTTGAGCAGGGCTGCGACATTTTGACACAGCACTGTGATACTACCGGACCTTTGGTAGCGGCGGCGGATCACGGCGCAACGGCTATAGGATATAATATGGATAACAGCCAAGTTGTTCCTAAAGCTTTTCTCACGGCACCTATATGGCATCATGAAAAATTCCTGATTCCGACAATACAGGCTATACTTGACGGGAAATGGAAGCCTGAAAGTTATTACGGAACGATAAAAGACGGATATGTTGATCTTGCACCTATGACTGACCTTGTTTCAGATGAAGCCAAGGCAAAAGTCGAAGAAGTGAAAAAGCAGATGCAGGAAGGAAAATTCAAAGTGTTTGTAGGGCCTATAAAAGACAACAAAGGGAAAGTAAGAGTTGAAAAAGGTCAGAGTCTTGATAGAAAAAAGATTTGGAAAATAAATTATTTGGTTGAAGGAGCTACAAATTAAACGATATTATAAGATATCGGTTTGTCGGTAACCGGGATAAAAATTGTAGATTACCGATGAAAATTTTATTTAATAAAACTTATGATATATAAGTTTGCCAGTGACCGGAGGATGATTGATGAAAGAAATACCTGCAATAATAATGGAGAATATTTCAAAATCCTTTGGAGCCGTAAAGGCCAATGAAGATGTGAGTTTAACTGTTAATAATGGCGAAATACATGCACTTTTAGGTGAGAACGGTGCAGGTAAAAGCACGCTTATGAACATGCTGTCGGGAATATACAATCCTGACAGCGGTTCTGTTTTTATACAGGGAGAAAAGGTAGACTTTGCATCACCGAGGGATTCTATAGCTATGGGTATCGGAATGATACATCAGCATTTTAAACTTATAGACGTGCTTACTGCCAAAGAAAATATAATCTTGGGTCAGAAAGGCGGATTTTTTATAAAGGGAAAAGAGCTTTCAAATAAAATCAGAGAAATATCGGATAAGTACGGATTGGATATAGATCCGGAAAAGAAGGTCTATGATATGTCGGTGGGAGAAAAACAGACCCTTGAAATAATGAAAGTCCTTTATAGGGGAGCCAAAATACTTATAATGGATGAACCGACCGCAGTTTTAACACCGCAGGAGATAAAAAGGCTTTTCAAGATCGTAAGAAATATGAAAGAACAGGGCTGTGCAGTAATTATAATCACACACAAGCTCAATGAGGTTATGGAGATAAGCGACAGGGTTACCGTATTGAGAAAAGGGAGGACTATAGGCACTTCAAAAACTGCGGATGCGTCAGTATCGGATATGATAGAAATGATGGTCGGAAAGAAAGTGGATTTAAATATAAAAAAATCTCCGGTTAAGCAATGGAACAGTATATTGCAGATAGATAATCTGACTGTTTTGGACAGTGAGAAAAAAAATGTTTTGGACGAGGTGAGTTTTGAACTGTCGGCAGGTGAGATTTTAGGAGTTGCAGGAGTAGCAGGAAGCGGACAAAAGGAGCTTTGCGAAACGATAGCCGGACTGACAAAGGCTGCAAAAGGAAGAATATTCTTTGAAGGAGAGAATATTGTAGGAAAAACTCCTGCAGATATAATAAAAAAGGGTATAAGAATGGGATTTATACCGGAGGACAGATTGGGAATGGGCTTGGTGGGCTCTATGGATATAGTCGACAACCTGATTCTCAAAGAGTATAAAAGTCAGCCCGGAATAGTGATAAAGAAAGGTCCTTATATAAAAAAAGCGAAACAGATCGTAGAAGATTTGGAAATAATGACACCGAATATAAATACACCTGTAAAGAAGCTTTCGGGAGGAAACATACAGAAAGTATTGCTCGGTAGAGAGATAGACTCATCTCCAAAGGTACTTATAACCGCATATCCTGTAAGAGGACTCGATATAGGAGCCTCATATAAAATATATGAACTGTTGAATCAGCAAAAGGAAAAAGGTGTAGCGGTACTTTTCATAGGAGAGGATCTGGACGTTCTTATGGATTTGTGCGACAGAATAACAGTTCTTTGCGGAGGTAAGTTGACGGGGATAGTGGATCCCGCAAAGAGCAGCAAAGAGCAGATCGGACTTATGATGGCGGGAGGAGACGGAAAACAGGAAGTTTCGGGAGGCAGTGATGAATAGGATAAAAATAAATAAAAGAGAAGATCTTCCGAAAAATAAAGTGGCGATAATAAGGCTTGTATCGGTATTAGGATCGATAGTTGCGGCAGGAATAATAATTCTGATATTCGGATTAAATCCGATAGGAATTTTCAGAGCTATGATCGAGGGGGCTTTAGGTACGGAGATAAGGATAAAACAGACAATAGTCAAGGCTATACCTCTGATAATTACTTCGCTCGGGATCCTGGTTGCATTCAAAATGAAGTTTTGGAATATAGGAGGAGAGGGACAGATAGTTATCGGAGCGACTGCCGCCGCCGTTGTGGCTCTTAAGTGGTCGCCGAATGTTCCTCAGCCGATAATGCTTATAGCAATGATAATAGCGGCGATGATCGCAGGGGGATTATGGGCGCTTATTCCCGCATTTTTTAAGGCGAAGATGGGTACGAACGAGACTATTTTTACTTTGATGTTAAATTATATAGCGATAAAATTCGTTACATATTTGCAGTACGGTCCGTGGAAAGACCCTAATGCCAACGGATTTCCGAAGATTCCGCCGTTTCCGGATAACGCTTTGATGCCCCAGGTGTTCGGAGTACATGCAGGCTGGGTAATAGCTGTAATAGCGGTTTTGATTATATATTTTCTGATGAATAAAACGAAGTTGGGATACGAGATATCGGTCGTGGGTGAAAGTATCGAAACTGCCAAATATGCAGGTATGAATACAAAAGCGATAATAATGGCGGCGATGTTCATATCCGGGGGACTGTGCGGTCTTACGGGAATGATTCAGGCGTCGGCAATTGAAAAGAGTTTGATAGCCGGAATTTCAACAGGATACGGTTTTACTGCCATAATCACAACATGGCTGGCAAGGCTTAACGCTTTGGCGGTGGTTATAGTTTGTATAGCCTTTGCTATACTTCTTCAAGGCGGAGCATATATACAGATCGCTATGGAAGTACCGGAGGCCGTGGCACAGATAGTGCAGGGTCTGATATTATTTTTCGTACTGGGCAGTGAATTTTTTATACAATATAAAGTTACTTTCAGGAACGGAAAAGTTAAGGAGGTGGCGTAATGGTAGAATTTTTAGCGGCTGCTGTAGTCGCAGGAACACCTCTTTTATTCGCAACTTTGGGAGAACTTATTACTGAAAAATCAGGATCGCTCAACCTCGGTGTTGAAGGGATGATGCTTATGGGGGCGGTCATGGGCTTTACAGGAGGCTATGTTACGGGCAGTCCGTATGTGGCGCTGCTTGCAGCGCTTTTAGCCGGTGGTGCGGGAGCCTTTATATTTGCCGTTATAACGGTTTCGCTCAGAGCAAATCAAGTTGTTACGGGACTTACTCTGACTATATTCGGAACCGGATTTGCAAGTTTTGTCGGAGAAAACAAAATCGGATTTGCAGTTCCCGATGCCATAAAAGGATTTTTTGCGGAGCGTAATATACCGCTTCTTGGAGACATACCATTTATAGGACCTGTATTCTTTAAACAGGATGTATTTGTGTATTTAGGCTATATATGTGTAATATTTGCGGCAATCTATCTGAACAGAACGAGAATAGGGCTTAATTGCAGAGCGGTGGGCGAAAGTGCCGGAAGTGCGGATGCATCAGGTATAAATGTTACGAGATACAGATATGCAAATATAATTGCAGGCGGTGCGCTTTGCGGACTTGGAGGAGCATATTTGGCGTTGGTTACGGTTCCTATCTGGCAGGCGGATGTTGTTACGGGAAGAGGATGGATAGCCGTGGCACTGGTAATTTTTGCTTCATGGAAACCGTCAAAGGCGCTTGTCGGGGCGTATCTTTTCGGTGCTTTAAACATCCTGGGACTTAGGCTGCAAAGTGTAGGAATACATATTTCGCAGTATTTGGTGGATATGATACCTTATGTGGCTACGATATTGATAGTAATAATCAGTACACATAAGAACAAGAAAGAAGATAAGGGACCTGCGGACCTTTCAAAATCGTACTTTAGAGAAGAGAGGTAAAAGTGCTTATAATATTAGCAAAATGCAGAGAAAAAAGTCTAAAACTAAAAAACGGGATATAAACGGAGCATAAACATATAAAAAAGAAAAGTGATGAAAAAATCGTAAAAAATATAAAATAAAGGACAAGGATATTGACATAAAATGAATAAAAATGTATAATAATGGAAAAGGATTATCGATGTGGCGGAAAGGAATTGAAATATGGCAGTAAAAAGTGATATGAGCAGCAGGGAAGTGACTTTCGAAATAAAGGAACATATAGGAGTGATTTCCGAAAACAACAAGGGTTGGACAAAGGAAGTCAACCTTGTTTCTTGGAACGGAGGAGAAGCCAAATATGATATAAGGGAATGGGATCCCGAGCACGTTAAGATGTCAAGGGGTGTTACCTTGAATGAAGAACAGGCGACGGCATTGAGAGACATACTGAACAGCTTGGAATTGGCATAGGGTATTTTATAAATACAATATAAGCCGGGATAGAATCTGAATTTTAGGAAAACAAATCGACGAAACAGCTTTTGGACTATAGGGCGAAAGCTGTTTTTTTTAATACTGTAACTATTGGGAAAAGGCGGTGGTAGCGTTTTTTATTTCAGTATCCGACAGTTCGAAAATGTTTTGCCGATTTCCTGATATATAATTTATTTCAGTTTCAATGTTCTAAGGTAAGCTTTGTCGATATCGCTTATACGTCTGCTTTCGACGGATTTTTGTATTGCTTTGTTGTGAGTCCACGCATCAAGACATTTTGACTCTATATAAGGAAGAGTGTATTCTCTTTGTTTTGCAAGTGCGGTCGCAAAATACCAGGCTATCATCATGTTCACATAATAATCGTCGGATCTTAAAGCCGATACCTTTTTCAACATTTCCGGCTCAAACTCGTCATCGAGAAAGTTTGACAACAACAATCCTATTGCATAGCGTATGGTATATGTGTGTGAAGATGTGATCCAAAACTTAATTTTATCATATACTTCATCAGGATATTTTTTAAATATTTTGGGAGAGAAAGAATCACATGTCGCCCAATTATCTATATATGGCAAGAATTTTTCCGTCAAATATATTACATGATCAAAATCGTTAAAACATTCAATAAGGAAACCGTGAAGGTGATTTTCTTCCATATAATGATGAGGAAGAGTATCAAGAAAAATATTTGTCCGCTCGGGGTCGTTACGGTAGAGATTTTTTGCAAAGCGTCTGAGCTCCGGGACCCTGATCCCTATCATAAGATTTTCGTCAATGTTCGGAATCAGTTTTTTGTTAAAATCTTTGTAGGCATTGTCCTGCATCTCAAAGAGAGTTTCTTTTATAGTTTTTTTGTTCATAGTTTACCATATCAGTTCATGCTATTTTTTTTCATGGTTTTAATTTTTAAACGGATGGAGATCCTCATTAATCAGTCACTGAATTTTTTTTATGAAATCGGTGGGGCTGCACTGTTTTTTTAAAACGGTGTAATTGAAAATATTAACGGCATGACTTTTCCTTTCGATTTATTTTAAAACGGCACAGGCTTTTTGTATATCGTTAACTTTCATTATTACAGGGGCGGTTCCGTCACTGTGGGAATAACCGTACATATAGGAAACGTTTATCCCGGCATTTTTTAAATCGGTAAGGGCCTTGCAAAGTGCTCCGGGAGTGTCGGGAAAAACAACTCTTAAAACATCGGTTATGTTGACTGAAAAGCCTGCATTTTTCAGTGCAGAAGATGCTTTTTCAATGTCACCCGCTATCATTCTTACCATGCCGTATTCGCCTGTTTCGGCTACACTGAGCGCTTCTATATTTACTTTTGCTTTACCTAATACATCTGTAAGTTCAAGTATTCTTCCCGCTTCATTCTGTAAAAAAACGGACAATTGCTTAACTATCATATGACCTACCTCCTAAAGTTTTCTCCTGTCGATCACTCTGACGGACTTACCTTGACTTCTTTCTACAGTTCTATGTTCCACAAGGGTCACTTTTGTATTTATTCTAAGAAAACTGTCGAGCTTTGACTTTATTTTTTTCTTTATTTCGTCCAGAACCGAGAGTTCGTCTGAAATATAGTTGTTGTTTATTTCGACCTGTACTTCAATAGTATCCATATTTCCCTTGCGGTCTACGATTATAAGATAATGTGAAGTGGCCTCGGGGATTTCAAGAAGCACGCTTTCTATTTGTGACGGGAAGACGTTGACGCCTCGAATGATCAGCATATCATCCGAACGTCCTTTAACTCCCGTTATTTTCACATTTGTTCTGCCGCACGAGCATTTTCCGTGACTCAGGCTTGTCAAGTCGCGGGTTCTATATCTTAACAGAGGCATTGCTTCTTTTGTAAGATGTGTGAAAACGAGTTCCCCTACAGTTCCGTCAGGAACGGGTAACAGCGTATCGGGATCTAAAATTTCCGGATAAAAATGATCTTCGGCTATGTGAAGCCCGTCCTGAGAAGAACATCCCGAGCCGACACCGGGACCCATTATCTCGCTTAAGCCATATATGTCGTAGGCTTTTATATTAAGCTTTTTTTCAAGCTGAGCTTTCATTTCTAAAGACCACGGTTCAGCTCCGAAAATTCCTATTCTCAAAGGAAGTTTTGAAGTGTCCGTTCCTTGAGCTTCGAGTTCATCTGCAAGGAGCATTGCATATGAAGGCGTGCATGCGAGGATTGTAGTTCCGAAATCCTGCATCAGTGCAAGCTGATTTCCGGTGTTTCCGCCGGAAATAGGGACTACGGCGGCACCCATTCTTGTCGCTCCGTCATGGAGACCCAGGCCGCCGGTAAAAAGTCCGTACCCGTAGGCGATCTGCACTACATCTTTAGGGGTTCCGCCCGCGCTGCAAATCGCTCTTGCCGCGCAATCGGCAAATGTATCCAAGTCTTTTTGTGTATAGGGAACAGCGGTAGGTTTTCCGGTAGTTCCGGACGATGCGTGAATCCTGGCAAACTCACTTTGAGGTGCGGAACAGAGGTTAAAGGGATAAGCATCACGCAGGTCCTGTTTGGTCGTAAAAGGCAGCTTTACAATATCTTCAATTTCTTTGATATCGCTCGGAGCAACTCCGGCTTCCTGCATCTTGGCTCTGTAAAACGGAACTTTTGTATAAACTTTATCCACAGTCGCCCTTAAGCGCTGACTCTGTATTTCATGCCTTTGGTCCGGGTTCATACATTCCATAGTTTCGTTCCAAATCATAAATATCCCTCTTTTCCTCATAAGTTTGTGCTTAATTTTAATAAGCTTTTCTTGACATTGTACCACAAAAAATGATTAATGAGTATGTATATTATCCAAAATATTTTATATCTGCATATTTGATAGAAAGCTCAATAAATCTGTGCTATACTCTATTGTAACATACAAATGCAAAAGAGGAGGTGCAGGGATGACTCTCAGAATAAAATTGAAACTTTCCCCTAAATCGGATGCCATGCTTTTGGATGTGAAAAAAGGCACAAAAATTGAAAATATAATGTTGAACTATAAGGGGCAGTACAAATATCCCGTGCTTCTGGCTAAAAAAGATAATGAGATAGTGGAGCTGACGGATAAGATTTATGAAGAATGTGAGATTACAATGCTTGATATGACCTATCCGTCGGTCGAGTTTGCATATCAAAGAAGCCTGTCTCTTCTATATTTGAAAAGTATATATGACGTCTTGAGAGAAGATGATGTTGTACTCGGAAATTCTCTCAATAAAGGGATCTATACGGAGATAAAAATCGGAAGACCCGTTACGGATGAGGAAATATCCGAGATCGTTTCAAGAATGGCGGAACTTACGAAGATGAATCTGCCTATAGAAAAAGAAATAACGGAGATAGATGAGGCGGTTGATTTTCTTGAGAGTATAGGACAAAAAAGACGCACCGAGTTGTTGAAAAACATGAAAGGGAACAGTGAAATCTGTTTTTATTCTATAGACGGCTTTAAAGATTTCTTCTATGGGAGCATGGTTCCGTCAACAGGTTATCTTGAGTTGTTTGATGTAAGAAAGTATAAAAACGGAGTACTTTTAAGATATCCTCACAGGGACAGCCCCGATAAGATTCCGGAGTATAAAAATGAATATATGATGTATGAAGCGTTCAGGGAAGCTGCACGATGGAGAAATATAATCGGTTTAAGATATGTAAATGATTTGAACGGCAAAATAAGGGCAGGTAAGGGTAAAGAGCTTATAATGCTGTTTGAAGCGTTGCAGGAAAAGAGAGTGGCACAACTTGCAGATACGATATTAAAAGAGAAAAAGAGGATTATTTTGATTGCGGGACCTTCTTCTTCAGGAAAGACGACATTTGCACAAAGGCTTTGCATACAGCTTAAGGTTAACGGCATGTCTCCTATTTACCTCGGTACGGATGACTTTTTTTTGGAAAGGTCACAGACCCCTAAAGATGAGGACGGTAAATATGACTTTGAAAATTTGAGGGCACTTGATATAGATCTTTTCAACAGAGATATGAATGCCCTTTTGGCAGGAGAGACCGTTGACCTTCCGATATTTGATTTTGTAGAAGGTAAAAAGATTTTCGGGAAGAGGATAACAAAGGCATATCCGGGGCAGCCTATAGTTATTGAAGGGATACACGGTCTCAATGAAAAACTGACCGAAAATATAGATTCAGACGAGAAGTTCAAGATATATATAAGCCCTCTTACCACCTTGGGAATTGATGTTCATAACAGGATACCGACTACGGATTCGAGACTTTTGAGAAGAATAGTCAGAGATAATAAATTTAGAGGAAAATCGGCTAAGGCGACTCTTTCGGAATGGTATAAGGTAAGGGACGGAGAAAAGAAGAATATTTTTCCGTTCAGCGGAGAGGCGGATGCATTTTTCAACTCAAATCATTCATATGAGATAACGATATTGAAAAAATATGCTCAGCCGTTACTTGAAGAGATAGGTAAGGATGAACCCGAATATGCCGAAGCGAGAAGGCTTTTAGAGTTTTTAAGATTTTTTGATGTAATGGAAGATGATTCGGCTGTGGCGAACAATTCTATACTAAGAGAATTTATAGGAGGCAGTGTTATCGTATAATCGTATAAAGTAAAAGGATGAAACGGCTCGATTGAAGACTGCCGCATGACAATAAATTATGTGAAATCGGCAGCTTTGCAGCATAATAAGTCAGTGAAATTATTCGATTGCCGCATTGGAAATGACTGAGGTAAAGGCGGCGGTTTTACGGTAAAAAATGAGTGAGTGAAAGGATCGAAAAATGGATTATCTTGGTAATTTAAATGAAAAACAGAGAGAGGCGGCACTTTATACGGATGGACAACTGCTTATACTTGCAGGTGCCGGAAGTGGTAAAACCGCTACAATGACACACAGAATAGCGTATTTGGTAAGGGACCTTGCAGTAAATCCGAGGAATATATTGGCAGTCACTTTTACGAATAAAGCGGCGGGAGAAATGCGTGAAAGAGTGGAGAATATACTCGGAGAAGAAACAGGGATGTGGATACTTACATTTCATCAGACATGCCTGAGAATCTTGAGGAGACATGCAAAGGCACTCGGATATATAAGCAGTTTTGTGATTTATGACTCACAGGATCAAAAATCTGTTGTGAAGAAGATAATGCAGGAGCTTAATGTCAGCGATAAACTTTACACACCGCAATACCTTCTCACGATTATAAGCCACTGCAAAGAAAACGAAATCGGCCCTAAAGACTATCTGACGGAAAACGGAGAAGACTTTAAATCACAGCAGATTGCGAGCGTATATGAGGCATATAATAATGCTTTGAAAGCAAATAATGCAATGGATTTTGACGATCTTTTGGTAAATGCCGTTACATTGTTAAGAAATGAACCTGAAATTCTGGAATATTATCAAAACCGTTTCAAATATGTTATGGTGGATGAGTATCAAGATACAAACAGAATACAGTATAAACTTGTCAAGCTTCTTTCGGGTGGCTATGGAAATCTCTGTGTAGTAGGAGATGATGACCAGTGTATATATCAATGGAGAGGTGCGGATATAAGGAATATTTTAGATTTTGAGAAAGATTTTCCGAATGCTAAAGTGATAAAACTCGAGCAGAATTACAGGTCCAAAGGCAACATATTGAACGCCTCAAATTCGGTTATAGCGAAAAATTCAAGAAGAAAATCCAAGAGGCTTTGGACTGCGGAAGATGCAGGAAACAAAGTTGTTTATTTCAGAACTGACAGGGATAAAGCGGAAGCTGATTTTATTGCGGATGAAATAAGAAAATTGCACGGTTCAAACGCCGTTTCAGGGAATGAGTATTCCGATATGGCCGTGCTTTGCAGAATGAATGCACAGACGAGGTTATTTGAAGAAGCTTTTATGACAAAGGGTATCCCGTACAAAGTGTTGGGCGGTCTGAAATTTTATGATAGAAAAGAAATAAAGGACATAACTGCATATATGAGACTGGTTTTAAATCCTTATGACAACTTGGCGTTTGAAAGGATAATCAATGAACCCAAGAGGGGAATAGGACCCAAGACTTTGGATAAAATAAGAGATTTGAGCCGAGAAAGCGGTATCAGCATGCTGGAAGTGATTGCAGACGAGGATGCGATGCAGGTGCTCCCTGAAAAGGCGAGGGAGAGCGCCGGCAAAACGGCACTTTATATTTTGGAATACAGCAAAGAAACGGATAATTTGAGGGTTTCGGATATATATGACGGGATTTTGGCACATACGGGATATTTAGATGCGCTTAAGGCGCAAAATTCTCAGGAGGCGGATGCGAGGATAGATAATATATTGGAATTTAAATCCGTTATAGCGGATTACGAAAAAACGAGTTCTGATCCGACCTTGGCTGAGTTCCTTGAAAGAGTAGCTCTGGTTGCGGAAGCCGACAATTATAACCCGCAGGATGATGCGGTTGTTATAATGACACTCCACGGAGCGAAAGGGCTTGAGTTTCCTGTGGTATTTATTCCGGGGATGGAAGAAGGGCTTTTTCCGGGCTGGCGTTCAAAAGATTCGATAGCAGAGCAGGAAGAAGAAAGAAGACTTTGTTATGTGGGTATGACAAGAGCAAAAGAAAGATTGTACATGACAGGTGCTGAAGAGCGGATGCTTTTCGGAAGCTTCAAATATACGACAGAATCACGTTTTATAAAAGAAATAGACACAAGATATTTGGATGACCGTTCTTTTGTGGCATCAGTTCCTAAAAAAATAAATTCCAAAAGGGGAAATGTCGGAGATTCAAAAGGAATAGGATATAATCCGTACAAAGCGGCATCGGAGATAAAGAAAAAGGCGGTAAAATATGAGATTTCGGATGGTGAGAGAGTATCGCATTCAAAGTTCGGGGAAGGTATGGTCATAAGTCAGGACGACAGGGTAATTACCGTGGCGTTTGACAGCGTAGGTGTCAAGAAATTGGCAAAGGCGGTAGCTCCGCTCGAAAAGATATAGAGAAAGTATGAAAAACGGAAAAAGATTTTATAGATATATATTAAGCCGATTAAGTCTGCCGGGAAAATATATATGATATAAAAATAGGAAAGGTGTTTAGATGGATATGTCAAGTCGGTCAAATCCGGAACAAACGGGCATGGGAAATGTTCAAGAAAGAATAAAAAAATTGACGGAACAGCTTGTTCGTTACAATAAAAATTATTATGAAGAAGATGCTCCCGTGATTTCAGACAGGGAGTATGATGAGATGCTTAAGGAGCTCAAAAGTCTTGAAGACAGCTATCCCGCTCTTAAAATGAAAAACAGTCCTACTGAGCATGTGGGTGGGAAAGTTTCGGGAAAATTTGAAAAAGTGAATCACAGAGTACCGGTAATCAGTCTTGATAATTCATATGATCAAAATGAGCTGCTGTCATTTGATAACAGGGTGAAGAAGAGGGCAGCCTCAAGCGGAGATATGAAGTATGTTTTAGAGCCTAAAATAGACGGATTGTCGGTGGTATTGCAATATAACGACGGGATCCTCGTAAGAGGAGCGACGAGAGGAGACGGAATTACGGGAGAAGATATAACTGATAACCTCAGAACGATAAAGAGTATACCGGAAACTATAGAATTTAAAGGAGAACTGGATGTGAGAGGGGAGGTTTATATCGGGAAAAAAGATTTTCTTAAGCTGAACCGGCGCCAGGAAATTGAGGGAGGACAAATATTTGCAAATCCGAGAAACGCGGCGGCGGGATCTTTGAGACAGATCGATGCATCACTCGTGAGAGAAAGGCCGCTCAGCATATTTATATTTAATTTGCAATATATATCCGGAATGAGTTTTTCATATCATCACGAAACTTTAGAGTTTCTTGGAAATCAAGGATTTACGTGTGCGGATTCGAGAGAATGCAGGAATATGGATGAAGTTATGAAACTTTGTACGTATTGGGAAGAGGAGAGAAAAAATTTAGATTATGATATAGACGGACTTGTTGTTAAGGTGGACAGTTTAGAGCTAAGGGAAAGATTGGGGCTGAAAGAAAAATCACCGAGATGGGCCATTGCATATAAATTTAAGGCGGAAGAGCAGGAAACGGAAGTTTTGGATATAGAGGTACAGGTTGGAAGAACAGGGGCGGTTACTCCGAGAGCGAGATTTAAACCGGTAAAAATTGCGGGTTCCACAGTGAGTTTTGCAACTTTACACAATCAGGACTATGTGAAAGAAAAGGATATAAGAGTCGGAGACACGGTACTTGTACATAAAGCGGGAGAAGTTATCCCGGAAGTCGTAAGAGTGCTTAAAGACAGAAGAAAGCATGAACTTCCCATGTTTGAGATGCCCGAGGTCTGTCCGTCATGTGAAACGCAACTGGTCAGACTTGAAGGAGAAGCGGTTTTGAGATGTCCGAACCACGAGGAGTGTCCGGCCCAAAACCTGCGGGGGCTTATACATTTTGTCTCTAAAGGGGCTATGGACATTGACGGATTGGGAGAGAGCCTTGTCGAGAAATTTTCAGATCTGGGGATGATTTCTTATCCGTCGGATATATATCAGCTTGGTGAAGAAGAGATCTCCGTCCTTGAGGGAATGGGAGAAAAATCTGCGAAATCATTGACAGACGCTATAGAGGAATCAAAATCGAGAGGGCTTGACAGAGTGATATTTTCCTTAGGAATCCCTCTTGTTGGAGCCAAGGCGGCGAAACTTTTGGCGGATAAATTCGGTTCCATGAGTTCTTTGGAAAAGGCCGAATTTGGAGATATAGCCGATATTTACGGAATCGGAAACAAGATTGCGGAAAAAGTTACAGCTTTTTTTAAGAGTGAAAATAATCTCAGAGAAATAGCCAGACTTGAAGCGGCAGGAGTAAAAATGAATTACGAGAAGAAAACTTCGGGACTCGGAGAAATGATTTTTGCAGGTAAAACATTTGTACTTACGGGGACGCTTGAAAAATATACAAGGGATAAGGCGAGTGAGATTATTGAAGAAAACGGGGGAAAGACATCTTCTTCGGTGAGCAGAAAAACGGACTATGTTCTTGCAGGTAAAGAAGCGGGATCAAAACTGAAAAAAGCGGAAAGTCTGGGAGTTGTGATTATTTCGGAATCTGAATTTGAGGATATGTTAAACGGGTGATCATGTTAGGAGTTGCTTGTCTTAATGTCGGTGACAGTCGGGTCGTAAATAGATGTGAATGAATAGCGGGGAGAGGCGAATGAACAGTTGGATTGAGAACTTGATAAATATAGAACCGTATGTGCCGGGAGAACAGCCCGGTGACGGTGTAATAAAGCTTAATGCGAATGAAAATCCATATCCCCCGTCTGAGAAGGTGGGAAGGGTAATAAGAGAATTTGATTACAGGAAACTTAATAAATATCCGGACAGCAACGGAACGAAATTAAAAGAAAAACTGGCGGTATACTACGGTTTAAAAACTTCGAATGTTTCTGTCGGAAACGGTTCGGATGAGGTTTTGGCATTTATATTTTTAGCTTGTTTTTGTAGCGAAAAACCTTTGCTGTTCCCTGAGATAACATATTCGTTTTATCCCGTATGGGCGGATCTTTTCAATAAAAATTTTGAAGAAGTTCCGCTAAATCCCGATTTTTCTATAAACCCCGATGTTTATTACAAGGATAACGGAGGAATTATAATCCCTAACCCTAATGCACCCACGGGGATAGGACAGAGAGAGGGACTGTTGAGGGATATAATCGAACACAATCAAAATCAGATAGTAATCATAGATGAAGCGTACAGCGACTTCGGAGAGTATTCGGCAGTCGGTCTTTTAAAAGATTATGATAATATAATAATTGTAAAAACTTATTCGAAGTCAAGAGGGCTTGCAGGACAGAGAATAGGAGTGTCATTGAGTTCGGAAAAAATTACGGAGAAGATTGAAGCGGTAAAGAACTCGTTCAACTCATATACTATGGACTCGCTCACACTTGAAGTTGCGGCGGCATCAATAGATGATGAAGAATATTTCAGAAATTGCATAAATAAAATTAAAAAGACAAGAGAAAATACGATAAAACATATGAGAAAGCTCGGATTTACGGTTATGGAAAGTCAGGCGAATTTTGTGTTTGCAAGTCATGACGTTATCGGTGCTGAAGATATTTTTTTAAAGCTTAAGGAACGAGGAATTTATGTCAGGTATTTCAATAAACCTAAACTTTCGAACTGGCTGAGAATAACCGTGGGGACGGACGATGAAATGGGAATTTTGCTTAGGGAACTTGAAACGATTTGTCTTTAATGGGAGTTAAATATGAAACAAGGAAAGCTGGACAACAAACTGTTGGAGAAGATAGTTTTTGAGAATATAAAATATAAGCGGCAGGAAGTGCTTGTAAGGGCAGGAATAGGAGAGGATTGTGCGACAATAGATTTCGGAGAATATGACTGTGTAGTTTCTACTGATCCGATAACCGCATCGATCAAAGATGTGGGGAGATTGGCAATACATATTTCATGTAACGATATCGCGGCTAACGGAGTCCGGCCGACAGGTATTATGTTGGCAATGTTGCTTCCTTCGGATATTACGGAAAAGGATATAGAGGAGATAATGCACAGTGCAGGGCAGGCTGCTGAAAGTGTAAATGTGGAAATAATAGGAGGACATACCGAGATAACCGCAGCGGTGAACCGGCCTGTAATAGTTTCCACGGCATTGGGCAGGGCAATTAAAGGTGAAAACCGAACTTCCGATGAGATACGGGAAGGCGACGGAATTTTTGTTACGAAAAATGTCGGACTTGAAGGTACGGGAATAATAGCATCGGATTGTGTGAGTCTCATAGATGATTTTTTTTCCGAAAAGGAATTATCATATGCAAGAAAAATGTTGGACGAGGTTTCAGTAGTTCCTGAAGGAATTATTGCAGGTGAACTTGGAACTCACGGAATGCATGATATTACAGAGGGAGGAGTTTTGGGAGCCGTTTGGGAAATTTGCGAGCTTTCGGGGCTAGGTTGTGAGATATTGGAAAAACAGATTCCGGTCGACGAACTCACATTAAAATTTTCAGAAGCGCTGGATTTTGATTGGAAACGCTTGATTTCGAGCGGTTCAATGCTTATAGTCGTTCCGCAAGGCAGAGATGAAGAGTTTTTTGAAAGGTTTGATTCAGAAAACATAAAGTTGAGCAAGATAGGGACTTTAAAGAAAAAAGAATATGGAAGAATTCTTATGGACGGTGCGGCGGCGGTTAAGGAAATCGAGGCGCCGGGCAGAGATGAGATTTATAAAGTGATAGAGAGGATCAATCCTTAAATATGGAAGCCGCCGTTTACCCCGATTATTTGGCCGGTTATAAAATCGGCTTTTTTTGATGCCAAAAATGAAACTGAAAAAGCGATGTCTTCCGGAGTTCCGAGCCTTTTGAGAGGTGTCTGAGCTTCCAAATCCTTTATATCGTCATCCGTATAGTCTTTTAACATATCAGTAGATATTACACCCGGGCATATCGCATTCACACGGATGCCCGACGGAGCGGTTTCTTTTGCTAAAGCTTTGGTAAATCCTATAATACCTGCCTTTGCAGTAGAATATGCCACTTCCATCGATGCCCCCGTTTCGCCCCACATGGATGAGATATTTATGACAGAACCCTGTTTTCGGGAAAGCATGTGAGGGAGCACGTTTTCAGTCATGTTATAACAACCGTTTATGTGTGTGTTAATTATATCGTTCCATTCCCGGAGAGAAGTGTCGGTAAAAAGTTTACTCAGAGAGATACCGGCATTATTTACAAGCAGATCTATTCTCCCGAAATCGGATATTATATTATATACAAGTGTTTTGCATTGTGAGAAATCTCTGATATCACATCGGTGAGATATAACATTGTTACCCTTGTTTTTTTCTTCTTTTTCAAGATGAAGCGCCGCCGATTCGTTTTTCAGATATGTAAAAAATACCGTGAATCCGTCGCATGCGAGTTCTTTTACGATTGACTGTCCTATTCCCCCGCTTCCGCCTGTTACTATTGCCGTTTTCATTTAATTCTCTCCCGTTGATATTTATTTTATATAGATATTTAACATATTAACAGTTCACTGATAATCCCGTCAATATTTATGCAGGAAAAGTATAATACAGATATGCAATGAGTAAAAAAGGATGACATTTTAATGTTTTGTAAAAATTTTAACTATCCTTTTATTCTATTTGCCATCTGTTTGGTTTATATTATCTGTTATTCACTTAATATTAAATTAATATTACAATATGTATTTTTCATTGAATTTGTATTTTCACATAATGTAAAATTTAACTGGATTTATATACATATGAACTTATTTTGAGA
>CAJPNN010000034.1 GCA_905372035.1 Bacillota bacterium | reverse complement strand
CTTTTGATAAAATTCATATTTTTTATTCAGAAAAGAGAGTTTTTATAACATATCATATATAGAAATCTGAGCACGAGATTGTATATATTTTTTTATATACCCTTTACTGTAATGTAGTGTTTGATGTATAATGTTCTAAAGTTTACATAATGTTTTGGAGGAAGCAGATGAGACACACCGATAAATATAGGAATCCTTTAGTCGTACGTTATTCGAGTGATGAAATGATTACACTTTTTTCTGAAGACATGAAATTCAGAACATGGAGAAAACTTTGGATAGCTCTTGCCGAAGGAGAAAAGGAGCTCGGACTTGACATAACGGATGAAATGATAGAAGAAATGAAAAAAAATGCGGACAATATAAATTATGAAGATGCGATTGAAAGAGAAAAGAAAGTTCGGCATGATGTTATGGCGCATGTCTATGCTTTCGGGTTACAGTGTCCGAAAGCAAAAGGGATAATTCATCTCGGAGCTACAAGTGCTTTTGTTGGAGATAACACGGACTTGACAATTTATAGAGAGGCACTAAGGCTTATAGAAAAAAAATTGCTTGCACTTATGGCGAACCTCAGTGAGTTCGCTATAAAATATAAAGATATGCCGACCTTGGGGTTTACACATTTTCAGCCGGCACAGCTTACTACGGTAGGAAAAAGAGCCGCAATGTGGCTCCAGGATTTTTATATGGATTATTTGGAAATAAAGAGAACGGCGGATGAAATGCCTATGTTGGGGGTAAAGGGGACTACCGGCACACAGGCAAGTTTTGCAGAGCTTTTTGAAGGTGACGGTCAAAAGATCAAAGCACTTGATGAGTATGTATCGACCGCTATGGGATTTAAAAACAGTTTGCCTATATCAGGACAGACTTATACAAGAAAGCTCGATTACGGTATTTTATCGGTGCTTAGCGGGATTGCGCAAAGTTCACATAAGATGACAAACGATATAAGGCTGCTTCAGCATCTCAAAGAAGTTGAGGAGCCGTTCGAGAAAACACAGATAGGTTCGTCAGCTATGGCATATAAAAGGAACCCCATGAGAAGCGAAAGGATAGCTTCTCTTTCAAGGTATGTAATAAATCAGGCGGCAAATCCTGCAGATACCGCTGCGGTGCAGTGGTTTGAAAGGACGCTTGATGATTCGGCAAATAAGAGGATATCAATACCGGAAAGTTTTCTCGCTGTCGATGCAATACTTGATATAGCGGCTAATGTGACATCGGGACTGGTGGTGTATGACAAGGTCATAAAGAAACATATAATGGACGAAATTCCTTTTATGGCGACTGAAAATATAATGATGGCGGCGGTAAAAAACGGTTGTGACAGGCAGGTTTTGCATGAGAAAATAAGAGAACATTCCATGCAGGCGTCAAGGCAGGTTAAGGAATATGGGAAATCAAATGATTTACTTGATCGTATATCAAAAGATGAAGACTTCGGATTGTCATTAAAAGATATTGAAGAACTGCTCGAGCCGAGGTTATATACGGGAAGAGCGGCAGAACAAACTGAAGAGTTTATTAACGGTTATATCAAACCGATTTTAGCGGAGTATGATGTGAGAGGGGGATATGAGCCTGTACTTAACGTTTAGGTATCATTTGCGATATGAACAAGTTTGGTGAACTGATAGAAAGCAGCAGGAAGATCGTTATAAAAATAGGGAGCAATGTTCTTTCTGACGATGAAGGGCATGTAAACTGCAACTTTATAAGCAATATTGCGGAGCAGATAGACGATTTGTGCAAATTGGGAAAGCAAGTAGTTATAGTCTCTTCCGGTGCGGGAATTTGCGGAGTAGGCGCCATTCATAAGTGGAGCAGAAGAGGAGATTTGAACTATAAGCAGGCGCTTTGTGCCATAGGGCAGGTAGAGCTTATGAACTCATATAAAGAATATTTTTCAAATTATGGGCGTCATGTAGGACAGATTTTAATAACAAGGGATGATTTTACGGATCACCAAAGAGAATTAAATATAAGAAACACTCTTTTTACACTCGTCGATGAGGGTGTGATTCCTATAATAAATGAAAACGACAGTGTAAGCACCGATGAAATAACTTTTGGAGATAACGATACGTTGGGAGCACTGACAGCAAAACTTTGGAATGCGGATTTATTAATGATATTAAGCGATATAGACGGGGTGTTTGATAAAAATCCCAAAGAACACGGCGATGCACTTTTGATTGAGGAAGTATATGAAACGGATAAACTTCTGGATAAGATCGATACAAGCGGCAAGAGTTCTTTCGGTACAGGCGGGATAGATACAAAGATATGCGCGGCATCAAAAGTGAATGATTACGGTATACCCGTGATGTTGGCAAACGGAAAGAACCTAACCGTAATAAGAGATTTGCTTGCAGGGAAATCGAAAGGTACGATATTTTACTGTAAATAAAACGGTTTTTAGAACGGGAGGACAGCGAGCCGGCACAGTCAGAGAGGAGGATGTACATGAAACTTGGAATTGTTGGAGCGGGCAATATGGGAAAAGCTATACTTGCGGGTTATATCACAAATTTCCCCTATGAAAAAGAAAATATATGTGTATATGATTCATATGCAGAAGTTATGGATAATGTTGTTAGAGAGTTTGAGGTAAATATTTGTGACAGCATAAGTGATTTACTCGAGCGTTCAGATGTAGTTTTAATTGCAGTAAAACCGCAGGATTTTTCCGAGGTTTTAAGAGAACTGGGTGAATGTAAAAGAATAGAAGATGTTTTAATAATATCAATAGCTGCAGGTATTAAGATAGGAGAAATAGAAGTTGGTATCGGATGGGATACGAAGATCATAAGGGCGATGCCGAATACAGCCGTTATGGTTAAAGAAGCGATGACGGGTATATGCGGCAACAAACATGTGACCGCTACAGATATGGAATTTGCACTAAGAATGTTCGGCGGAATCGGAAAAGCGAAGATAATTGATGAAAAGCTTATAGATGCGGTTGTAGGGGTCAGCGGGAGCAGCCCCGCTTATGTATTCATGTTTATAGAAGCGCTTGCCGACGGAGCATGTGCTGAGGGAATGAAGAGAAAAGACGCTTATGATTTTGCGGCACAAGCAGTCTTGGGTGCGGCGAAAATGGTACTTGAAACAGGGAAACATCCCGGAGAACTTAAAGACATGGTATGCTCCCCTTCGGGGACTACGATAGCAGCTGTTGAAAGTCTTGAAAAAGACGGAATGAGGGCTTCGGTAATAAGAGCTGTGAGGAGTGCGGCTAAACGTTCAAGAGAAATGGCTTAATTTAAAAGGATAAAACTGTTATGCAAAGATATATTGAAGAGTATGTTGAATATTTAAAAAAAGTAAAAAAGCTTTCGGATAATTCATGTAACGCCTATAGGGGGGATTTGAGAGATTTTTTTACGGAGCTTAATATAGAAAACCCCGTAGAAGCCACAAATACCGACATTGTAGCTTTTACTTTGAAACTTAAAAAGGATGGAAGATCACCTTCAACGGTAAATAGAAAAGTAGCTTCATTAAAGTCTTTTTACAGATATCTGTTTAAAAACGGAATCATGGACAATAATCCGGCAGACAATCTCAAGTCACCGAAGATAGAGAGAAAAAAGATAGAATATCTTACAATTTCCGAAGTTGAAAAAATTTTGGAGATACCGGATGACAGCGTTAAGGGAAAACGTGATAGAAGTATACTTGAAATTATGTATGCAACAGGTATAAAAGCGAGCGAAGTGACGGATGCGGACGTTTCGGATCTCAATCTCAGGATGGGATTTATAACTTGCAGGGGAGAACACGGAAAAGCCAGGATTGTCCCTATAGGAAGACCTGCAAGGCAGGCTTTGGAAGAATATATATACGATGCAAGACAAACAATTTTAAAGAATAAAGACGAACAGGATGCGCTTTTTTTAAATTTGTCGGGAGAGAGAATGACGAGGCAGGGACTTTGGAAGATTTTAAAAGAATATGCGGAAAAAGCAGACATAGAGAAAAAGATTACTCCACAGATTTTAAGAAATTCCTTTGCTGCACATATGATTCAAAACGGAGCGGATTTAAAATCCTTGCAGGAACTTATGGGATATGAGGACATAACGGCTACGCAGATTTATTTAACTGTTTCAAAGAACAGAATAAAAGAAGTTTATGATAATGCTCATCCGAGAGCATAAGTAGAGGGAAGAAGGAAGACTGCGGATAAAAATTCAACATCAGGTTGATAAATCCGGGGAAAAAATTATTCAGAAAGGAGCAGTGGTGTTAAAGATAAACGTCACAAAAAAGAAAATGAAAATCAAAAAGATTGCACTTGTTATGGCGATTGTTACGGTATTAGGAGTTTTTGGAGGATGGACATGGAAGATGCCGAACTTTTTATTAAAGTTCAAACCTGTTAAAGCAGATTTAATAGAAAAAAAATTACCTGAGAAAAGGAATGTGAATATAGACCGTAACAATAAAATAAGCGGGGAAGCATTACAGAAATTCACTGAAACCACATTTGCGGAAGTGCTTAAGGAAAAGAAAAATATGGTGTATTCGCCTATAAGTCTTTATGTTGCACTTTCGATGCTTACAGAATCTTCTCAAGACAATCCTGTGCTGTTAAAGCTTCTTTCCGGCAAAAGTGTTGAGAATATCAGAAACATTAACAAAGAAATATTGTCGGAACAGTATAAAGGTAAAAACGGTACCACGGTTTTTGCAAATTCAAATTGGATAAGAAAAGGAAATGAGCCGTATAAAAGCTTGATTAACAATCTGACATCAATTTATCAGGCGCAAATGTTTATGGTGGATTTTTATAATACCGAAGATGTAAAAAATAAAATGATAAAGTGGATAAATCAAAATACCGAAGGATTGATCAAGAATATAGATCCTGTAGTTGATCGAAACTTTGAATATGTTTTGATAAATACCATATATATGAAGAATTCTTTTGTTTCCAAATTTGTGAAAAGCGACAAAAAAACTATGGTATTTTTGGATATAAATAAAAAGAAAACTCAAATACCTTATCTTTACAACAGTATTTCCGATCCGCTCAGGTATTATAGCGGGTTGAAATATGAGATGGCTGAGAAAAATCTTGATGCGGGTTATTCAATAGTTTTTGTAAAACCTGAAAACAGTCTGAATGATATTTTAAACCGTGAAGCTATGAAAGATATTATGACAAAGTTAAATGGTAACAACAGCGGATCCTATAAGATGACAAATGTCAAAATACCTTATATAGACACACAATCCAAAATCGATATGAAAAAAGTTTTAAGCAATATCGGCTTTGAGGGAATATTCGATCCTGCCGTTTCGGAATATAAGGTGTTTAAGAATATCAGAAATTTGAAAGTTTCAGATATATTGCAGGAAGCAAGGTTTAAAATGAATGAGAGCGGGATAGAAGCCGCAGCATATACCGAGATAGGTATGGTTAAAACGGCACTGCCTGAGGAGGCTAAAAAACAGCTCGATTTTGACAAGCCGTTTATGTATTTTGTAAAGGATGACGGCGGAAATATATACTTTGTAGGAACTTATGTAAATTATGAAGGAAAATAGGGGAAAGTTAATTGAAATATAAAGTTTTGATTGTAGAAGACAACGATGATATAAATCAACTTATATATAACCTTATAAAAGATGAATATGATGCGGTCCAAGCGTTTTCAGGCACGGAAGCGTTGAGAATATGGAATGACAGGGATACTCAGCCTATAGACATAATATTGCTGGATCTGATGCTTCCGGGAAAGTCGGGAGAGGAGATAATATCGGAGATAAGAAAAACGTCTTCCGTGCCGATAATAGTCATTACGGCAAAAGGAGATACTTCAAGCCTTGTCAATGTTCTGGAACTGGGTGCGGATGATTATATATCAAAACCGTTTAAGACTGTTGAGTTGATGGCACGCATGAAGGCAAACATCCGAAGAATCGGAAGAAATATAAGCTCCGGGTCTATATCTCATGATCAGAAAATAGAAATAGGAGGTATATCTATAGACCCTTATACCAAAAGTGTATTTGCGGCGGGCGAGCCGATAGACCTTACACAAAAAGAGTTTGAACTTTTATACAATCTCATGCTTGAGCCTGACAGGGTTTTTACAAAAGAAATACTGTTCTCGACGGTATGGCAGGATCCCGGATATGTAGATGAAAATACTATAAACGTTCATATATCAAGGTTGAGAAACAAAGTGAAAAATGTCTCGGGGATAGACCCCGTGAGAACTATATGGGGCATAGGGCTTAAGTTTTATGCAGAATAGAGTAATAAATATGTTTTGAGATTTTATTTCGGAATATGATAGACAGAAGCGATCGGAGAATTGAAATATCTGATCGCTTTTTGGTTGTACGTCTTACAGTGCGGGCGAACTTTTGTAAAGCTTGAGGGCGTACAGGTTACGGCAAAGGTATAGGCTGTTATTTGATTAAAAAAATTAATAAAGATTTAATATTTCAGTTAAGTGAATATTAATATATGCCTGATATAATGAGCTTCATGAGGAGGTAGAACTATGAAAGAAATTTTGAAAACGGAGAATCTGACAAAAAAATATAAAAAGAATACTGCGCTTGATTCTGTAGATTTTACACTTATGCAAGGAGAGATATACGGATTGATAGGCAGAAACGGTGCGGGGAAGTCAACTTTTTTAGGTATCATAACAGGTGCTGTAAGACCCGGCAGCGGTATCCTTGAAATACAGGGTATGAAAGGAAGACGGAATGTAATAAGGGCGAGAAGGAATATAGGATTTATGCTTGAACCCAATTTTTATGCATATCTGACAGCGGAAGAAAATCTTAAATATATATGTAAAGTCAGAGGGATAAGCGATGTGGATTCAGAGATAAAGCGTGTATTGGAGCTTTTAGGGCTTTATGGAAACAAAAAAAATATTAAAAGCTATTCTATGGGAATGAAACAGAGGCTTGGAATTGCAGCAGCCCTTTTGGGAAACCCGGATATAGTGATTTTGGATGAGCCTATAAACGGACTTGACCCTCAAGGAATCATGGATTTCAGAAATATCGTTACGGATATACACAAAGCACAGGGAACAACGTTTATCATAAGTTCGCATATCTTGGCGGAGCTTGGGATTATGGCGACAAAATTCGGATTTTTGGAAAAAGGTCGTCTTATAAAGGAAATGACGGATAAAGAATTGGCAGCGGCATGTGAAAATCAGTTGATTGTAAAGACGGATAATCAGGAAAAAGCTGTTGTAATATTAGAGGATAAACTCAACATCAAAAATTATAAAGTAAACGGAAATAACGAGATCGTACTTTCGGATTATATTGATAATCCTCAGACTGTATCAGATACTTTATATGAAAACAGACTTCATATTTTGACGATAAAGTCGCAATCTATAACACTTGAGGAATTCTTCTTCAATTTGATAGGAGGAGGCAATAAATATGTTTAATATGGTAAGAGCGGAACTTTTCAGACTTTCACGTAAAAAATCAAATTATGTATTTTTTTTAGTAATTGCAGCAGCTTATATATTACTTGTATTTCTCATAAAGATGAATTCACTTACAAACGGAAATTTATACAGCCCTCATAATATGCTTAGTATAGGGAAGCAATGTTTGACGTATCTTCCTATTGTTTTTGTCGTACAGGCTTTTAATTCCGTTTATTTGGATGATATTACGGCAAACAAGTTCGGAGAAACTTTGGGGAGCGGTAAGAGATCAGGAGAATATATATTTTCAAAACTTATAAGTTCGATAATATATATTTTTATCGGTTTGGTATTTTTAGGGCTGGTTTTCTTTACTCAGTTTGCTATATCAAGCAAAGGATTCGCCGGAGATATTTCCTCATACGGATTTGTATTTAAAAATATGTTCTATATGGCAGGCGTTGTTTTGATGGGAACGGCGGTCTACAGTTTATTCGGAATGATAATTGCGCTTTTGAGCAGGCGTACCACCTTATCATTGATTTTAATAGTTATATTTTCTATACAGGTACCGACTCAGATATTCAGCCTTCTGTCAATGAAGATAAAAATATTCAAACCGGTTGCAAAATATACATGGGACAATATAGCATTTTTACCTTTAAAAGATTTGGAATTCAGCAATATTTTTTGGACAGGTATTATATGCTACTTCGTAATATTTTTAGTAGGAAATATTCTACTTTTAAATAAAAGAGACTTAAAAATATAGAAGAAAAATTGTATAATTTAGATATTGCGGTTTGAATGGAGAGAGAATATGCTTAAAATATTTGTGACAGCTTTGATTATGATCATTTTGGGGACGGTTCTATATATAAATCGGACAAGAAGATTTGAAAGAGAAATTTCCGAGCAGTTGGAAAAGATCAATAACTGTTGTTCTACAAACATGATTGAAAGCGAACCTTTTCTATTTTCGAAAGATCTGACGGATGAAATAAATAAACTGATAACGACACTTGCGGATGAACGCAAAGAATGTAACAGAAATAAGGATGATATAAAGAAAGTTATAACCGCAATATCTCATGATTTCAGGACACCGCTTACATCAATAAACGGATACGTGCAATTTCTTATGGAAGATGAGCAATGTATGAATAAAGAAAAGCGCCAAGAATATTTGAGCATAATAAAAGCCAGGAGTGAATCTCTTGCAGTCTTGGTCGAAGATTTTTATGTAAACAGCTGTCTTGAAAGTGGGGAATATCCTAAGGCAAAGAAAATGATACCCGTGATTGAGATTTTAAAAAACACGCTGGTTCAATATTATAATGAGCTTGAAAGAAGATTTGAGTTTATAAACATAAATTTGCCGGAAGAAAAAATTAAGGTGCCTGGTGATGAAGCGTATATGCAGAGGATTTTTTCAAATATAATAAAAAATGCTTTTACGCACGGGACATCTGCATTTAACGTTGTTGAGCAAAATGATAATGATACTTTACGTATTATTATCGCAAACAGGCTTTTTAAAGAAATAGATTCGAATCAATTTAACGCAGAAAGAATATTTGAGAGAAATTATTCGGTAGATTGGGCGTCGGGGAGCATCTCAACGGGGCTTGGAATGGCAATCGCCAAAAAGCTTATGGAAGAGATGGGACATAAGATATATGTAAAAGCGGAAGATATGGAAATAAGTTTTATTTTGGAATTTAAAATATGTTAGAAAACCTTCGTATGGCTGATTATACCATGTAAAACATGGTATAATATAAATAAGCATATAGCTATAACTGTCAGTCGGGTTTAATCAAAAAAACAATTCAATTCGGAGGGAATCAATGGAATACAAATTAAAAAAACATAAGATAGTTTTAGAAGACGGAAATGAAGAAAAAGGCGTTATTACTTGGGAAGATTCAATTGCTGAAGAAGATGTGATGTATGTTACCCACACGATAGTGGATCCTTCCATGCAAGGTAAAGGCATCGCACAGGAGCTTCTTGACAAAGCTGCTGATTATGCGAGAGACAACAATAAAAAAATCGTTCCGGTTTGTTCTTATGCACAAAAAAAATTCGATAATACAAACAATTATAACGATGTTTACTGCACCAAAATCGATCCTAAAACGTTTGTCTGCCATCCTTATGTAAAGGAAACGGAATAGCTACTTTACAAGTTATAGACGGATAAAACCTGCAAAAGAAAAAGAGGTGCGGTTACTTTTTCGCTTGCCTATACGGCAATTCAAGAAAGTAACCGCACCGTTCCCAAATTTTCCTAAAAAACAAAACGAAACAGTTTAATATATTACCTGCGATATCCGCATTATCTGATCACTTATTTATTTCAGTGGCTTTTCTTCATAATTATCAATGAAATTTCTTAAAGCTTTTTTCATTTTCAAAATATCTTCCAAAATTCCTTCTATTATCCAAAATACAGCCAGTATAAGAATAACAAGTAAGGCTATTGGAATAAAATTAATTTGCATCCAGTTAAAAAATTTAGCAATAAATGTATCTGTATATATACACAATCTCCCCATAGTAATAAAAGAGATTAACATACAAATTCCTAATGAAATTACCCCATAAAATTTTTTATCCATTAACCCTCCTATTTATACTGAACCTTAATATATAAAGTTTTACCTACAACATCGGCCTCTGTCCATCGACTTGAAATTATTATACTACTGTTTTTTAGGGTATTCAATTTCTTTTTATAAAAATTGATTTTTTGATTGACAAAACTGAATTTTATGTGTACAATTATTATCATAAGATAATAATTAACAGATTGATTGCTAAAATATACAATAATTTATTTGGAGCTTTTATTATGGCAAGAAAAATTTTAGAAAAAAAAATAAGATCAAAACCTGTTGCTTTCAGTTTTGTTCCTGCAAGCGGTATGAAGCGCTGTTCGGCAATTTCTATAGATATTGAAGAATGGGAGGCTGTGAGGCTTGTGGATTACTTGGGAATCGAACGTATTGAGGCGGCTAAATCTATGGGAATATCAAGACAAACGCTCAATATTCTTTTAAAGGCTGCGAGAACCAAAACGGCAAGAGCCGTTGTTGAGGGTCTTTCATTTTCTATAATTGACGGGAACAATGCCGACTATGCTCCGAAAGATTATTCGTATGGTGAAAGGAGAAAGGAAATGAAGATAGCAGTTACACATGAAAACGGAAATGTATTCGGGCATTTCGGGAAATCAAAAGAGTTTGCAATTTTTGAGGCGGAGGACGGTAAAGTTGTTTCTTCTCATGTAGAAAAGGCGCCGGAAGAAGGACATGGAGCAATGGTAGGTTTTCTTACGGGGCTTGGCGTAGATATATTGATTTGCGGAGGAATAGGTGCAGGAGCTGTGAATGCACTGAAAGAAGCGGGAATTTCAATTTATGCGGGAGCATCGGGAAATGTAGAAATGCAAGTCAGCGCTCTTTTAAACGGGCAGTTGTCGGAAAACAGCGAAGCTAACTGTGGGCATAAAAGTGAGGCGGGACATAATTGCGGACATCATAATTGATGATGAAATAAATCACAGATATATAATATGGAGATTATCATAATAATGATGACAGTGTAATAAATGCTGACGATATTAAAGTATATGCTGATGCAATGTCTAATATTTTAAGAAATTTAAGATATCGGAAAATCAAAAAATAAGGCTGTGGAAAAACACGGCCTTATTTTGATTTAATTAAAAATAAAGCCAAATCTTAATAATTGTTTAATAATTTTATAGGCATAAACTTAATAAATCAATGATAAAATGTATGCGTAAGGAGGTAGTTATGAATAATATTCTTGTATGTGATGACGATAAAGATATAGTAAAAATAATTTCGGTTTATCTTACCAATGAAGGCTATAATGTAAAAACGGCGTACAACGGCAGAGAAGCTCTTGATATTCTCGAAAGAGAAGAAATTCATTTGTTGATTTTGGATATTATGATGCCGGAGATCGACGGGATACAGACAGCGATTAAAATAAGAGAAACATGGGCGGTGCCCATAATTATGCTCTCTGCCAAAGGAGAAGATATCGACAAAATATTGGGGCTTAATGTCGGAGCTGATGATTATTTAACAAAGCCGTTCAATCCTTTGGAGCTTATTGCTCGTGTAAAGTCTCAGCTCAGAAGATATACACTTTTGGGAGGTAAGCACAGAAAGGAAAGCGATGAAGTATACAGCACCGGACAGCTTGTAGTGGATGACAACAGAAAAATTGTAGAGATAGACGGCAGTGAAATAAAATTAACACCGATAGAATATAAAATTCTTTTGTATATGATAAAAAATGTAGGGAAAGTATATAGCAGCACGCAGCTTTATGAGAATATTTGGAACGAAGAAGCTGTAGGTATGGATAATGTTGTGGCTGTACATATAAGACATATAAGAGAAAAGATAGAGATAAATCCTAAAGAACCGAGATATCTTAAAGTACTGTGGGGAATAGGATATAAACTGGAAGAGATAAGGGATTAGAAAAAGGGAGACGGAGATGAAGAAGAAGGGAACTGCACTTATAACAATACAAATTATATTAGCTTCGGTTTTGATAGCAACTTTTTTAATTTTTTCCGCGACAGGAAATTTTGATATTTATGATACATATGGAAATAAAGCGAGAAGTTTTTATAAAACAAATCTTTATGAAAGAGTTCTGCTTAAGGACGCAGGTAAATTAAACGAAGTTATTTGGGCGAATGAATTGTTTTCAAATGCTGAGAAAGAGATAGATCTAATGAGATACTTAAGGGAGAGAAAAGGAGAATATGAAGTATATTATGACAGCAATAATAAAGAAAATATAATTCCTAAAATAATGTACAGGTCAGGAGATATTGTTCAATGGCTCAAGAACGGAAATGCAAGTGTGACTTTGGAGCGGGATCAAAAGAATTTTGTGGATAATGTAAAACCGTCGGGAGAATATTCATCATTTCAGGATTATTTAAACAAAAATAATATAAATACAGATGATCAAAAAGAGGAGGTTTTACATGCTGTTAATAATGCCGTTGAAAATCTTTCACAAGATTATATAAATTATATAAATAAAAATTCCATAATGAAATCTCTTAGCAAAGACTTTCAGTATAATGTGGTAAAATCAGGGACAAATATTACGGTTTATCACAGCGATTCGTATAAAAATATGAAAGGTATAAAAATATATGATGTTACCGAGCAGGAGATCTTTAATGAGCTTAGAAGGATAGACTCGAAATATAGCCTGAAAGTAGGGGTGAGCAGCAAACTGGATCCGGCAGGAGAATATGCGGAAGCTCAAAAGGTATACGATACGGCGTTGAAGTTTTCGCCTAAAACTCTCGGGATTGTAATGATTGCCGACCTGGCAGCAATGTTGACAGTACTTATTTTATTGGCAATAAACATTTTAAAGAGGAAAGATTCGCTCAATCGTTTTGACAGTATAAAAACGGAGATTGCATTCTTTATTATCATATTAGGCATAGTCTTGCCTTTGTCCACAGGAATAAATTTTACGGGAGAGAGCGTGTTTGACGGGCTTGATTTTGTGAATCATTTTAATACAAATATGATGTTGCAGGTTTCATCCTTAGCGATTGCCGCATTTGTTACGAATATATTTTGTCTTGTGGGTTATATAAGTCTATTTAAGCGAATAAGAGAAAATACATTATGGAAAAATAGCGTCCTATATACGTTAATCGGTGAAATCAATAAAGAGAATGCCGCAATGTCGCAAAGAAACAGTGCATCTAAAATGTTGGTTTTCAAGTTTATATTATGCGCATCGTTAAATATGATAATTCCCATATTTACGTTGGGATCAATGGATTCATCGATAGGTATTTTGATCGCACTTATAATAGATGTCCTGTTTATAAAGAGTATAATAAAAGAAAGAGAGCAGTTTGACGATATTATCTCGGGCGTTGAAAAAATGGCAAAAGGCAATTTGAAACACAAGTTTGACGAAGAAAAGTTTGACGGACATGAGAAATTGTTGGCTGAAAAGTTGAACGAGATAGGTAACGGACTTGATGTAGCGGTTAAAGAGAGAACCAAAAGTGAACGTATGCAGACAGAACTTATAACTAATGTAAGTCATGACATAAAAACACCGCTGACGTCAATAATAGGGTATGTGGATCTGATAAAAAAAGAGAAAGTGGATAATCAAAAACTTGGAGAATATATAGACGGTCTTGACAGAACTTCACAAAAGCTTAAAACTCTGATGGAAGATTTGATGGAAGTATCTAAAAGCGGGTCGGGTAAGATGGATTTAAAACCTATGGATATAGATCTTGTGGAGCTTACAAAGCAGCTTTTGGGTGACTGGCAGGACAGATTGAGCGAAAGCGGTTTGAGAATAATAACGGATTTACCTGAGGATACGTCAACGGTATATGTAGATGGAAAAGCTACATCGAGAATACTTGACAATATATTGGGAAATGTTTCAAAGTATGCCCTTGCTGACAGCAGAGTATATATTGAGATAAAACAGGACGATGAAAGTAAAATGTCATGCCTGACGATAAAAAATACATCCAGAGATGAGATATTTCAAACGGCGGATGAGCTTATATCCAGATTTTCAAAGGGTGACAGCGCAAGAAGCGGAGAGGGTAACGGACTCGGATTAGCCATAGCAAAAAACTTTACCGAGCTTATGGGAGGAACCTTTAAAATTACTGTGGACGGTGACCTTTTTAAAACTGAAATCGCTTTGCCGAACAGCAATAAAATTTAAAAATGTCAAAAAGGGGGAAATGCTATGGATAGAAAGGAATTCAAATACAGACAGGGATTCAATGTTTTCCTGGTCGGATCATGGATAGCTACATTTATACTTGTTGCCGGAAAGCTTAAGTTTTTCTAAAAATCGGAGAAAAAAGTTAAATCCATAATGTTTACAAATGTTGTTATATGACTTATGATATAAAGAGATATAAAAAATGCGTGATAATAAATCTAAAGCTTTAGGCAGTCATGTGGAGGTATGTTATGGATAAGTATGAATGTGAACTTTGCGGATATGTTTATGATCCCGAAAGAGGGGACAAAAAAGGCGGAATAGAGCCGGGTACCGCATTTGAGGATCTTCCTGAAAGCTGGGAGTGTCCGATATGCGGAGCAAAAAAAATGCAGTTCAAAAAGATAGACTGACAACAAAAGCGGTGACACCCGGCTTTCATAAAGGAAGTAAGGGAGCACCGCTTTTTCAGTGTTTTATGATGTTATGAAGAAAACATCATTATTGATTCTCGGTAAATGATTAAAAATATAGAATTAAATTATTTAGGTTCTTTGAAAGCTTTTGTTGCGATTGCAATTATACCGCCTACAACTATTATAACAGCAGCCAACAGACCTATATAAAATCCCGGACCGTAGCTGAAATCTACGCTGTCGACACCTTGATCTTTAAAAGTGGATGCCATTAGAGCCCAAAGCCCACACTGGAGTAATCCGAAGATTATGACAGGAATTCTTTTCTTTAGTAAAACAAAGATGCCGGCTAAGATAGGTGCTCCCAGAAAGAGCAGGATCAATCCTGTTCTCCCCTGATCGTGGTATGCACTGAAAATAGAATCACTTACACTCTCACCTGCGACAGTGGCTTTGTATAATGTGAGAAATATAGCAATGACGGTTAATATTAGCCCTGCCAATACAATTACCTGTACTTTTTTATTCTTATCCATTATTTCCCTCCTAACATTTTGTGTAAATCAAGAATATGTATCTGGTGCACTTACTTGATTTTAAATATTTTATCAATTATACCGATTAATCATATTATGAAAAGTATAACATCATTCAGTTGGAATTGTCAATAAAACCGCTCCCCGGTATACCGTTTTGTTATAGAATGGAGTTGACAATATTATTTTGCAATGATACGATTTTCGCACTACAGAAAAACTTCGGAGGGAAAAAACATGGGGCGTTATATTTTAGCTGTTGATCAGGGAACGACGAGCAGCAGAGCTATAATTTTCGATAAAAGCATGAGAGTGGTAAGCACCGCACAAAAAGAATTCACACAATATTTTCCCGGACCGGGATGGGTGGAGCACAATGCTGAGGAAATATGGGTCACGACAGCAACCGTTATAACAGAAGCGTTACTCAAAAAGAACATCAAACATTCCGATATAGAAGCTATAGGCATAACGAATCAGAGAGAAACAACGGTAGTATGGGATAAAAATACAGGAGAACCTATATATAATGCCGTTGTCTGGCAGTCTACGCAGACGGATAAAATTTGTGAAGAGATCAAAGCCCGAGGATATGAAACTGTTATTCGTGAAAAGACCGGACTTATAGTAAATCCGTATTTTTCTTCAAGTAAAATAAAATGGATACTGGATAATGTCGAAGGAGCGAAAGAAAAAGCTGAAAAAGGCGAGCTTCTATTCGGAACGATGGACTCATGGATAGTTTGGAAACTTTCGGGCGGCAAAAGTCACGTTACTGACTACAGTAATGCTTCAAGAACGCAGCTTTTCAATATAAATACATGTAAATGGGATAAAGAACTTTTAGATATCTATGGAATAAACGAGACACTTTTGCCGGAAGTGAAGTCTTCATCAGGAGTGTTCGGATATACCAACCCGAGTGATTTTTTCAATGCCGAAGTGCCTATTTCGGGAATAGCGGGAGATCAGCAGGCAGCCCTATTCGGACAGGGCTGTTTTAAAGAAGGCATGGTTAAAAATACATATGGGACAGGCTGTTTTACACTTATGAATACAGGTTCCGAACCGGTATTTTCCGATAACGGTCTTCTTACTACCATAGCGTGGAATATAGACGGTAAGACAACTTATGCAATAGAGGGAAGCGTGCTTGTAGCAGGTAGTGCGGTACAATGGTTAAGAGACGGATTGAGACTTATAGATGAGGCTTCGGAAACGGAAAGGTTATCTGAAAAAGTAAAAGATTCAGCGGGCATATATGTCGTTCCCGCATTTGTAGGCATGGGAGCACCATATTGGGATCATCAGGCGAGAGGTGCGGTGTTCGGTTTGACGAGAGGGAGCAGCAAAGAGCACTTTGTAAGGGCTACTTTGGAATCGCTCGCATATCAGTCCAAAGAGGTTATAGATGTGATGAAAAACGACAGCGGAATACTACCTACAAAATTAAAGGTCGATGGTGGAGCATGTTCAAACAGTTTTTTGATGCAGTTTCAGGCGGATATAATGAATATAACGGTAGAAAGACCTGAAATTTTAGAAACCACGGCACTTGGAGCGGCATTTTTAGCAGGTCTCGGAGTAGGCTTTTGGAAAGATAAAGAAGAGATCGAAACCTCATATAGAATTGATAGAAAATTTGAACCCGATATGGATGATATATACAGAAAAAATCTTTATGCCGGATGGAAAACGGCAGTGAAAGCGGCGAGAGTTTTTAAATGAGGCGGATAAAGAAAATTTTAGAAATATTCAGAGTGGATGAATGGATTATAAGGGAGAGGAGAAGCAATCAATCTTTTTTATAATACAGACGATATGTATTTAAAGATCTGAGACGGCTTATTCTTTTTTCACGAGACCAGTGAAACAGTATAAGTCTGATATCATTTTTAAATTGTTCTTCAAACATCTCATATATTTCCGACTGGCGGATTCCGGGATTTGAAGATATGATTTCTATAAGTTTGTTTTCCATATCGGTTATAACCTTCTTGTTTTCTTCAAATTCGGCCTTTTTTTCATAATAATTGTATTTTAAATCCTGTAAAAGCTTTTTTATATTATCTATTTCAGATACGGGGGCTCCCGATTCCGAGAGTGAATTTTCCCATATGTCGTTGAAATATATATTACCGCCGGAAATGTTGGAATAATCCGCTTTTGCTTGTTCAAAAGCAGTTATCGACTCATTGCAAAGAGCTATCCCTTTATCGATGTCGGTCATTTTCATTTTTGTGGCGGATACAGATAACGACAGGTCTTCGTCTATACGAGTGATTAGGTCATAGTTGTTTGCATAAAAAATCGAGAGAAGTTTTTGCTCTTCAACAGGCTTTGCTTCAAAGTCTACGGAAGAATGAGCATATCTTTTGAGAAGTTCGTGATTCGGTTCGAATTTAACATTTTTCCCATCTTTGGAAAATATTTTTTTTAAAATCAATGAAATCAGCTCCTTTAATTTGAAGTGGTTAGAACCGTAGGCTCAGTCTCGTCTTCATCCGCATTGAATCCGTCATTAAAATGTATGTCTGAAAGTACCGCTTCCGCAATATTGGTACAATGATCTCCTATTCGTTCCATATTTTGAAGAACATCCGTATACAATACGGTATTTTCAGGAGAGCATATACCCTTGTTTATACGCTTCATATGTGTATGTCTTAAATGTTCTTCAA
>CAJPNN010000033.1 GCA_905372035.1 Bacillota bacterium | reverse complement strand
GAGTTCAATATCGAAAAATTAAGATATCATAAAATAATAATAATGACGGATGCGGATGTGGACGGAGCACATATAAGGACACTTCTTCTCACATTTTTCTACAGATATATGACTCCGCTTATTGAGGGGGGATATGTCTATGCCGCACAACCGCCTCTTTTTCAGGTAAAGAAAAATAAAGAAGTATATTATACCTATGGAGAAAGAGAACAGGAAAAGCTGATGGAAAAACTTTCTGAAAAGCCGGGAAAAGCGGTTATACAAAGATATAAAGGTCTTGGAGAGATGGATTTTCATCAGCTCTGGGAAACTACAATGGATTACAACTCAAGGACGCTGGTTCAGATTACACTTGAAGATTCGGCGGCGGCGGACGAAATCTTTACCACCCTTATGGGAGATAAAGTTTTCCCGAGAAAGAAATTTATAGAAGAGAATGCCAGACTGGCAGTTCTTGACGTTTAGTGGAGGGCTTTTATGGAAGATAATTTTTTAAAGACGGAAAAGATAATACAGCATGAAATCCATAATGAAATGAAAAATTCATACATAAACTACTCCATGAGCGTTATTGTAGGGAGAGCATTGCCGGATGTAAGAGATGGATTAAAACCTGTACACAGAAGAATATTATATGGAATGAATGAACTCGGTGTTACTCCTGATAAACCGCACAAAAAATCCGCGCGTATAGTCGGAGAAGTAATGGGTAAATATCATCCTCACGGTGACAGCTCGATCTATGATGCAATGGTCAGATTGGCACAAGATTTTTCAATCAGATATATGCTGGTTGACGGGCACGGAAATTTCGGATCGGTAGACGGTGACGGTGCCGCCGCTATGCGTTATACGGAAGCCAGGATGACGCCTTTTGCAATGGAAATGCTGAGGGATATTGAGAAAGAGACTGTAGAATTTAAGCCTAATTTCGATGAAGAAGAAGAGGAACCTACGGTTTTACCGGCAAGATTCCCCAATCTTTTGGTAAACGGATCAAACGGAATAGCTGTAGGAATGGCGACCTCCATTCCGCCGCATAACCTGGCGGAGGTTATAGACGGCTGTATAAAAATTATAGATGACGAAGAGTGTGATGTGGAGGATCTTATAAAGATTATAAAAGGTCCCGATTTTCCTACAGGCGCCGTCATAATGGGAAAAAATGCGGCCAAAGAAGCATATAGAACAGGTCAGGGGAAAGTTGTTGTAAGATCGAAAGTTGAAATAGAAGAAACTTCTAAGGGAAAACAACAAATAGTTGTTTCTGAAATTCCGTTTCAAGTAAATAAGTCGAGATTGATAGAAAAAATTGCGGAACTTGTTAAAGATAAAAAGGTTGAAGGAATTTCAAATATAAGAGACGAGTCCAACAGAAACGGGATGAGAATCGTTATTGAACTCAAGAAAGACGGTAATGCACAGATTATTTTAAACAGGCTTTATAAGCATACTCAGCTTCAAGACAGCTACAGTATGATAATGCTTGCACTTGTTGACGGTCAACCTAAGATTCTCAATCTTTATGACATGTTAAACGAGTATCTTAAACATCAGAAAGAAGTAGTAACGAGAAGAACGCAGTACGATTTAAATAAAGCGGAAGCCAGAGCGCATATTTTGGAAGGTTTAAGAATTGCGCTTGATAATATTGACGAAGTAATAAAGACAATAAGACAAAGTTATAATGACGCTAAAATTCGTTTGATGGAGAATTTCGGGCTTACAGAAATTCAGGCACAGGCTATCCTGGATATGAGACTTGCAAGATTACAAGGTCTCGAAAGAGAAAAAATAGAGAACGAATATGCCGAACTGATGAAAAAAATCCGGTATTATAAAGAGCTTTTAGCTGACGAAAAGAAGATAATGAGCGTAATAAAGGATGAGCTTTTAGAAGTCAAGGAAAAATATTCCGATGAAAGAAGAACCAAAATCGTTGCGGCGCAGGATGAGATAGATGAAGAAGATTTGATAGAGGAACAGCAAGTTGCAATTACATTAACGCATTTGGGATATATAAAGAGGGTATCGGCTGACAACTATAAGACTCAGAAGCGCGGCGGAAAAGGGATCACGGGAGTAACTACGAGAGAAAACGATTTTGTAAAAGATTTGATCTTGACCTCGACGCATGATTACCTGATGTTTTTTACAAATACAGGGAAAGTTCATACAATTAAAGCATATGAAATACCTGAAGCGCAAAGGACCGCAAAGGGAACTCCGGCGGTAAATTTCCTGAATCTCATGCAAAGGGAAAGGATAACGGCCATAATTCCTATAAAGGAGTTTAATGACGATAAATATTTGATAGCGGTTACCAAGAACGGTATAATTAAGAAAACATCACTTTCACAATTTAACACAAATAGAAAATCCGGTCTTATAGCGATAAACCTGAAAGAGGGTGACCGGCTTATAGGAATTAAACAGACGACAGGAACAAGTAATGTTATAATCGTCACAAAGAACGGAAAATGTATTTGTTTCTCCGAAACAGACGTAAGGCCTATGGGAAGAATGGCAGGCGGCGTAAGAGCTATCAAACTTGAAGAAGATGATACGGTCTGCGCTATGGAGCTTGCTGAAAAAGAAGAGGAGCTTCTGGTTGTTACACAAAAAGGGTATGGAAAAAGAACACCGGTCGAAGATTATAAAATACAGGCTCGTGGAGGCAAAGGGCTGCTCACATATGATAAGGCGAAATTTAAGAAAACGGGCGAACTTATAGGAGCTATGGTAGTTAATGAAAAAGATGAGATTTTACTCATTAATTCTGACGGTATAATTATAAGGATCAAGGCTGATGAAGTTTCAAGACTCGGAAGAGCAACTCAAGGCGTTAAGATAATGAAAGTCGAGGATGATGCAAATATAATCGCACTGGCAAAAGTTATAAAGGAAGACGGTGAGGAAGATGAAGATCTTTCTTCACAGACACAGCTTGATATAGAGTAGGTTTTTAAGGAGGTCGGCATGGCACTTGAGTTTAAAAAAAAATATGATGATGTAAAGAAACGATGGGAGATAGCGTTAAGAGGAGAGATTGACATCTCGACTGTACAAAGCCTTAAGGAGACACTGGAAGAAGCGTTTAGAGAAAGAGAATCGGATATTTCATTGGTTTTAAGCGATCTTGAATATATAGACAGCACAGGTCTCGGTGCTATAATCGGTGCATATGGCAGAATGAAAGAAAAAGGTAAAGATATAGTCCTTATAAAACCGAGTGCGACTTTAAAGAAATTGCTCGCTATTACAAGCCTTAACAAGGTTTTCGTTATTGAAGAAGATTAGATACGAGAAGGAGAACAAAAATGTCGGATATATTGAGATTTTCAGTACCCGGTAAGCCTGAATATGTAAGTATGATAAGATTGGCGGTGTCTTCTGCGGCGAACACTGCGGGATTTAATATTGAAGAAATAGATGATATCAAAATTGCGGTTTCGGAAGCTTGCACAAATGTAGTCTGCCATGGACAGCTTAATGAAAATGATGTTTATGAGGTTATTTGTAATATAGGAGAGAATGAATTTTTTATTTCTGTCGAAGATAAGGCGGGCGGATATGATGTCGACGAATATAAAAAGCCGTCCATAGATGAGCTTAAGCCCGGAGGCATGGGACTTTATATAATTCAGGCACTTATGGATAAGGTGGATATAGTTTCACAGGTAGGACAGGGAACGAAGATAGAGATGATAAAGTATTTAACGAACGTGGAATCATGAGGAAATGAGATGTCGTCTAATCAAAATAACGAATTGTTAAAAGAAAAGTTTATAAAATATAAAGAAAGCAAAGACATAAATATCAGAAACGAACTGGTTGAAGATTATTTGTATCTTGTTGAAATTCTTGCAAAAAAATATATAAACAAGGGTGTAGAGTATGATGATCTTTATCAGGTAGGTTCCATGGCGCTCGTATATGCGGTGGAAAGATATGATATAGATAAGGGTTTTGAATTTACAAGCTTTGCTACGCCTACAATTATCGGAGAGATCAAACGGTACTTTAGAGATAAAGGCTGGGCCGTCAAAGTGCCCAGAAAACTTAAAGAGATTGCTACAAAGATTCCCAATGTTAAGGATAAGTTGACACAAAATTTGGAGAGACCGCCTACGATTGCAGAAATAGCTGATGAAATGGGTGAGACGGAAGAATTGATATTGGAAGCTATGCAAAGCGGACAGTCATATAATGCTTATTCGTTGCAGCAGACGTTCGATGACAGCGGCGATGAGGGTGATCAGGCTTCTTTTGAGAGATATACGGGAATAGAAGAAAAAGGATATGAAAACTTTGAAGAAGGAGATCTGATCAAAAAAATTTATGATACTCTTTCGGATAAAGAAAAAGAAGTTTTTAAACGAAAATTTATAGATGAACAAACCCAACAGGAAATAGCTGATGAATTGGAAGTGTCACAGATGACAATTTCACGTATAGAGAAAAAAATAAGAGAAAAATTCAAAGCGGAATATGTTTATTAATACGAAAGGAGACTATAATGCAATCTTTTTACGGCTGCATTATATGAAAGTATATGAAGAGAGTATTTTCGGGCGTACAGCCTACCGGAAACATACATATAGGAAATTATTTGGGAGCAATAAGACAGTTTGTAGAGCTTGAAAAAGAGAATGATTGCTTGTACTGCATAGTAAATATGCATTCAATAACTGTTCCTCAAGATCCGAAAGATTTAAAAGAACATACTTCAGATGTTGCCGCACTATATTTGGCAACGGGGATAAACCCTAAAAAGTCTATCGTATTTGTACAATCTGATGTACCGCAGCATACGGAATTGTCATGGATTTTGGAATGTAATTCATATACCGGAGAATTATCCAGGATGACACAGTTCAAAGTGAAAAACAAAGGAAGAGAATCCGCACCGACCGGACTTTTTACTTATCCGATACTTATGGCTGCGGATATTTTACTTTATGATACGGATATCGTACCGGTAGGAAATGATCAAAAGCAGCATATAGAGCTTACGAGAGATTTGGCCATTCGAATAAATAATAAATACGGAGAGACTTTTGTTGTACCTGAAGGAAGATTTTTGAAGTCGGGAGCCAGAATAATGGCACTTGACGATCCCACATCAAAGATGAGTAAAAGTGCGGAGAACATACACAGCAGAATTTCACTTTTGGACGATGCTGCAAAGATAAAGAAATCTATAATGCGTGCAACGACGGATTCGGAAGCGAGAATAGCTTTCGATATAGAGAAAAAACCGGGTCTCAGTAATCTGATAAATATATACAGTGCATTTACGGGCAAAACAGTGGATGAGATTGTGGATGACTTTGACGGAAAAGGATATGGGGATTTTAAAAAAGAGCTTGTTGCGGTCACGCAAGATGCGATTTCACCGATTCAGGAAAAATATAATGAGATAAGAAACTCGGAAGAACTTTCCGTAATTCTTAAAGACGGTGCGGAAAGAGCGGGAGCGATTGCCGAGAAAACGATGAAGAGAGTCAAGGAAACGTTCGGACTTTGTGTTCATACACATATTTAAAGATTATAAGATAAGCGCAGCCGAGCATAAATCCCGCAAGGACATCGGACGGCCAGTGCACTCCTACGTATATTCGACTAAAACCCAATATCAATACAAGCATTGTTGTTAACAGTACTACAAGTATTTTTTTATGGAACGTTTTGAGCATGGAACATATTATGATCGCAAGGACACCGTAAAAAATAACAGCTGTCATTGAATGTCCGCTCGGAAAACTGTAACCGCCTTGTGTCACCATATGCAGTGAGGTGTCGGGTCTGGGTCTTGCAACAGAATGTTTTATGATTTTATAAACTAAAAGAGAAATAAGGCAGGATATTGAAATCGGAATACCGAATTTAACCCGGGTCTTTGGAAAGATTATAAGCAACAGACACGCAGCAATTATGGTTTCCGGATTTACCGTATAGGTAAGGGGAACCATTATTTTTGTATATGAAAGAGTTTTTAAAGAAAATGCAAATCGCTGAACGGGAAGATCAAATGCCAAGCGGTTATAGCTTATAACATTGTAACAAATCACCGTAAAAACACATATACAAATTAAAAATAGCAATTTAGATATTTTCGTCATAAAATATTACAGCATCTCCTTTGTAAAATCTATTTAAGATTATACTTATAAATTTAATGATGTCAATTATAATAATACATTTATAATGAATTGGAGGATTTCATGAAAGTATTTAGGAATATACCGTTTGTTTTTTTTATGTACGGTCAGCTGCCGCTACTTAAGGAAATTGACAGGAAAAGAGAAAGTGCGAAGCGGGCGGGAGATTTTGAAGAGGAACGCAAACAGATCCTGGAAGCTACAAGCATGTGGGGGAAAAATGTAGTCGATAAATTTGGAGTGGATTTGAGGGTCTCGGGAAGAGATAATGTCCCGGAAGGAGCGGTACTTTTTGTGGGAAACCATCAAGGTTATGGAGATATTCCGCTTACATGTGCGGCTATAACAAATAAACAATTCGGATTCATCGCCAAAGAGCAGCTTTCTAAAATCCCCAAATACGGTAAATGGATGTCCAATATAAGAAGTTTGTTTATAAAAAGAGATGATGCGAGAGCATCCCTAAGGACTGTTGAAAAGGGAATAGAATATATAAAACAAGGATTTTCTCTTATAATATATCCTGAAGGAACGAGAGCAAAAGGCCCTGTCCCCGGAGAATTTAAAAAAGGAACACTGAGGCTTGCAACAAAACCCGGTGTGCCTATCGTGCCTGTAACTATGAGCGGAAGTTATCACGTATTTGAGGAAAAAGGTATGATACAGAAAAATCAAAGGGTTGATATAGTAATACATCCGCCGATACAGACAGCAGGCATTTCAAGAAAAGAAGAGTCGGCGTTGTATGAAAAAGTTGAAAATATCATAGTAGGAAAGCTTATGGAGCTTAACCTTGAAAAAGGGGAAATTTCCGAGAAGGAGTATAAAGAATATCTAAGAAAAAAAGAACAGGAGAAAGACTGATGAAAAAACCGGTATTGCTCATTATGGCTGCAGGCATGGGAAGTAGGTATGGCGGACTGAAACAACTTGACAGAATAGGTTCCGGCGGAGAAATCATAATGGATTTTTCCATATATGACGCTATGCTTGCGGGATTTGAAAAGGTTATATTCGTAATAAAAAAAGAGATAGAAAAAGAATTCAAAGAAATAATAGAGTCGGGTGCAGGAAAATTTATAGAGACGGAATATGTTTTTCAAGATATTCAGGATATTCCGGGCGGGTTTAGTGTACCTGAGGCAAGAGTCAAGCCGTGGGGAACGGGGCAAGCGGTTTTGGCAGCTCGCAAGGTCATAGACGGACCTTTTGCAGTGATAAATGCGGATGATTATTACGGAGCGGACGCTTTTATCAAGATGTATGAATTTTTATCAGGAAAGGATTGCAGAAGCACAGTTCCTTACGGCTTTGCTATGGTAGGTTACAACGTTGAAAACACATTGACGGAAAACGGATGTGTTTCGAGGGGTATATGTGAAACGGACAGTGACAGAAATTTAATAAGCGTCACTGAAAGAACAAAAATTTTCGGGACGGAAAACGGAATCTTTTATGAAGAGGACGGGAAAAAGATGGAAATACAAGCCGGTAAAACTGTTTCGATGAATTTTTGGGGATTCAGCAGTGCCATGATGCAAGAACTGGAAAACGGATTTTCAGAAGAACTTATAAAAATATTGGCGAATGATCCTGTGAAAGGGGAGTATTATTTGCCGAAAAGAGCGGATCAGCTGGTAAAGTCGGGCAAAGCAAAGGTAAAAGTCCTTGAATCATCGGACAGATGGTACGGTGTGACATATAAAGAGGACAGAGAAAGTGTGCTGAATGCTCTGCAATCAATGAAAGATAAAGGTTTATATCCTGAAAAGTTGTGGAAATAAATGATTATCCGTAAAAACCGGACAGACATGTTTTTTCAAGGACATGTCCTTTCATGGCACGCCTGAGGTCATTATACCAAAAACCGTCTTTAAGGTTCGGTACATAGTCAAGTGCATATAACCATATTTCATATTCATGTTCATATTCGGGAGCAGGTCCTCCGAAATGAAGTGAATAATCTTTCGGGATATTTTCATATCCGCCGAACGGTATACACCAGCTGTTGTGTCCCTGATGAAAATTTGAATCAGTTCTGCTTGCGTTTTCTTCAAGAGCGTTGACGTTTGCAGGTATATCACATGCAAGCCAATGAATGAAAGGGAATCCTTCATCCTTAGTGTCGTCATAGTCTATAAAAACAATAGCGTAACTTTTCGTATCAGTCGGTGCCCCTTTCCATGCAAGAGGAAATGATGTCTGCGGGATATCATATTCCATATTTTCTTTAGGCCCGAGATTGCCGAATCTTTTTTCTATGTGACCATCTCTAAAAGCCGGGCTTGATAAACTTAACATAAAGGCCTCCTTTAAATCCTATTATAACTTGCTGTTTATAAGGCAAGATATTTTTGCTCAATAGTTCTTTTTTAACTTAAAATCTGTCATATTTTATTGTTTATAACGGCGTCTCCCAACAATTCGTACAGTTCCAAAAATTTTATGCACTCATCCAACCCGGGCGTGATCATGCTGACAACAGGAGGGATTAATATCCAAGTTGCAGAACCGATAAGACTTTCACAAGATATCCGCCAATAGTTGTTTGCACTTTCATATTGTATTTGTATTTCCATAATATCAAGGCTGTCTAAACGTTCGATGATCAGTTTATTATTCAGCCTGTCAATATATTCCTTAAGTTTTAAATCGCCGCCTTGCCATTTTCTATATTCCCAGGAATAATTTCTTTTTCCCGTTAAGCCGCCTTGTTCACAGTGTAAAACGAAATGACAACTTCCGGTTTCCTCGAACACAATCTTGTCGGTGGGGATATCAACTATCATCTGAAGGTTATAGTTTACGGACATGAAGCGATTTTCCCAATTATAAATAAGCTGAAGAGAGTCTAAGTAAGCGTATTTTGAAAAATACAGTTTTCTTTTAAGTGTCCCGATTTCGGTTTTTCGCCAATGCTTTCCCGCAGCAGCTTTAAACAGATCACCCAAAGCACTGAGTTTAAGTTCCGCACGCCTGGTAACAAAGCTGTTTCTTGCTTTGTCGGCATTTCTAATCCTGGTATTGTTCTTTCTCATAAAAATCATTTGTATTTTCGCCTCTATTATCCAATATTGATATCGGTTTGAATTGTTGCCGGCTCATGTTATTTTTAATATTAACATGAGCCGACAAAGTTTGTAATTATGTTTAACATTTATATAGCCGGATTTGTAAAAGAGTATGTCAGCTACATTGCATTTCTTTTTTTTAACCATTCTACAACGGCTTCGTCCCAAACCGGCAGATACTCCGTTCTTTCTCTTATCATGACAACTGCATCTTCAAGTTTAGAAACTTCGTTTAGAGGTCTCTTTTTAGCTTTGTTCCAAACAATGATGAAAACAACCACTATGAGAAGCCAGCCGAGAGTAAACATTATCCAATTACTGATCGTATATATTGCAAACAATGAACCGAGGATACCTATCGCGAATACGCCTTGATAACAAGGCACCTTGAAAAGTCGAGGGAAATCGGGATATTTTTTTCGGAGTACGATTACATCCAACATTGCAAGGATATAGCATCCGAGCCAAGCTACGCAAACGATATTTATGAACATGTTCATAATGTCCGCAGTACCGCCTTTGAAACAAATGTAGATCGTACAAACGAACATCAATAAGAAACATAAGAGCGTTCCGTAGATCGGGACTCTGAATCTAGGATGAATATAACCGAAACACTTAGGCAGCTGCTCCTGGCGGGACAGACCGTAGAACATGCGAGGCAGTGCGGCGAGTTGTGAATTTGCGGTGGTAAAAGAAGCTAAAATGGTAATCAAACTCATCACGCTTCCACCGATTATACCCATCATGGCTTTAGCTCCTTCTATATGTGAGATTCCGGAATTAAGCAAAGTCCCTATGTCGGTATATTTTAAACTGGCATAGGAAAAAATAATATCTATTACATAGATGGAGAAAAGTGCTGCAAACAAAGCACGAGGTATTACCTTGTACGGCTCTTTCGTTTCTTCCGCCATAGGGCAGCAATTTTCAAATCCTATATACCACCAAATAGATGAGCCTACAGCACCGAATACGGCTCCCCAGCCTCCAAGAGGGAGGAAAGAACCGTTTACGGGTTTTGCCACACCCATAGCTTCACCCACACCCAGGGCACCGACTATTGCTAAAACAGCATAAATAATCATCATTCCTATAGGTAAAATGCCGGCAACTTTGCCATATATGCCTACGTCAAAAATATTGATCAGGAGACATATGACGAGAAAAGCCAAACTTGTTACGATAGCGGGGATTCCTGTTATATTTTGCAAGGAATATCCGCTCATCGCCATCTGCGTGCTGCCATCGGCCGCCGCCAATAGAACATATGTGCCGAGCACTGCAAGCGTACCCCAAAAACGTCCCAGCGCAGGGTTGGTATAGTCTGAAATCATACCGCCGCCCGGAAGCATGGAGCTCAGTTCGGAAAAAGCAAGAGCGGCACAAACAATAGGGATAAGCCCGAATATACCGGTAATCCATACGGCATAGCTGGATTGGCCGGCAACTTGCGTAACGGAGAACATGGCGGTTCCTGATACTACGAGCCCCATGGCGGCTCCGTATGTTGCATTAAAGCCTAAGACACGTTTCAATTTAACGTTGTTTTGATTATCCATAAAAATACACTCCTTTCTACAAATTTTTGCGATTTTTTAGACTATTATCATTATACAGAATAGGCGGAAAAATGTCAAACTGATGGCTAAATATCAGGCTTTTAAGTGTAACAGGAGATGGTTGTAAAGATGATGAAAAGATAAAAAAAATATTAACAGTTAGCAAAGAAATAACATAGTTAAAAAATTGTTAAAATTAATTGACTTTTTAGAAGTGGCAAGATATTCTAATATCGGACGAAAAAATTTAATGAAAGGAGGACGTGATATGATGAATGCAGAGAGTAAGAAATGGCAATGCCATAGGGTTGTATTCATCAGATTGCATCTTTTTCACGGAAAGATGTAATATAAGAGCAAAATATCATGATTTTAGAATGAGTAGTACAAATGTTCAAGAATTAAAAAAATCAAAAATGTCTCTTATGGGAGTGGTGGCTTTAATCTTTTCTTTTGTTGCCGCAGGTGCGTTCGGAATAGAAGAAGCCGTATCTGCAAGCGGACCCGGTGTAACGCTTGCGATGTTGATTATTTTTCCCTTTGTTTGGTCCTTTCCTCTTTGTGAAATGGTCGGAGAGTTGGGTTCGATTTATCCGACAGAAGGAGGAATTTATTCATGGGGAAGAGAGGCTTTTGGAGAATTTTGGGGTTGGCAGGTAGGCCTTTGGGCAGGTATTTCCACATGGCTCAGTCAAGCTCAGTACTGTGCACTTATAGCCGGATATTCGGAAAAGATTTTTGACTTGACTCCTACTACGGAATATCTTTTAAAGGTTGGAGTCGTTATTATATTTACGATCGTAAATATAATGGGGCTTACATGGCTCGAGAAACTGGAAACGGTATTTATGGTACTTATTGTTTTGGCATTTTTGATCGTAACGGTTGTCGGATTTTTAAATTGGAACTACAGTCCTGTTGCACCTGTGTTTAATAAGGACGTAGGTTTATTCCATTCGGTTGGAGATGGAATCGCTATTATAATTTGGATGTATTGCGGATATGAATGTATGTCGAATATGGCGGAGGAAGTTGATGATCCTCAAAAAATACCTAAAGCAATGCGTCTGTCACAACCTATTATAGCATTAAGCTACATACTTCCGACTCTTGCAGGATTGGTTGCAATAGGTTCATGGAGAGCTTGGGCTACCGAGTCGGGCGGCGGTCATGTAGGTTACGCGGATGTCCTTATACAGTATGTAGGGTCCTGGGCAGGTGTTTTATTTATTGTGATAGCTATAATTTCAAATTGTTCAATCTTTTGTTCGTATATAGCGCATGGATCAAGGGCCTTTTTCGTAATGGCGGATGACCATATGTTCCCTAAAATAATGAAAAAAGTAGACAAGAGGGGCATTCCTACGGCATCGATAATATTGCTGGCTATATTTACAATTATTACATGTAAGTTTGATTTTACTACACTTGTAATGGCTACAACACCTATACAGCTATACATATACTTTATGTTGATAGCTTGCGTATTTGCGATCAGAAAACGTTATCCTGTCGAGTTCAGAAAAGAGATGGGGCTTAACATTATGCCGGGAGGCAAATTCGGTATAGGGATTCTTACGGGGTGCGTATTTATAATCTGTACATTTGCTATTTATGCGAACGGTGTAGATTATTTCCTTACAGGATTTATAGTTTTAATAATCGGTCCCGTAGCTTATATATTATGTAAATGGATTTATAAGGGTCAGGCGCTTGATGATCCGGAAGTTTATCCTTTGAACAAAAAGACAAGACTTGGACTGGGAGATTTGATCGACCTTGGAGTATATGTCTTTTTAGTGGGAATCATATCTTTTATAGGTTCAATTTTCCTGTGGTTTTATGAGAAAGGTTACGGTGTTGAAGAATACGCCGAAGCATATGGTTCCGGATTGATGAGCGATTTTTACGGGATGATAAATCTATGTAGATGGCTGGGCATAATTTTGATAGTAGGCGGAGGAATTCTCTGGTATGTCGGAAAGAAGACGGAAGGAGAAAAGCTCAAGGCGCTTAAAACCAGTAGAGATAAAAAGCTGGATGACAGAATCAGGGGAATACACGGCAAAGTTCCGAACGGTAAATCGGAATAATGAGGTTTCACAGATTTTGCGTATTTGGCTTTAAATATATTTCAATTAATGAGGAGGGCAGTTATAATGAAAAAAGTAATGGTTTGCGGTTGTGGAGCACAGGGTTCCACAATATGCAGAAAACTGGATCAGGAGCCGAATGTTTCGGAGATTATTTGTGCAGATTATAATTTATCATTTGCAGAGGCGGTTTGCAGCTTGATGAAAAAAGGAACTGCAAAGCAGGTAAACGGTGCGAATGTCGATGAAATAGTAAAGGCGGCGGAAGGCTGTGATTTGATTGTAAATACTATGCCGCTCGATTTCGGTGTAAATGTGCTTGAAGCGGCTATACGTGTAAAAGCAAATTATCAGGACCTTGCAGCTTGTGAAAATATTGCAGAGTGTGAAGACCCTAGAGATAACTGGTTGGAAGGTATTAAGATAATGTACAATGATTACGGTAAGAGATTTGCAGAAAATAATACAACTGCAATTATCGGAACCGGATCAGCACCGGGACTTATGTGCGTACTTGCAAGAAAAGCTGTTAATGAACTTGATGAATGCGATACTATCAACATGCTTGCATATGAGGGAGTACAGGCAAAAAGATTTTTACCTTACTGGTGGTCACCGCTGGTTGCTCTTTGCGATATGTATGAAGATGCTTATGCTTTTGAAAACGGTAAACAGATAAGAACAACACCTTTCAGCAGACCTATAAAGAGAACATGGCCTGAAATGGGCAATAAAGAAGTTGTTTTGGTTGAACATGCTCATGATGAGCCTGTTTATGTAGGATTTAACAGCAAGACATACTTTAAGAATTGTAAGAATGCATACTTTAAGTACGGCGGTGTAGGGATACAGTTTGCTGAACCGTTCTATAAGTCGGGATTGCTTTCTCAGGAAGAGGAGGAATTTAACGGAGCTAAAATAGTACCGTTTGATTTCGTTTTGGCACATGTACCTGAAGCGCCTAAAACACCTGATGAAATAGAAGCTATCATAAAAGAAGGAATAGTTGAAGACGCAGGTGCTCTTGTTTGTGAAGCATATGGACAGAAAAACGGTGAAAATGTAATGGTTGATCTTCATGTATCAGCACCGGGAATCATTGAATCGTTTGAAAAAGCAAAGATGTCGGCAGAAATGTATCTTACAGGACAGGGTGCATTCTTGTTCACCAAGCTGTTTGTAAACGATATGATGACACAGAAAGGTCTTATTTCTTCGGATATGCTTGATGACATTCAGGTAGAACAGTACCTTAACTGGGCAAAAGATCTTGATATCACATATACTATCGACATCAAAAAAGGTGTAGTTTGCGAGGACTGAGATTCAAAAGAAATAAAATCATAAATAAAACAAGGAGGATACGATGAATATACAAGATCAGGTGAATAATGCGAGAAAAGCATTATTGGAAATAAAAGATTATACACAGGAACAGGTTGATAAACTGATGTTCGAAAGTGCAAAAATAATTTATGAAAACGCAAAGCCGCTGGCAAAGATGGCTGTTGAGGAAACAGAATTCGGCAGTTATGAAGACAAAATTGAAAAGAATACAGGAACGGCGGCAGTTTTCTATGATTATTTGAAAGATAAAAAATCTGTAGGCATAATAAATGAAATTCCGGAAGAAGGAATTATTGAAGTTGCTCATCCGGTTGGCGTTATAGCTGCTATTACTCCTGCAACCAACCCTACAGTTACACCGCTTGGAAACTTTATGCATGCTATCAAGGGTAAGAATGCGATCATCGTTTCAGCATCACCTCGTGCAGAGCAGACAACTAAGAGAACGGTTGAACTCATAAGAGAAGCGTTGGAAAAGAACGGTGCCCCTAAAGATTTGATTCAGGTAGTTGAAGGTCCTACTATTCAGAAATCACAACAGCTCATGGAAGCTTGCGATTTGATCATAGCAACGGGAAGCTCAAGCCTTACAAAGGCTGCATACTCAAGCGGAACACCGGCGTACGGCGTAGGTCCGGGAAACCCTCCGGTTATTCTGGACAGAGATTTTGACATCAAAGAAGCGGCAAAGATGACAGTAGTCGCTATTGCAAGTGATAACGGAATCCTTTGTGACGGAGACAACCTGTTCTTATATCCGCAGGAAAAAGAGGAAGAAGTATTTGCGGCACTTAGAGAGGAAAATGTAGTTATTTATGATAAGAAGTATGATGTTGACAGCTTCAGAGAAGTGATTTTCACAGAAGGCAAGCAGAATCCTAACCTGATAGGTAAAGATGCCAAGGTAATTGCCAAGAAAGCGGGATTTGATATTGATGATAATGTAAAAGTTATCGGATTAAAGGTAGAAGATGTCGGCAGAGTAGACGTCCTAAATAAAGAAATCATGGGACCTGTAGTGGTATTAAAGGGATATGATAAATTCGAAGACGGTGTTATGATGGCTGTTAAGAACATGGTTGAATCAGGCGGAATAGGCCATACGGCAGGATTGTTCAGTAACAATGACGCACACATCAGATATGCAGGTGAAAAAATTCCTGTAAGCCGTTTGCTTATCAACCAGCCTACACCGGATGCATGGGGACCGACAACAAACGGACTTGCACCGGCAGTTTCCGAAGGTTGCGGAACATGGGGAAATAATATCCTGTCGGCAAATGTAGACTATATCCATTTGCTTAATGTTTCCAAGATTGCACTTCGTTTGGATAAGGAAATGCCTGATCCTGAAAAGATCTTTAAATAGGACTGCGAAAAAAAACATATAAAAGGCAACGGATATTTTAAAGCTTTATATCAAGCAACGAATAAAGCATGCGTTACTTAAAATACAACACCTTGAATTTCTGACCGCCTTTGATATAATAGAGATAGTAAACTTAGGAGGGAAGATATAACAATGGTGAAGATAGTAGACGTGAAAGCTCGTGAAATCTTTGATTCAAGAGGGAATGCAACAGTAGAAGCAGATGTGTTTTTGAGTGATGGAAGTTTCGGAAGAGCCGCCACACCGTCAGGAGCTTCAACGGGTGATAAAGAAGCCATTGAGCTCAGAGACGGCGGCAGTCGTTTGATGGGTAAAGGTGTTTCCAAAGCAGTTAATAATGTTAATACGGAAATAAAAGAAACTGTAATCGGAATGGATCCTTTTGATCAATATGCAGTTGATATGAAAATGATTGAACTTGACGGAACGGAGAATAAGTCCAAACTCGGAGCGAATGCGATATTGGCAGTATCTCTTGCTGTCGCAAAAGCGGCGGCGATGAGTAAGAATCAACCGCTTTATAAGTATTTAGGCGGAGTGGAGCTCGAGCTGCCCTTGGGATTTTATAACGTAATAAACGGTGGGAAACATGCAGATTCAGGGATCGATACACAGGAATTTCTGATTGCACCGGTGGGCGGAAAGACTTTTAGAGACGGATTCGAGATGATAGCAAACACTTATCATACTTTGAAAAAGCTCTTAAAAGATAAGAATCTTGAAACGTCAATAGGCGATGAGGGTGGATTTGCACCGAGATTGGGTTCGACCACAGCAGCGCTGGATCTTCTTATAGAAGCGATAAAGAAGGCAGGATATGAACCCGGAAAAGATATAGCAATCGCTTTGGATTCGGCTTCAAGTGAGTTTTTTAAGGACGGCAGATATCATTTTGAAGGTAAAGTTTTAACATCTGATGACATGGTTGAAATGTATAAAGAGCTTGTTGCAAAGTATCCTATAATTTCTATTGAAGACGGAATGGGTGAGCACGACTGGGACGGATTCTTGAAGCTCACAGAGGCGATAGGTGATAAAGTACAGCTTGTAGGTGATGATATCTTTGTAACGAATCCCAAAATCTTTAAAGAGGGAATTGAAAAGGGTATCGGAAATGCCATCCTGATAAAACTTAACCAAATAGGGACACTGACTGAGACGATACAGACGGTAACGCTTGCAAGAAAGAACGGATATAACACAATGATTTCACACAGGAGCGGTGAAACGGGGGATACTTTTATAGCGGATCTTGCCGTAGCACTTTCGGCAGGGCAGATAAAAACGGGTTCCGTTGCCAGAAGTGAAAGGGTTGAAAAGTACAATCAACTTATGAGGATAGAAGAAGAACTCGGAGACGGAAAGACAATTTACAGTTTCAGCAAATAAAACGGGTTTTGCATTATGGAAGCTGAAAACATAAATCATTTCGTACGGAGTAAAGAGTTTAAAAACAGAGGTAAGCAATAAGCAAACCTCTGTTTTTAAAAATACAAATAAAAAATTGAACGGCATAACCTTAGAGCGAGAGAAAGGAGAGTCGGAGACATGGCGAATATAAAGAATAATTGCTGTACATGTACGGCAGAGGGCGGGTGTGTCGGAAGAGTTCCGATCTTCAAAACTTTAAACCCTGTTCAGATGGAAAGTCTGCATAAGATAATTTTCAGAAGGGCATATAAAGATAAAGAAATTATTTTCAGAGAGGGAGAACCTTTAAAGCAGCTTATGGTTGTGAGAAGCGGAAAAGTCAAGCTGGTAAGGTATAACGAAAATGGAGAAGAAGTCTTAACAGATATTCTCGGACAGGGAGATTTTTATGGCGGAGATACCATGTTTTCGGATGCTGTAAAAACAGAAACGGGAATCGCAATGGGGACATGCGGGATTTGCTATATAAGTACAAAAGACCTTAAAGAACTTATATATAAAGAGCCTGATATAGGAGTAAAATTGCTTACATATTATTGTGAAATAGCCAATAATCACAGAATAACGAGAGAAATTTTATCAATAAAAAATGCTAAAGTAAGAATAGCACAGTTTTTATTGGAATTGGCCAGGAGATATGAGGTGGATGAACTTGATCTGTCTCAAGAGGACATAGCAAATTCGATAAGTTTGACGCAGGAGACGGTGAGTCGAAAAATAAGCCAGATGAAAAAGGAAGGATTGATAGAAGCAAGAGGGCATAAGAAGATAAAGATTCTGGATAAAGAAGCATTACAGTTTATTGAATAAAAATTAATAGAAAAGAGGAACCGAATAAATTTTTATAGTTAAAAAAGATAAAAGAGTAGTGTGCGTATTTTGAATAGAACTGTAAAATAACAGGAATGTTTAATAAAATCCATTTCATATAAAGCGGATTTTATTTTTTTGTAGACATTTTCGTTTTATGATTTAAATCATAGAATAGATAAATTCTTATAAGTAT
>CAJPNN010000032.1 GCA_905372035.1 Bacillota bacterium | reverse complement strand
ACGAGGCAAATAAATTGTGTTCCTATCAAACAGACAACACATGTTGTAGTAGGAGGGTTAAAGACAAAATCAGGTAAAAATATTTTCAGGAAATTAAACGAGCATTCTAAGGAATTACAAACTAAACAAGAAGAGATTGCGAAGAAGCATAATTCATTATCAGTTGAATATGATGAATTGGAACATCTGAAAAACAATATGAATGAGTATATGGGGAGAAATAAAACTGAAAAGAAAAAGGAATCGGTGATTGGTTCAATTAAGAAACATCGGAGTGAAGAAAGAGAAATATCTAAAGAAAAGAATAAAATATCGAAAGAAGCTGAAAGATAGGTCTATTGTCGGTGTGGCCTTAGGACTGCACCGGCTCTTTTTATTTGGGGGATATGTTTAAGAGTTTTGTTTTATTGAGCCTTTGGTAGATAAAAATTTAAAACACAAGAGTAGGATTATATAAAAATAGGGATATAGGCAAACTATGAGAGGACACAGGAAGTTGAAATATACTTAAATTTTATTGGTAAGTTTGAAATGCCGAAAAAAGAGCCTGTAAAAGAAGAACTTGAGGAATTGGAAAAACTAAGGAAAAAGAGAGAAAAGAAGCGGGAGTACAATTATAGGTATATGAGGAAGCTAAAAGAAAGGTGAGAGAATAATTTATAAAAGCTCTTGACAAAATAACAGATAAAAGATATTATAAAAAACCGAACGGTCGGAATTTAATAAGAAGGTGTATCAGCTATGGCGAAAGAATATAATGCAAAGGCTACCATTGAGGCTATTTTATCCGTATCAGCGAAGCTGTTTTTACAAAAGGGATTCGATAAGACCAGCATGATGGATATTGCAACAGCTGCTGGAATATCCAAGGGGGCTATTTATCATCATTTTAAATCGAAGGATGAAATTATCAAATCTGTTATGGAGAAGCAGGAACAAAGTGTAAAGGGTACAATAGAAAACTTTATGGAAGAGACCCGGTTTTTGAGTGGAAAAGAACAGTTGCAACTTATTTTGGAGAAAAATATCGAGAATCAGGAAGCACATTATTTAGATGATGCAATGAGTGTACACATGAAAAGTGCAGAGTTTGTCCTATCCTACATGCAATCTTGTGTCAATAAGGATTCTAACTTTGTTTCAAAAATTATTAAGAAAGGAATACAAGATGGCTCTATCGTTACAGATTTTCCGGATGAATGTGCGGAAGTTTTTATGCTATTGCTCAATGTGTGGTGTGATCCGGCTGTTTTTGACTGTGATGGTGAGAAGTTATCCTCGAGACTCGGATTTTTACAATATATTATGAAGTCGATAGGCATCGATGTATTCAGTGATGAACTTATTGAAAAATCGTTGGAGCTATTGCAAAAATTATATCCAAAGGAGGATAAGACCGATGAATCATCATTTCATTATAGAAACAAATAACCTTACAAAAACTTTTGGCGGTAAGGAAGTAATTAAAGGTTGTAATATGCATGTAGAAAAAGGTTCGATTTATGGTTTTTTAGGTGCGAACGGAGCGGGGAAAACAACGGTATTCAAACTTCTCTCAGGACTTCTTACACCGACTATGGGAAAATTACAAATGTTTGGAATAGATACTCTTTCAACACCGAGTGATATGTTATCACAGATTGGTACTTTGATAGAAACTCCCATTTTTTATGAACATTTGTCGGCAGCAGAAAATTTGCATATGCATCTTGCCTACATGGGCAAGGAAGGTGGGAATGTAGAGGATGTCTTGTCAAAAGTCGGATTAAAGGATATTGGTGTTCAGCCGGTATCTACTTTTTCCTTGGGGATGCGTCAGCGTTTAGCGATTGCAAGAGCAATTATCCATAAACCACAACTATTGATTCTGGATGAGCCGATTAACGGACTGGATCCTATGGGAATTAAGGAAATGAGGGACTTATTTTTGTACCTTGCAAAAACAGAGGGTATGACATTACTGATTTCCAGTCATATTTTGACAGAAATAGAGCATATTGCGGATACAATAGGGGTCATTGTCAACGGAACGATAGTGAGAGAGGTCTCGATGGATAAGGTGAAGGTAGAGTATCCATCAGGTCTGGAAGAGTATTTTATGGATATTATGATAGGGAGAAAAGAAAATGAAAACGCTGATTAGATTGGAATTAAAAAAGAATAACATCAACACTTATATCTTAGCGGATATTATCATAGCGATTACGATGATTGGTTTCCTTTTTCTTTTTGCATATGCCCCTTTGATAGATCCGAATGATAAAGACATGGCAATTTTTGCAGGATATGATAATCTTATTTCTCTATTTTGTGTTTTTAACATGGCAGTATTTTGTGTGATGTCTGCAGTGATGTATTGCAGGTTTGTTATTGAAGATTATTCGGGTAAGCGACCTATTTTACTTTTTTCCTATCCGGTCAGTCGAAAAAAGGTTGTGTTATCCAAACTTTTGATTGTGTGTGGATTTACGATTATATCAATGATTATCTGTAACTTTATTGTTTTTTTGATATTCGGTATCACTGAAAATTTCATTCATCTTGTAGGAAACAACTTTACAGTTTCTATTATCTTGAACGTTGTTGAAAATACCATATTGATGTCAGCGATAGCTGCAACTATCGGAGTGATAGCAGTAGGAATCGGATTTATCAAAAAATCAGTGCCGACAACTATTATTTCTGCAGTTCTCCTTGCTTCGTTAATGTGTAATATTGTGGTAAATGCAAACCCTAATCGAGCATCGATGTATGTGTTAGCAGCGGCAATGGTAATGATTGGTATCTTGTGTTCGATATTTTTGATGAAAAAAATAAATAAGATGGAGGTTTTATAATGGAACAAAAAATAGAAGGAACAGTGGACAATTTTCTTGATAGAATGGCATCAAAATTATATTTGGGAAGTGTATGGTTTGGATTGTTGCTAATCCTTGTTGGAGCAGTGTTGTTATTCAAAAAAAGAAATTCAAACAATAACAAATTTGTTTGTTATGCTTGTATGGTAATAGGATTTCTCGCTATTGTAAGTGGACTGATGCAGATGTAATCCACTGAAAAAGGGGTTATTGAATGCGTATCGGCTCTACATGAGACCATACTATTTACGCTACAAGACAGGATAAAAGTATGTATATCAAAAATCGAAATTACTATGCTTACAGTACGAGAAAATACTGAGAGAAGACGAATAGGGTAGTATAAGATGTTGAGAATACGAACAACAGGTCTTTTTTCAGATAAGTAATAAAACTACAGTATTCAAACAGGTTTTACATCAAAAACTAATTGATTTAGATATGACAAGCAATGAACTTATGGAAAAGGCAAATGTGAGTAAAAGTACATTCTATAAAATAAAGAATGGGCAAAATGTAACTACAGATGTTTTACTTAGGATTTGTAATGCATTAGACTGTGATATTTCAGAAATTGTAGAATGTGAAAAAGTTATATGACATACAGAGTATATGTACCATAAATAAATTATGGCTTAATTAACTCATAGTGGACTTAATATCATAGATGAGTGTTAATATGCACATCAATATTGAAAATACATAATAGATTAGTCTCATGATAAAGGAGAAATCTATTATGCATGAGACAGAATTAATCACTAACTTTAACAAACTAACACAATCACAACAGAACCGTATCCAAAAAGAAATCATCGATTTCTGTAATCTAAATGATCGCTTGGGTGATAATAGACCATATCAATGTCCTTATTGTCACAAGAAGACAAAGATGATCAAGAAAGGCTTTGCCCGTGGGAAACAGAGATATCTCTGTATGGATTGTTATCACAAGTTTACCTATGATTCTCATATGATAACTTCCTTTTTGAAGATCGATGTAGATGAGTTTGTGGAGATCTGTATCGATACCTTGACGATGGTTCCTATCCATAAGACTGCGAAACGTCTAAATCGTCATAAGTTTCTTAGTATGCTTGAAAAGTATTTGGAATCAGAAAAGATACAACTATCTGGAACGATAGAGTGTGATGAGACATACGTTCTTGAATCTTCCAAAGGTTCTTCCTTGAAACACAGAAAAGCCCGCCATAGAGGCGAGCCTTCAAGGTTTAGAGGAATATCCTATGAACAAATATGTATCGTCACCACAACAGATAGAAATGAACACGAGATATTTTTGGCAGTTGGCCAATCCCGACCAACCAAAGATATTATACAGGATACCTTCAAAAATAACATTACACAACGCTCTATCATCTACACAGATGGAACAGATTGTTATAACTCTTTGGCAGAATGTAAGAATTGCAAGGTAGTACATCTAAAAGGACACCAAAGTTACAATCAAGTAGAACATCTAAACGTTGTAAACCATATTCACTCTGTCATCAAAAATAAACTAGCCCAGTATCGAGGGGTAGCAACGAAGTACATCAACCGATATACTGCATTGTTTGTATGTATGCGCAGGTTTATGGGGATGGACATTAATGAATTGTATGAAAAGCTTGCATGGATGATATGTTATCCATTTGCGATAACTACAAAAGCATTACGAAACCACAATTTATTTAGTTTCTCATTACAAGAATGAGTTACAAGTCCACGGTAAGTTAATTAAGCCTAAATTATTAGTTTTAGTGCATAATAATAGTATCAATGTTGATACTGTTTTGATACTAAAAAACTCAAAAACTATAAAAAATAGGTATAAAATGCTCGAAAATAGAAACTAAATAGATGTTGTTTTGTATAAATGAGAAACAAATATGCTATGGTAATTATCGAGCTGGAGTAGTAATACCAATCCCTATAAACCGTAAGTTTAAGCGGTTGTAGGGATTTTTAAATTTAATCAGGCTTATAGGACAAAAAGGTTGAAGATACTAAAGCTCTTGTACAGACACTGGAGAATTGCGGCATAAAGGTTATGCTTCAGGATCATATGCATGAACATTTTGCCATTATAGACTATGAAATAATATGGTACGGAAGCATGAATTTGCTTTCGCGAGCTAGGGCAGATGATAATATGATCCGAGTTAGGAGCAAGGATACAGTACAGGAATTATTGGAAATGACCTTTGGATAATGATAAAACGAGGTGCTGCAATTTTTGTGTACAGTAGATTTTAAACGATATGAAAATATAGAAAAGCGTATCAGATGATATGTAGAAATGTTGGTTCCAGACCAATGTTCAATATGCTTCTATTAAGGAAAATGTATAAGTACAATTATAATTTTATATTTCAAACTTGTTTCTATTAAATAAATTGAAAGTAAAAGTCAGCTATAAAGCTGTAATGATTGTAATCTGAAATCGGAGAGATGTAAATGATATAAATAAAGAAATTTATATTTTTTAGGTTCATGTGTTTTTCAAAAGCCGAAACCTATAGGTGTTAGTAGGAAGCCATGGTTTAGAAAATAAAATCGAGTGTTTTTAATTTTTATATTCACTCATAAGACTTCTTATTAGATATGGTAAAAGGGAAAGTACAGAAGTACACAATATATAAATTATATTTGTATATTATAAATACAAATATAATGGTTGATAAAATTCGATAAGACGGTTATTATGATACTAGCTTAAATAAACTTGGGAGGAGACCAACTATGAAAAGTCAAGGTAAATTTCAGAAGAAAATAGAATAAGTTGCATTTAGAAAGAAGCGCAACCTAAAAAGACATCCCAGCAGGAAGCCTCAAAAACATATGGATGGAATCTAATCTAAGTTAAATTCCACATCGTCCTTAAGCATCTTGTAGATGACACGGACAAGCTTGCCAGCGCAATGTCCAAGAGCATTGTAATGGCCACGGCCTTCGCCCTTTTACAATCATAGTATTCCTTGAATGTCTGATTGTACTTCACAATATTGTGAGCAGCGTTCATGAGGGCATAACGAAGGGCGGAAGATCCCCGTTTTGACATTTTTGTTTTCTTCGCAATGAAGTTTCCGGATTGGTAAACGGATGGGTCAAGACCCGCAAAGGCAAGCAGCTTGCGAGGCTTGGGAAAGCGGTTAATGTCACCGATTTCACCGAGAATCATTCCCCCGTTGATGGGACCGATACCCGGTATGGTCATGATAACAGAGTCGAGAGATATAACAATGTCTTTCATCTCAGACTCTACCGCATCGATTTGACTATCCAGTAGCTCAATCTGGGCGATAGATTGAGTAATCTGAATGGATAGAGATCTGTCGGCAGTGCCGACGGACTTCTGTGCCAGAACTCTTAATTCTAAGGCCGTTTCCTTCTTGAAGTGTCCGTGGGAATTAGACAGAAGAAGGTTTTTAAGATGAGTCAGATGCATGGAAGCAATCTGGGTAGCAGAGGGCGCCTCTTTTAGGATAGCGTATACCGTCTTTTGATGAATACTGGACTTGAAGAAATACTGGAGTTCAGGGAAGACCTGATCCAAGTAAGCAGTGAGCTGTATCTTGGTGCGAGAACGCTGCTTAACAAGCTTCATCCGGAATCTCCCTAGATTCTTCAGTTGCATGAGAGCAATATTATACAGAGTAACAAATCTTGGGTGATCCATCAATGCGACGGATTTAGCAATCACCAGAGTATCGACCTTGTCCGTCTTGGTTTTGCGGATATTGTTCTTCCGCAAAGTGGCGGTCTGTATCGGATTGATGACACAGACGTGCAGACCTTTGGTGACAAGGAAAGAAACCAGGTTGTTGCCATAGTGAGCAGTGGATTCAAGACCAATGATGATGTCATCCAATTCAAAGGAATTGAGCTTGGATAACAGGGTGTAAAAGCCCTCATTGTCATTCAAGAATTCGAACGGCTCGATGAGTACCACGCCATCGGAATCGATGGCAGAGGCATAGTGATTAAGCTTGGCGATATCAATGCCAACATAGATCATTGAAAACGCCTCCTTTCATAAAGATTAGATACTGTCAGGTCCACCTTACGATTATCCTCGTAAACTTGATCGATATAAGTACTCGGAAAGCAAAGCCTCCGGCAACATCCAACTAATAAACATTTCAGATAATGTAGCGGCAATACACTCCAATTAAATAGTCAATGCTACAGAAAGAAAATAAAAAGTTCACAGTATCTGAATGTATTATGACACAGACAGTAAAAAAGGAAAGGAGAGTATGATTTAGCCTATGAGCTAATCATACAAGAAGATATGAGATATCAAATTGTAATTTCCTTAGATAGTGATGAAATTCCAAAAGATAAAAACAGAATGTTTCTTTCATTCATTAAACATCATATTGCAGAAAATGATAAACGGTTTTTTGAATCACTGTATATAAAAGGAGAAACAAATAGAAAAGATTTCACATTTTCGTTATATATGCCGGAATGTGAATTCCTTAGAGAAACGATCAGGATTCCGAATAAAAGAATTTGTTTAAATTTTTCCACACATGATTTGTCGACGGGTATACAATTTTATAATGCTATGATTAACGGACGAGGAAGGGAGTATTCATATAAAGGCATTACAATGAAAATAGAGAAAATCGAACTGAAGCAAGAAAAAACTTTTATGATAGAATCGGCAACTTTTAAATCTTTGTCTCCATGTGTAATTAGAGAACATGATGGCAAAACCAATAAAGACTGGTTTTATAGCTTGGATTCTAAAAAGGGAAGAACTTTATTTGTTGAGAATGCAAGAGGCCAGATTTTAGAGAGTATAAAAGACTCTTCTTACGACCTGGCTGATATAAGAATTTCGCTTATAAAAAATAAGGAAGTGACAGTTAAACATTACGGGATAGAAGTATTGGCCAATATTTGCATGTTTAAAATGGAGGCAAAGCCATATATCTTAGAATACTTTTATAAGGCAGGGATAGGGTCGTTTAAAAGTACCGGTTTCGGCATGCTTTCAAGTTTATAGCAATCTGGTAAATAGTCAATAAGGACTTTAAAATTGGGAGGACTGTGATGAATGGAATAACAATAAAAAATTCTGATTGGTTGTTCAATTGCGGGATTTTAGGGTTGTACAATATTTTGAAACATAACAATATTGATGACAGTGAAGACATATCCCTTTCACAAGATGAGTTGACATTCCCCGTTTCAAGATTGGAAAACTTTGAAGAAAAATATTTTTCTTATTTGATAGACACCTATGAAAAAACTTTTTCAATACATAGGATTACTTCTTTTGAAGATTTTTTGCAAAACCATGAAGACAGTAATTTCGAAAATTTCAATACACACAGTTTAGATAGACTTAATTCGCAGATTGAACAAGTAAAGAGATATTTGAAGAGCAACAGTTATGTAAGTGCTTATAAAATGCTTGACTTCGGTTTTGATCCTATAGCAAAAGAAAAAGAATTGAAGAAAGTATCATTGAAGAAAAATGAAACAGTTTTCGACAAGCAGAGTGAAATCAAAAAACAGATGGACATACTTAAAGAGACGGTGGAGTTTTTTAAGCGCAAGGAGGTAAGAAAATATATCGGCGGTAAAAATGCCATGTATTCGATTATAAAGAATGCTTGGAGTAATATCAGTATAATGAATCCTCAGAATAAAAATCCCGACATATATGAAGAATTCAGCAATTATTTTGTTGAACCTGTTAAGGAATATTTGGATGAAATAGATAGCAGTAGGCTAAAATCAAAGTATCGGTGTGTAACATGTAATGCCAAGATCAAAAATTTGGACATTGATTTGAGCTTTATGCGAGAAATAGGTTTTGATGTAAACAGGAAAACTTCCCACGTCTGGGACTTCAATAATTACGTGGCGATTTGTCCCGTGTGTAGATTGGTTTATGCGTGCGTTCCTGCAGGATTTACGTATCTGTATAACAGAGGAATTTTTGTGAATTCTTCGATGGATTTGCAAGAAATCGTGCGAATTAATCAAATTATAAAAAAGGATGTTTTACAAAGCTCGGAAGGCGGTACTGTAATTTATAGGGCTTTGCAAAAACAAATGAGCAGAAAAATAAATGAAACACCGGGATACGAATTGTCGGATGTTCAAGTGATCAGATTTTCCCATGACCAGGATAGTGATAATGTATCTTACACATTCAATATAATAACAAAATTTATATTGAAGACGATTGAAAATTGTGATAAATGTTTCGAAAGGATACAAAACGGTAGACTTTCGGAAGGAAATGCAACGATGTATTTGTATGATGAAGTTATGAACAGATTGGTGAACAATGAAAATCAATTCCTGCTTATTCATAAATTGATACATTACAAACTGTCCATACCTGATAAAGCAATGTATAGTATGAGCACGATAGAGAATATATTAAAAATAAACGCGGAATATTTAAGGGAGGTAGGAGTAATGGAAAAAGACGATAAAAACATGATAAGAATCGCGAAAAGTCATGGTTATTACTTAAGAGATGCATACGGAGATGAGAAAAAAGATAATTCAGGCAATAAAGCGGATGTTAAATCAAATGATATAAGCAATGAAACGAATGTTAAAGCAAAAGGAACAGGATATAATAAAAAACTTGGAAGTATTGCATATCGAATGTTGAATGCGTTAAAAACAAATAATAAATACGCATTTATGGATACGATGATCAATGCACATATGTATGTGCAAAAACCAATACCGGCTATATTTGCGGAAAATCTGGAAAACGATTTGAAATTTAAGAATATAGGTTATGCATTTGTAACAGGTATGATCGGATACACGGATGAAAAAAAAGTTGATGAGAAAGGAAATGAGGAGAATTAAGATGGGAAACAATTTAAAAGCAAAAGGATTGACAATTACAGCAATATTTGAAGCGGAGAGTGCAAACTACGGTGAAGCGATAGGAAATGTGGCATCATTGAAAAAAGTTGCAAGGGATAATGGAGAGCAGTATTCATATATTTCTCGTCAGGCAATCAGGTATAATATTATAGAACAGCTGGAAGAACCGCTTGCAAAAGTAAGTTCGGAAGGAACAGGTGAAAAAAAAGTGATCCAGTTTGATAAGGATGCGACAATTACGGATTACCCGGAAATTGATTTCTTTGGATATTTAAAGACGGAAAAGGGGACAGGAGGTAAGAAACGTTCCGCAAAAGTCAGATTATCCAATGCAATTTCATTAGAGACCTATAAAGGTGATTTAGACTTCTTAACCAATAAAGGCTTAGCAGACAGATTGAATGAGAATATGAATATTGCTCAATCTGAAATTCATAAATCTTATTACGCCTATACCGTCACCGCAGATCTGGATCAGATAGGGATTGATAAAGTATATGAAATTGAATTGGATAAGAATGAGAGAGCAAGGCGTGTATGCAAGTTACTTGATACAATTTCTATGCTGTATCGTGATATAAGGGGAAGAAGAGAAGATTTAAAGCCGCTTTTTGCGATAGGCGGTGTGTATGACACGAAAAACCCTTTTTTTCATAACTGTATAGATGTTAAGGATAATAAATTAAATATTGAGTCGATTCAAGATATGATGTTTGAAGCTGTTCAAGAGAATACCTATTGCGGTTTAGTTATGGGGAAATTTGATAACGATACGGCTATTAAAAGTGAATTAAATGCAGTCAGTATGCCGAAGTTTTTTGAAGAACTTAAAGGAAAGGTTCGTGAATATTATGCAGGCTGATAGAGAAAGTATAAAACCGGTTGATTTTGATGGTAAGGAAGCTGTTAGAATTCGAATTGAGCAGGATTTGGTCAATTATAAAAAGCCAATGAGTTTTCAGCTTAAAGAATCATATCCGCTTCCACCTTATTCAACAGTAATCGGCATGATACATAATATGTGTCGGTATGAAGAATACGTAAATATGCAAATAAGCATACAGGGTAAATATAAATCTAAAGTAAATGATTTATATACAAGGTATGAATTTAAAAATGGAACGAATTTTGAGGCAGGAAGGCATCAACTGAATGTAAACGGTCTTGGTGTAGGCAGAGGTATTGCCACTATAGAGTTGTTATCTCAAGTAGAGCTTGTGATACACATATGTCCTGAAGAACAGAGTAAAACAGAAGAGATTTGCAGAGCTTTTAAAAATCCGTGGGAATATCCGTCATTAGGGCGAAGAGAGGATCTTGTCACAATCAAAGAAGTAGGGAAAACTAAAATTACGCTAAAGGAAATAGACGATGACAAGTCAATGGAAATAGGTCGTTACGCATACATACCTTTGAAATACTACAAGAATACAGGGGAGGAAGAGTTGATTGTAGGATATGATTATTTAGGAAGTTCTGTTCTTCGTAGGAAAGCAGGTAAGGGCCTTACTCAAAGGGGGACGAGACTTTTATTAAATAAGGAATACGATAAGTTAAACTATGGAAATTCTAAAAAAACCAAATATATCAGGGCATGGAATAGAGTTGAAGCTTTATATACTTCACACATATATGCCGATATGGATGAGAAATTTTTATGTGATGAAGATGAAGAATTTGTATTCTTCGCTTAACTAAGGATAGCAAGGTAATTAAAATGGCGGAGAAGGAGTTTTTGGCAAAATCATATACGGAAGAAACCATTCAAGAACATACAGATAAGGTGCTTCAAGAATATGAGAGGTTGAAAAAATTTTATAAGAATTGTAATGTTAATTGGACATTGCTTGAACAAGCGTGTTTATATCATGATTTGGGTAAGATGAACTCAAAATTTCAGCGAAAAATTCGAAATGCTGAAAAGGTGAAAGATGAAGTTCCACATGGAATTTTGAGCACGCTATTTTTGGATGCAAAGCGACTTAAAGAAGATTTTCAAGGAGCTGATGATTTCAAGAGCTTTGATGATTTAGATGATGCTATGTACCTCCTATTTTCTGCCATTTTTTATCACCACGATAGAGAAAGTTTCGAAAAAAGTGATTTCACGGACAACCTGGAAAAAAATATTAACAGAGAGAAAGATTCACTACAATATATAGTTAAAAATTTTAAATATGATAAGGTCAGGATACCGGAAAAGTTGCATTTTAGAGATAAATATATTAGCAGGTTTTCAAATAGCGATAAAAGTTATTTGCTCGGCGAATATGTACTCTTAAAAGGTTGCTTAAACAGGGTGGATTATGCTGCAAGTGCTCATGTTCCAGTTGAAATAGAAAACGACTTTTTAGAAAACAAACTGGATTGTTTTATGGAGAAGCTTCAAAAGAGAGCTGTAGATGAAAATAGAGATGAACCCAAGTGGAACGATTTACAGAAGTTTATGAAAGACAATAAGGATGAAAATCTTGTAGCTATTGCTCAAACGGGAATGGGAAAGACGGAAGCAGGATTATGGTGGATAGGAAATAATAAAGGCTTTTTTACACTGCCTGTAAGAACTGCAATAAATGCAATATATATGAGAATAAAGGAGGAAATTTTAGATAACAAGTTTATAGAAGAGAGACTTGGTTTACTTCACGGTGAAACGCGGGGAATATATTTGCAGCTGCAGGGCGAAAGTGATGAAAATTTAGACATAGAAAATTATTTTACAGTAACAAAGCAGCTTTCACTGCCGTTGACCGTATGTACTGTTGATCAATTATTCACAACAGTGTTCCGATATAGGGGGTATGAAGCAAAGCTTGCGACACTTTCATATTCAAAGATAGTAATTGATGAAATTCAAATGTATGGACCCGAGATCATCGGATTTTTGATATGCGGATTAAAAATGGTAACGGAACTGGGAGGACGTTTTGTTATAATGACAGCGACTTTTCCGGGATTCCTAAGAGATATAATGGAAAGCTACGGGCTTAAGTTTATAATGCCGGAACCGTTTGTAGATGAAAAAAGAATAAGGCATAGTGTAGAATGGCATGAGGAGGGGATAACAGCAGATTTCATATTTGAAAAATATAACAATAACAGAGTGTTGGTAGTATGTAATACAGTAAATAAATGCAAGGAAGTTTATAAAGAACTCAGTAATAAAATGGATTTACAAGAAAATAGCTCTGATAGTAAATCAATTGACGAGAGTGAATTGAACATGCTGCATGGAAAATATATTTATAAGGACAGAATTGAAAAAGAGAAAGCTATTTTAAGTTTCGGAAAAATAGATGAGGGCGGTACAAAAGATAATAGAAAAGGAATATGGATTGCAAGCTCGATTGCTGAAGCATCACTGGATGTAGATTTTGACATTTTGATTACGGAACTATCGGATGTCAACGGACTTTTTCAGAGGATGGGAAGGTGTTATAGGAAACGAAGCTGGAATGGAGACGGAGCTAATTGTTATGTTTTTGACGGTGGTGAAAAGAAATGTTCCGGAGCAGGATATAATATAGACGAAAATATTTTTGAACTATCAAAAGAAAAATTGAGGGAATATTTTAAAACCGCTTCAAGAGAATTAAGAGAAATAGATAAGATGAATTTGGTGAGGGATATTTACAGCACGGAAAATATGAAGGGTTCTAAATGCCGTAAGTATTATGACAAAATTAAAAAATGTATTGAACAGCCAACTCTTTATTTGCCGGCAGAAAATACAAAGCCGGATGCACAAAAGTTGTTTAGGGATATAACTACAGAAACAGTTATTCCATTAGTAGTTTTTGAGAATAATAGAGATGAGATAGAAATATTGGAAAAGAGCCTGAGTGACAGAAACTTGAGCATGGAAGAAAAAATAGAGAACAGGGAGAAATTAAAAGCCTTCACATTGGGTATAGAGAGATATCAGCTGGAAAATGTAAGACCTAAAGCTACGATAAAACTCGGCAAATATGAAGAAATTAAGATCATAGATGCGGAATATAATCCGGAGATGGGCTTAATAAGTATAACTAAAGAAAGTAAAGAGATAGAAAGTAATATTATTTAAAAAGTAATATTATTCAGTATATGAATAAACCACAAGGTAAAAAGTATGGGGGATAGTTGTATCAAACAAGGAGGATGAAATATATGAAAGCTGTCACCGGAGCAATGATATACTATCACTATGTATGTGATCGTAAACTATGGTATTTTTCACACCAACTTGATATGGAACACACGAGTGATTTAGTTCAAATTGGAAAGCTTATTGATGAAGAATCATATAGTAGAGAAAAGAAACATATCATGGTAGATGATATGATAAGCATAGATTTTTTACAAAGCTGGAGAATTGTCCATGAAGTTAAAAAATCAAGAAGTGTAGAAATTGCTTCGATTTGGCAACTTAAGTATTACATGTGGATACTTGAGAATAAGGGAATAGAAATCGAAAAAGGAATTTTAGACTTTCCTAAAATAAAAAAGAGAGAGGTAGTTCATCTTGAAGATAGAGACAGGAAAGAAATCGAGAATACTTTGGATGAAATTAAAAGAATTGTAGATATGCCACAGCCACCGATACTTGCTAGAAAAAAGATATGTTCAAAATGTGCATACTACGAATTTTGTTTTATTTGAGGAGAGTGACATGAACAGAAATTACTACATTTTTAAAAGTGGAACACTTCAACGAAAAGATAACAGTATAAGGGTAGTAACTGAAGATAAAATTAAGAAAGACATTCCTTGTGAAACAGTCTCCGATCTTTATGTATTTGGCGAAATAAATCTGAATACCAAACTTTTAAATTTTTTGGCGCAAAAGGAAATTTTATTGCATGTATTTAACTATTATGGATTTTATTCGGGCTCTTTTTCACCGCGAGATAAAAATGTGAGTGGGTTTTTACTCGTGAAGCAGGTAGGACATTATTCCGAGTATGAGAAAAGGCTTATGCTTGCAAAAAAGTTTATTGATGCGGCATCATATAATATTTATAGAAATGTGAGATATTACAACGGGAGAGGTGTAAATCTGGAAGGAGTTCTTAAAGAGATAGCCTTGCTTAGAGAGAAATTGAATCGGACAAATAGTATTGAAGAGTTGATGGGAATAGAGGGGAATATCAGGAAAAAGTACTATGAATCATGGAATGACATTATTAAACAAAATGTCAATTTTACAAAGCGCATAAAGCATCCGCCTGAAAATATGATAAATACTTTATTGTCATTTGCCAATTCTTTAGTGTATACAACTGCATTAGCAGAAATATATAAGACACAGCTCAACCCGACAGTAAGTTATCTGCATGAACCCGGGGTGGCAAGGTTTTCACTTTCGTTAGATATTGCAGAAATATTTAAGCCGCTTATCGCAGAGAGAATGATATTTTCATTACTTAATAAAAATATGATAAGTGAAGATGATTTTGAAAAAGAATCAAATTATTTATATTTAAAAGAATCTGCAAGAAAAATCATAGTGGAAGAATATGACAAACGACTTCAGCGTACTATAAAACACAAAGAATTAAATAGGGACGTATCATATAGATATTTATTCAGACTGGAATGTTATAAATTGATTAAGCACTTGACCGAAGAAAAAGAATATGAAGGGTTTAAGATATGGTGGTGATATGAATGTACTGTATTCTAGTTTATGATGTTGAAATGGATGAAGTCGGGGCAAAAGTATTGCGAAATATATTTAAGATATGCAAGAAGTATTTGACACACATACAAAAGTCTGTTTTTGAAGGTGAGTTGACGGAACTGCAATATATGAGATTGCAAACCGAGTTGTCAAAACACATACGAAAGGATATAGATTCGGTGATTATTTTTAAAAGCAGGAATGAAAAATGGTTAGAAAAAGAATTTTGGGGATTGGAAGACGATAAGATGTCTAATTTTCTCTGAGAAGGGAACCATCAATTACTTTACAAGCTTAAAGTATTCTGCGTAATCCTCATCGGTTGAAGCGTTTCAAAGAAATAAAATAAGTTTACGTGTTTGCTTGAAAAGTTATTAAGTCAATGGACTTTGTATAGAATTAAAAGTTCAATGAATATTGTTGATTATAAATGCAAAGTGCACTTGTACATGATAAAAAATAATAACTTGTATAATTTATGGAGCTTGGGTAAAATGGCATCGTAAAGTGGTTATTTGTATTGTCAATAATGTCGATGTGTAGTAATGTAAAAACTGCAGTGCTTCGACAGAATTCTATTGGATATTGAATTTCCAACATCCAATAGAAATAATTAAGGCCATGATCTTAAAAATTACAGTGTCGAAATTGTATAAAAAAGGAAGTAGACAGAAAACGCCCGTCAAAGCATTGATACAACAGTACAGTAGAGCAACGGGGTTTAATAGAAGCATATTGAAATGTAAATGATGGCAGGATGCGAATACATTACGGACGGAAAAAGGTTTAATAGAAGCATATTGAAATGTAAATGCATACAACCCTGAAGAGGTTAAAAGCGATGATGACAGGTTTAATAGAAGCATATTGAAATGTAAATTTAAGTCGGAAACGGAACCTACTCCAAGATTAATGAAGGTTTAATAGAAGCATATTGAAATGTAAATAAACTTTTAAAACCTAACCCGCTAAATGCCGAAATTGGTTTAATAGAAGCATATTGAAATGTAAATGTCTCTCGGTCAAATACCAATACATGTGACTTGTGGGTTTAATAGAAGCATATTGAAATGTAAATTCAGCTCTCAGGCGAGATATAAAGCTACAATACTATGGTTTAATAGAAGCATATTGAAATGTAAATTCTTTTGTTACTTCAATTTTTATCTTTTGCATGCGGGGTTTAATAGAAGCATATTGAAATGTAAATGTGATTAAGAAAGTTATTATTAAATTAAGCATTTTCGGTTTAATAGAAGCATATTGAAATGTAAATTCGTAGTTCGCTGCCCTTACTAACTCCCTTGCCTCGTGGTTTAATAGAAGCATATTGAAATGTAAATGATTCTGCTTAAGACCTGCCTTTCTGCAAAACCTTGGGTTTAATAGAAGCATATTGAAATGTAAATTATCCTTGTCTAGATTGGCTCTTACCTTCCTATTGGGTTTAATAGAAGCATATTGAAATGTAAATATAGTTAGGTTTTTGTAGAACACTTTATCTACTATAGGGTTTAATAGAAGCATATTGAAATGTAAATATTGATCGACTTCTCCTATTTCATTGTTGTATAATCTTGGTTTAATAGAAGCATATTGAAATGTAAATACGTGTAAAAGGCGACAGTATGATTGGCGCTAACAGGTTTAATAGAAGCATATTGAAATGTAAATTTAATAAGAAGTGCGGCTGCCACAAGGGCTATAATGGTTTAATAGAAGCATATTGAAATGTAAATAACAATTTCGAAGCTTGGGTTAATGACGAGACCCCGGTTTAATAGAAGCATATTGAAATGTAAATGTGTGACAAAGATTGACTATACAGCTGGAACTGAAGAGGTTTAATAGAAGCATATTGAAATGTAAATGTTCCATACACTTGGGGCTACAGCTTCCATGAAGGTGGTTTAATAGAAGCATATTGAAATGTAAATATTCATTTTGGGACATATTCCGAGATTCTAAATATTGGTTTAATAGAAGCATATTGAAATGTAAATTCTAGTAACTCTGATACGGTGTCTTTACGAAGGTTATGGTTTAATAGAAGCATATTGAAATGTAAATTTACTTAAATGCCTCATTGGCTGAAATCTTATTAGGGTTTAATAGAAGCATATTGAAATGTAAATATTAATTTCTCTACTTGTGCCAGAGACATCGGCTTAGGTTTAATAGAAGCATATTGAAATGTAAATACAATTGGCGGTAACCTTGTAGGAGCAGTGACTTCGGTTTAATAGAAGCATATTGAAATGTAAATCAAGAAAAGGGTTATAAGCAGTGCTCAGCACAAGGGGTTTAATAGAAGCATATTGAAATGTAAATATATTAATGCGTACGAGCAAGGAGGAATTTATGAAGAGGTTTAATAGAAGCATATTGAAATGTAAATAACGGACTAAGAATCTCACTAGCTCATGGAGTAGATGGTTTAATAGAAGCATATTGAAATGTAAATTCAACTCAGGGGTCATCGGATAATGAGACGCAATCGGTTTAATAGAAGCATATTGAAATGTAAATTCGAGAGAGGTTTGCCGTGAGGCTGACCGTGGGTATGGTTTAATAGAAGCATATTGAAATGTAAATTAAAAGTTGCAAGGTCTCAGGGTGTCATCGAGTTGAGGTTTAATAGAAGCATATTGAAATGTAAATGTCGTTAAAGGGCACGAATACCAACTCAGAGAAGGGTATGGTTTAATAGAAGCATATTGAAATGTAAATGCAGTCATAGCGGTGTGACTTATTCTTATATCCCCGGTTTAATAGAAGCATATTGAAATGTAAATGTAAATCTCATTGTCTGAGATATTAGGGTTTCGATAAGGTTTAATAGAAGCATATTGAAATGTAAATGCAGTCATAGCGGTGTGACTTATTC
>CAJPNN010000031.1 GCA_905372035.1 Bacillota bacterium | reverse complement strand
GAGGAATCACAAAGTGAAAAAAATAAAAAAATTAATGCCGGTATTTTTGATTGCGTTTTTAGTACTTGGAATGCTTTCAGGCTGCGGTGATTCAGGTGATAAAGCGTCCGGAAAAAAGACGACGGAAAAAGCTGTAAAAGTGTCGGCTTTCACGGGAGGAAATGAAAGTGAGATGCCTGATTTCAATCCACAGGTCAAAGAATACAAAGTGGAAAAAAACCTTAAAAATGTTATCGGTGTGAACAGAGAATTTGTCTCATCAAAACTGTTTCCGCTCATTGAAAAGAATGGATTTGCAGTTGATTTGAAAGGACACGACATAACAGAATTTTTCGCTTTGTATGAAGAATATCGCTATAATAAGATCGCAAATTTTGTAACCTCGGATTCTGCTATTCATAATTATCATTTGTATTTTGACTACTTACTTCAAAATATAGAAAAAAAGTATCTTTATAAAAATATTAAGACTCTTACAACGGAAATGCTTAAAAATTCCGTTAAACAATATGAGGCGCTTAAAGACAGTGAATATAAAAATGCGGCTATGAGAAATGTGGCGTTTTTTGCGGTAGCGGCGGAGCTTTTGCAAATGGATGCTACATATCCTAAAGAGATTGAGCCTTTGGTGGATAAGGAAGTCAATGCCGTAGAAAAGCATGAGGGTATTGCAGCATCTACGATTTTCAACATAGAAAATAAAGATCAGACCGTGCAGGAAGACTACACGCAGTATATTCCGAGAAGTCACTATACAAAAGATTCAAAGCTTAAGGACTATTTTAAAGCTATGATGTGGTATGGAAGAGCAAGTTTCCTGAAAAAAAATGAAAGCGACATGCATTCTGTGATATTGATGGCTATGGCAATGAATGAAAGCGGCAAGGCATCTTTATTGTGGAAAGGGATTTATGACGTTACGGCATTTTTCGCAGGGGAATCGGATGATGCGGGTATAGTGGAAGCAAATTCCGTAATCAAAAATGTGTTTGGTAATATACCGAAAACCAAAGAGTTTAAAAAAGATTCCGGAAAGGTTAAAGATACTGTAAGTAAATTGAAGAAAACGGAAGGAAACAAAATCAATTCAATTCCTATAGATGAGGATCAGGATTTGCAGGAAAATACGGATGCATTCAGATTTATGGGGCAGAGATACAGTTTGGATGCCGATATTTTCCAGAATTTAATATACAGAAAAGTTGGAGAAAACAGCAAAGGCGAGAAAAGGATGCTGCCAAAGAGCCTTGATATAGCGGCGGCATTCGGATCTTCCACGGCGGAGGATATTTTAAAATCAAGCGGAGATTTTGAGTATAAGAATTATAAAGAGAATCTCGAAAAGATGAAAGCGGAGGTTAAAAAAATCCCTGAGGAGACATGGAATCAGGATTTGTATAAAGGATGGCTGAATTTCCTCACTCCGCTCTTGGATAAAGCTAAAGAGGGATATCCTTCATTCATGAGAAACGATGCATGGAATAAAAAGCAGCTTAATACTTTTATATCAAGTTGGACGGAGCTCAAGCATGATACGCTGTTATATACCAAACAGGTAATGGCTGAAATGGGCGCAGGAGGAGAAGGTGACAAATATGATGACAGAGGTTATGTAGAGCCTGTGCCGGTTTTATATCATAGAGTTGCGGGAATTTGCAAACAGACGATAGAGGGGCTTAAACAGCTTGATATGTTAAATAAAAAAGATGAAAAAAATCTCAAGATAATGAAAGATATGTTTGAGAAACTTAGAGATATTTCTATTAAAGAACTGCAAAATGAAAAGCTTTCGGATAAAGAGTATGACTTTATAAGGAGCTATGGAGGGCAGCTTGAACATTTCTGGACGGAGACGCTGGACGAGAAGAGCAAGAGAGATCAATCTTATGCGAGACTCAATAACCAGGCGGCTTTGGTTTCGGATGTGGCAACGGATCCGAACGGAACAATTTTGCAGGAAGGTAACGGTGCAATAAAGAAAATATTTGCAGTAGTTCCTGTTGAAGGTCAGCTCAAGCTTGTTTTCGGAGGAGTATTCTCAAACTATGAGTTTAAGTATCCTATAGACAAACGTCTGACAGATGATGAATGGAGAGAGATGCTGTATGATGATTTTAAATCCGTAGGTATCAAAGATCACAGCTGGATCTACGATTATGCTGTAGAGGCGGGGTATGACGATTAAAAAAAGTAGAAATATCAATTTGATAACCGTATCTAAAGTGTCGCTTTTATTGCTGCTTGCAATTTTAGCGGCACTAGTTTTATTGTATTGGTTCCCGAGAACGAATAATATGATGCTTGAAGCGGATATTGACGGTAACGGGGTTAAAGAGTGCTATTTGCTTAAAAACGGATATTTAGAAGTTACAGAAAAAGAAAAATTGTTTTGGAAGGCACACGGAGATTGGTATGTTCAGGATATTGAGATAGCCGATATAACAGGAAACGGAAAACCGAATTTAATTTTACAGTTTATGAGTACGGATAATTTTGCAAGTCATATTCCTTTTTGGCATAAAAAAAGAGAAAAAGGCTTGTTTTCACATATATTCATATATGAGTACAGGCAGGGCAGGTTGAAATGTATATGGGGGTCATCAGCGTTAAACAGGCCTGCGGTATCAATGGAGATTGTGGATATAAATCGGGAAAACGGAAGTGATGCAAAAGAAGAAAATAAAAGAGGCAATGTAAGCATAGAAAAAAAGGCGACTGAGCGGGGGAGGCAAAATAACATGAAAAAAGGACTTAAAATAAAAGACAGGCAAATATTGTTCGAACCCGCGATTAAGGATCTGTTGTCACGCAGGTCGCTATATAAAACAAATATATGGTACTGGGACGAATGGGGACTCAGCATTTATGAGGGACGTACTACGGATGATTGATTGCTGTAAAAAATATCGGAAGATATGACAACGGGCTCCTTGTAAGAATGTGTTAAAAGTGATAGAATGTAAAATAAATTTTTTGTAGGAGGTGTGAGGAAATGATAAGATATATGAGTACAAGAGGAAGCGGCATAAAAGTCAGTGCGGCAGACGGTGTGATAAAGGGCATAGCTGAAGATAAAGGGCTTTATGTTCCGGATTCTGTTCCTACAATTCCTTTTTCGTTTGAAGAGCTTAGAGATATGAAATATGAAGATGTAGCAAAAGCTGTGATAGGAGCATTTTTTACGGACTATACCGATGGTGAAATAGCTGATTGTGTGGAGGAAGCTTATGGAGAGGGTTTTGAAAGTGAGTATGTTGCACCGCTTGTTAAACTTGGAAATGTCTCGATTTTGGAACTTTACCACGGCAAGACGGCAGCTTTTAAAGATATGGCGTTGTCAATTTTACCGTATCTTCTTACAACGGCTGTTAAAAAACAGAATGAAGATAAAAAAATAGCTATACTCACTGCGACATCGGGAGACACCGGAAAAGCTGCACTTGAGGGGTTTTCAGATGTCGACGGGACTGAAATAATAGTTTTTTATCCGAAATCCGGAGTGAGTGTTGTTCAGGAAAGACAGATGCTTACACAAAAGGGCAACAACACGCATGTATACGGTATAGACGGCAATTTTGACGATGCGCAAACCGGCGTTAAAAGGATTTTTAATGATAAGAATTTTGCCGTAAAGTTGGCGGAACGGGGATACAGGCTGTCATCAGCCAATTCCATCAATATAGGGCGTTTGATACCGCAGATAGCATACTATGTTTGGGCGTATGGACAAATGATCAAACAAGGGAGCATAAATCCGGGAGATCGGATAAACATAGTAGTACCTACAGGGAATTTCGGAAACATATTAGCTGCATACTATGCAGGGAGCATGGGAATACCGGTGAACAAATTTATCTGTGCATCAAACAAGAATAAAGTGCTTACAGATTTTATAAATACAGGCATATATGATGCGAATAGAGAATTTTTTGTGACAAATTCACCGTCTATGGATATTTTGATATCCAGTAATCTTGAAAGGTTGTTATTTATTTTGAGCGATAATAGCGGTGAGGAAATAAACAAACTTATGGTTGAGCTTGAAAACAATAAAAAATATGTTGTAAGCGACAAGATAAAAGCAGGGTTAAATGATTTTTACTCCGGGTTTTGCGATGAAAAGGATACATTGAGCGAAATATATAAGGTGTGGAAAGAGGAAAGATATCTGATGGATACGCATACCGCGGTTGCTCATAAAGTATATAGAGATTATGTGGCTGAAAGTAAAGACGATACGCCTGCCGTTATAGTATCTACAGCGAGCGCGTATAAGTTTGCGGACAGTTGTATTTCGGCATTGGGAATAAAAGAGAATTTAAATGGATTTGAATGTATAGAAAGGCTTAATGATTTGACCGGAGTCGTGATTCCTGCGGGGCTTAAAGATCTCGACAAAAAAGAAGTAAAGCATGATTCAGTTGTTCCAAAAGAGCATCTTGACAAAGCGGTTTTAGAGACACTTAAGTAAATGAATCATTTATATACCGGGAATCATTATTGTAGATACCGGTGTGACTGCCGTCCGATTTTTTGTTTTCTGTAAGATTAAAAAGGGGGCATGGGGTTCTTGGAATAGATAAAATCTGCTATTTGATTAAAAACGGGAGGGTTTTAAAATGAATGAAAAAAATAAGTCACGGATACTTTCAGTTGTTTTAGTATGTTCTCTTATACTGAACGGCTACTTTTTTGTCAATGTCGGCGGTTTAACAGAGAGTAACAAGTCTCTTAAACATGAAGTGTCACAGTTGCAACAAAAGTCGGCCGAAGCACAAAACTTGATACAGGAAAAGGATAATTATATATATCAACAAAACTTGAAGCTTCAAGCCGGTTCCAAAAGTACACCTAGAGGAACTCAAGTAAATTCAAAGCCTCAATCCGCCCCTAAAGTTGCGGCTGCACCCCGGGCGAATCGACAAAATTCCTATAAAGCTGCATCTGCACCTCAAGCAGCTCAACAAAATTCTTATACCGTATATATTACAAGAACAGGTTCAAAATATCATAGAGCAGGCTGTCAATATTTGAGACAATCATGCATCAAATCTGATGTTAACAGTGCAAGGGCAAGAGGACTGACTCCTTGTTCCGTATGTTGTCCTTAAGAGGTATTTATATATTGAAAATTATTATTTTGGGGACCGGTGTGACCGGTCTCCGGCTTTTTGCAAGGTTAAAAAAAGAATATGAAGTCATTACGGTAGATAAAAATATCGACGGGGTTTCGGGGAGATAACATGACTATATGCTTGAGTCAGGCAGAAGCTATATGTAGGCATTTAAATGAAAAACCGATTTGATTTTCCTTGCAATACTATAGATTATTTGGTACACTTATTGAGTGACATTTGGAGAGTTGACCGAGCGGCTAAGGAGCTCGCCTGGAAAGCGAGTAAGGTGTAACAGCCCCGTGGGTTCGAGTCCCATGCTCTCCGCCATAAAAAAGCAGGCATTCAATGCCTGCTTTTTTATGGCTTTATATATTATTGCAAATAACTGAAATGCAAATAACCCAAATTAATAATATAAATTTTTCGCCTTAAATATAACGTTTATTGCAATTTCAATAAAAACCCCCTGATACCTTGAATAAAAGCATTAAAAGTGATATAGTGAGTTCAAGCTAACTTGATGGAACAAAGCAATATCAAGCAACATAAGAATAAATAAGGATATATGATATTTTGTTCTTGATTTTACGAATATAATAAATTAAAGGAAGGAGAGTATGATCGGATCGCAGGTATCATACAGATAAGATATGTTTATAGAAGTGAAAAACTTGGATAAAATTTATGAACTGGGAGAAAACAGTATAAAGGTGCTGAACGATGTAAGTTTTCAGTTGGAAAAAGGAGAGCTTTGTACTTTGCTCGGACCTTCAGGGTCGGGGAAATCTACATTACTGAATGCTATAGGCGGACTTGAAAAAGTTGAAAGAGGAGAAATAATAATAGACGGGACGGATATAGCAAAATTAAAAAATATGGCATTAACTGAATACAGAAGACAGAAGTTAGGATTTGTTTTCCAGTTTTATAACCTGATTCCCGATCTTAATGTTAAAGAGAATATAGAAGTGGGTGCAAATATAAGCAAGGACCCGATAAATGTAGAAGAGCTTCTGAACGATTTGGGGTTGTGGGAGCATAAGGACAAATTTCCCAAACAGTTGTCAGGAGGACAGCAGCAGAGATGTGCTATAGGAAGAGCGTTGGTAAAAAAACCGGCGGTGTTGCTTTGTGATGAACCTACCGGAGCACTGGATTATAAAACATCAAAAGAAATACTTGCACTTATTGAACGTGTAAATAAAGAATATAACACAACGATAATCATAGCTACCCATAACGAAGAGATAACGGGAATGGCGAAGAGGATTGTAAGGCTTAAAGACGGTAAAATAAATGCGGATATTGTAAACGAAAACATTAAAAGTGCGGAAGAATTGGAGTGGTAGTTATGAAAGTTTTCAGAAAGAGAATATGGAGAGGCATAAAAGCTCACATGGGAAGATATATAGCTCTTTTTTTACTCATGGTTCTTATGATATCGGCAACATCCGGATTTTATGTAGTTTCAGACAGCACAAAATTTAAGAATCAGGAGCTTATGAGCAAGGGAAGAGTCGAGGACGGTCAGGTTACGACGTCGTTTCCTCTTTCAGGGAGCATAATAGATAAGATAAAAGATAAGAATGTAGAAATCGAAAATATGTATTATGTGAATATAGATATAAAAAAGAAAAAGACCTTAAGAGTTTTTGCGAACAGAGAAAAGATAAACAAACCCGTTCTAAATAAAGGAAAGCTTGCAAACAAAAGAAATGAAATAGCTTTAAACAGGATTTATGCCGAAAACAATAAAATTAAAATCGGAGATAAAATATCTATAAGCGGAAAGTATTTTAAAGACGGAAAAGCCCATAAAATGAAAGTTACAGGTATTTTTGCATTGCCGGACTTCAATTCAAGCTTTGCAAAAAATTCGGATTTGATGTATGATGGCGTGAATTTTGGAGAAGCCTTGGTTTCAGAAAAGTTTTTCAGCAAATTTATAGCATCCGAAGTACATTATCAGACTTCTTACAGGTTTAATGACAGAAATCTGAGCGAGAAACAGACGGAGCGTTTGAATACCGAAATTTTTAAAACAGCGAACAAAGATAAGACTGTCATCGGTTTTATGCCTAAGAAAATAAACAACGCCATTATGTTCATGATGAACGATATGGGCGGTGACAGGCCGATGATGACGATTTTTATGGGTATAATGATTACATTGATTGCATTCATATTTGCGGTGATGGCGTCCGGTTTAATTCGTGAAGAATCCGAAAATATCGGGACGCTTATGGCTAACGGATATAGAAAACGTGAACTTATAAAGTTTTACATATCCACGCCGATTATAATAACTCTTGTTGCGGCTGTCGTGGGAAATGTTCTGGGATATACCGTATATATAAGGCCTTTTGCGGACATGTATTATAAGAGTTTTGAATTACCGAACTTTGAGGCGGTCTTTAATGCGCGGGCTTTTTTTATAAGCACCATACTGCCTTTTGTCATAATGCTTATAATCAATTTTATAAATCTGGAGAGAAAGCTCAAATTCACACCGCTTGCCTTTATCAGAGGTGAAACATACAACAGAAAGATAAGCAAAGTAAAGATGTTGAAGAGCAAATCTTTTGAAAGCAGATTCAGGAAAAGAGTTTTTCTGAGAAATAAAGGGGACTATACGGTAATGGTAATAGGTATACTGATTACGACACTGCTTATGATGTATGGTTTTATAATAGAGCCTACTTTTAATAAATATGAAAAAGAGACATCAAGAGGAATACCGTCTAAGTATCAATATATACTTAAAGCCCCTGTTGCTGTGGTAGGAGATTCGAATTCCGCTGAAAAGTATAGCGCAAGTATGGGCAGTGTATATATAAAAATAAAGAAAGCTGAAGAAGATATAAATATTTATGGAATAGATAAGAATTCAAAATATTTCAAGAAACTTTCTTTGCCCAAGAAGAGTGATGAAATTGTTATAAGTGAAAATTTGGGGAAAAAATTGCGAATTGATGTAGGTGACAAGTTAAAAATAACGGATAAGCTTGAAGACAAAACTAAAACGTATAAAATAGTCGGTACTTATGATTATCCGACTACACTGTCGGTGTTTATGAGCAGGAGTAATTTAAACAAAACTTTAAATCGTCCTGCAGACTATTATAACGGGTATTTCAGCAATAAAAAACTTAATATAGATGAAAATTTTATTGCTACCGTGATTGACGAAAAGATGGTTGCAAGCATAGGGAAACAGGTTAAGGACATGGTAGAGGAAATGATCAATATAATCATGTTTGTAGCTATGTTGTTTTTCTTTATCGTTATGTTTATTCTGACGAAGATTCTTATGGACAAAAACAGCCTTTCAATTGCATATTTAAAAGTATTCGGTTACAGCAACAGAGAAATAAACAGAATATATTTGAGGTCTACGACTATGACTTTAATTTTGACTTTGCTGATAAGTATTCCTTTGCAGATTAAAATGCTTAAAATCTTAGGGTATTTGGCATTTATGAAATTCTCGGGATATTTTGAACTTGAAATTCCTGCGAAAGCTGTTATTATGACTATAGGATTAGCTATTTTGATATATGCGGTCGTAAGCATAATACAAATGAAGAGAATATCGAGGATGAGCTTTAGTGAAGCTCTTAAAAATCGTGAATAAGAATTAGAATATCATGGATGATATGGATAATAATAAATAAACAATTTCGTGGAGAACAGATAGATCCTGAATTACAAACAAATATATTGTGTTTATAAAATAGAGTATGAAGAATAAAGAACAGGAGGTATTGTATTATGTTCGGCAAAAAGAATTATAAGTATGTAACAACTATGAGAATTGACGGAATGATGTGCGGACAATGCGAGGTGCATGTCCAAGAAAATTTGAGAAAAGTGGAGGGTGTGAAATCCGCAAAGGCATCCAAGTCCAAGGGAACGGCTATAGTAAAATCCGATGAGCCTCTAAGCAGGGAAGCTCTTGAGAAAGCTGTAACAGGAATAGGATATGATGTGCTTGACATCGATTCTATGGAAATGTGATTTTTAATATAAATTAATTGTTTAACTATCCGGAGATGAGTTTAACTTTTTTATAGCTTAATTTACAGTTTTAATACAAATCCCTTCAGGTTGTATATTGTCGGACTTAACGTATATACCGGGAGCAAACTTTTGTCTTGTACCTTTTTAAACTGAGCAGGTGTGTCGGACAAGCGTGAGCTTCTCGTTCTTTAATGTATTGATTTTTTCTTCCAATATATATATAATTAAATATCAATAATTTGATGTCTTATTTTTATATGAATAGGGAGGAAAAAATGGCTAAGGAAGACAAGGCGAAGATGCCGAAACTAAAGATTACGGAAACTGTTCTGAGAGATGGACATCAGTCGTTAATCGCAACCAGAATGACGACAGAAGAGATGTTGCCTATCCTTGAAACTATGGATCAGGTAGGATATAACGCTGTTGAGATGTGGGGTGGAGCAACTTATGATGCCTGTCTTAGATTTTTGCATGAAGATCCGTGGGAAAGATTGAGAATTATAAGAAAGAAAATGCCCAACACGAAGCTGCAAATGCTTTTGAGAGGTCAGAATCTTTTGGGATATAGGCATTATGCCGATGATGTGGTAGACGAGTTCGTAAATAGAGCGATTGCAAACGGTATAGATAATATACGTATTTTTGATGCACTTAACGATACGAGGAATTTGGAAGCTTCAATAAAGGCATGTAAAAAATATGGCGGACATGCACAGGGAACTATATCATATACGATAAGTCCGGTTCACACCAATGAGATGTTTGTGAAACTTGGAAAAGAACTCGAACAGATGGGAGCGGACTCCATATGTATTAAAGATATGGCGGGGCTTTTGGATCCGTACAATGCGGAGAGTCTGATAAGAGCGATGAAAGCGGAAATAAAAATCCCTATAGAGCTTCATACGCATGCAACGAGCGGATTGGGCAGTTTAACCTATATGAAGGCTGCGGAAGCAGGTGTCGATATCATCGATACGGCAATATCACCGTTTGCCGAAGGAACAAGCCAACCTCCTACAGAACCGCTTGTAGCGGCATTTAAAGGTACGGAAAGAGATACGGATCTTGATATGGAACTTTTAAATAAGATTGCGGAGCATTTCAGACCGATCAGAGAAAAATATATAAAGAGCGGGCTTCTTGATCCTAAACTTATGGGTGTGGATATAAACACTTTGATGTATCAGGTTCCGGGAGGTATGCTTTCAAATCTGGTATCACAGCTTAAACAGGCAAATGCTATGGATAAGTTTGAAGAAGTTCTTAAAGAGGTACCTAGAGTTCGTGAGGATTTCGGATATCCGCCGCTTGTAACACCGTCGAGCCAGATTGTCGGAACGCAGGCAGTTTTGAATACTGTTATGGGAGAGAGATATAAGATGGTTCCGAATGAAGCAAGGCAGCTTGTGAAGGGAATGTACGGCAAGACGGCGGTGCCTATTTCAGATGAAATTTTCAAGAAGATATTAGGTGATGAGGAACGTGTAACTTGCAGGCCGGCAGATCTCATAGAGCCTGAGCTTGACAAAATAAAAAAAGAATTTGCAGAATATATAGAAACTGAAGAAGACGTTTTGACGGGAGCATTGTTACCTAAACCGGCGATCGACTTTTTCAGAGAGAGAAATGCAAAGAGGTACGGACTTGATTCAAACCTTTTAAATGAAGAAGATATGGTTTATCCTGTATAAGGTATAAGGGTATTATGGATCCTCCCGATTCTATGGGAGGGTTCTTTGTTTAGATACTTATTAAGAGGGAAATAATATATCGATGCGAGTGTAAGGAGAAAAGTTATGAGAGTAGGAATAGTAGGATACGGAAACCTCGGAAGAGGAGTAGAAGCAGCTGTAAGACAGAATGAGGACATGGAGCTTGTAGGGGTGTTCACAGGGAGAAATCCTGAGGAAATCAAATTAGAAACGGATAATGTCAGGGTATATTCCGTCAATGAACTGGAAAATTTTCAGAACGGTATAGATGTAGTTGTTTTATGTGGGGGAAGTGCAACCGATTTGCCGGAAAAAACACCTTTAGTTGCTGGGAAGTTTAATGTTGTTGACAGTTTTGATACACATGCAAAGATACCGGAGCATTTTGAAAAGGTTGATTCGGAAGCTAAGAAAGGAAAGAAAGCGGCATTGATATCCGTGGGTTGGGATCCGGGAATCTTTTCTCTTAACAGGCTTTATGCGAGATCCATTTTGCCTGAGGGTAAAGATTATACCTTTTGGGGCAGAGGCGTGAGTCAGGGACATTCCGATGCGATAAGAAGAATAGAAGGCGTAATGGATGCCAGGCAGTATACCGTTCCTGTCGACATTGCACTCGAGAAAGTAAGATCAGGAGAAAATCCCGATTTGAACGTGAGAGAAAAACATACGAGAGAATGTTTTGTAGTTGCTTCCGACGGAGCGGATTTATCAAAAATAGAAGCGGAAATAAAAAATATGCCTAATTATTTTGACGAGTATGATACTACCGTTAACTTTATAAGTATGGAAGAAATGAAAAAAAATCATTCGGAAATTCCGCATGGAGGATTCGTTATAAGAACCGGCAAGACCGGATTTAATAAAGATAAATCGCATATTATAGAATATAGCTTGAAACTGGATTCGAATCCTGAATTTACGGCAAGCGTTTTGGTTGCATATGCAAGAGCCTGCTATAGGCTGTTTAAAGAGGGAAAAACCGGAGCAATGACGGTATTTGATGTGCCGCCCGCATATCTTTCTCCGTTTTCAGGAGAAGAACTGAGGGCATCCGTACTCTAAATTTCAGATAGTTTTAGGGAGGTAGGTTTGAGCAATATTATTTTAAAACTTGAAAATATAAGCAAGTCGTTTGATGGAGTGCAGGCGCTTAAAGATATAAATCTTGAGGTTAAAGAGGGCGAGTTTTTAACTCTTTTAGGACCGTCGGGCTGTGGAAAAACCACGATGCTTCGGATAATTGCGGGGATGGAGCAAACTGACAGCGGACGTATATTTTTGAATACAAAAAATGTCACGAATGAACCTGCGAACAATAGAGATGTAAATATGGTTTTTCAGAATTATGCATTGTTTCCGCACATGACTGTGAGCCAGAATATAGGGTATGGGCTCAAGATAGACAAGCTGCCGAAAAATCAAATACGAGAAAAAGTTGCTGAAATGCTTAAAATGGTTCGGCTTGAGGGTTATGAAAAGAGAATGCCGAACGAGCTTTCGGGCGGGCAGAAGCAAAGAGTTGCAATAGCAAGGGCATTGGTGAAAAACCCGAAGGTGCTTTTGCTTGACGAGCCGCTTGGGGCTTTAGATTTACAGCTTAGGAGACAGATGCAAATAGAGCTTAAAAGTATTCAGGAGAGAATGGGCATAACTTTTATATATATAACTCATGATCAGGAGGAAGCACTCAATATGAGTGACAGAATTGCGGTTATGAGAGCGGGCGGATTTTCTCAGATTGGAACACCGGAGGAAATATATTCAAGACCGAAGACGGACTTTGTCGCAAGATTTGTCGGTGAGGCGAATGTTTTAAAGGCACAAGCTATAGAAAATGATCACGGTATTTTAAAAGTTAAAATTAAAGGCGGCACCGCAAAAGTGTTCGTGAGAGGTAAAGATGTAAATCCGGGAGACATGGTCAACATAGCAGTTCGTTCGGACTCTATTTATTTTCCCGAAGAAGGCTCTGAATCTTGTATGGAAGCGGCATTACAGGCGGAGGAAGATAATATGTCCGACACTTTTTGTGTTGAAGTCAAGGACAAGCATTTTACCGCAGGTATGTTAAGGATAGTTCTTGAAACGGACGACGGAAAGACTATAATTGCTTCAAGGCACGGGATAGACTCTAATCTTTCGGTGGGAGACCGGATTCATATAGGATGGGAACCCGCCAATGCAGTGATTGTTGATGAGGAGGAGTCTGATGAATAAAACCGGATCTTTATACATGAAAGACAGGAGAATGGGACTTGTTATGAGTATGCCCATGTGTATTTTTACGTTTTTGTTCGTGGTGCTGCCTTTTATATATATGATAGTGCTTTCTTTTATGACAAAGGACGGTATATGGGAAACTAAAGCGATATTCACATTTAAAAACTATAAAAACATATTTGAACCTATATATTTTCAGACGATTTTAACTTCTGTAAAACTTGCTTTTATATCAACGGCGGTCATGATTTTAATAGGATATCCTTTCGGATATTTCATGGCGAGACTGTCGGCAGGTTGGAAAAAAACTATGATGCTCCTTCTTATGCTCCCGTTTTGGACGAGTGCGTTAATAAGGATGTACGGTTGGATAATAATATTGAGGACAGACGGATTGCTTGATACATTGCTTATGCGACTCCATATAACGGAAGAGCCGTTGAAGCTGTTATATACGTATCCTGCCGTGGTTACAGGGCTCGTATACGGATTGTTGCCGTTTATGATTTTTTCGGTCTATTCAAGTGCGGAAAAGATGGATTGGGGACTTGTTGAGGCGGCTCGTGATTTAGGGGCAAGCTCGTGGAAAGCTTTTTCTACTATAACTTTTAAGATGACTTTGCCGGGGCTTTTATCCGGGATTGTTTTGACATTTATACCGTCGGTGGGACTATTTTTTATAGCGGATATTTTGGGCGGAAATAAGGTGGTGCTTATAGGTAATCTTATACAGGATCAAATGCTTAAGGTACATGATCTGCCTTTTGCGGCAGCTTTGTCGGTGGTGCTTTCCATAGTTACGGGAATTATTTTGTGGCTTACTCAAAAGATTTCAAAATCTAAAGAACTGGAGGGAATTTTATAATGAAAGAAATAAAATTTTCAAAGGTTTTCCTGGTTTTGATAATGTTGCTTATATATCTTCCAATAGCAGTTGTTGTGGTGTATTCTTTTAACGGAAGTAAGATATCAAGTGTTTGGTCGGGATTGTCACTTGAATGGTACAGACAGCTCTTTGATGATGTGGATATGTTTGTTGCACTTAAAAACAGTTTGGTTTTGGCTACTTTGAGCAGTGTGTTGTCAGGAATAATAGGAACGCTTGGAGCTGTAGGAATAAGACGTTCAAAGATGAGAGCTGAAAGCTCGGTGGAATATCTTACAATGCTGCCTATAATGATTCCGGAAATCATATTGGGTATGCTGTTTATGGCTTTTTTTTCGATGCTAGGTATGCCTTTCGGAATGGGAACGCTTGTCATAGCACATTCGACATTTTGCATTCCTTATATATATACGGTTGTGAAGGGCAGATTGTCAGGGATTGATATAAATGTTCAGGAGGCGGCCAGGGACTTGGGTGCGAAAGAATATCAGGTCATTTTAAATATTGTTCTTCCTCAGCTTATGCCGGCTGTGATATCGGGAATGCTTTTAGCTTTCGCTATGAGCTTGGATGATGTTATAATAAGTATATTTGTTACGGGGGTAAACACCAATACTCTTCCGATAAAGATATATTCACAGCTGAAAACGGGAGTGACGCCTGAGATCAATGCACTTTGTACGCTTATGCTGCTTGTTACGATAGTGATATTGTTGTTGTCGGCGTTTTTAGGAAAGAAGCACAGCGAACAAAATTGACAGACGGCACAATAGCTGTAGGTCGGCGGATATAAGCTTGTTTTTCTTATATGGTTATTTTTTAAATGGAGGGAAGAGAATATGAAAAAGATTTTGGTTTTGGTCATGATGTTGGCAATTATTGTTGTTCCTCTGTCGGGATGTGGCGGCGAAACGGGAAGAGAAAGCGGTGAAGTTTTGAATATTTATACTTGGGACGGAGTCTTTCCTAAAGAAGTTCTGGACGGATTTACAAAAGAAACCGGAATAAAAATAAACATCAATAATTTTGATACTGATGAAACCATGCTGGCGAAGTTGAAGGCTGCTGAAGGTGGAGAATACGACCTTATCATAGCTGACGACTATATCGTTAAGACCGCTATAGAGGCGGGTTTAGTCGAAAAACTCGATATGAAGAAAATAAAAGGATTTGAAAACATAAATTACAGGTATAAGGGATTGTTTTATGATGAAAAAAATGAATATACGATTCCGTATGCCGCGGGAATTCAGACTATAGTGTATAACCCGGATAAAGTCAAAATGAAGATAGAGGGTTATGAGGATTTGTGGGACGGCAAGCTCAAAGACAGTCTCGGTATAGTTGCGAACTTTAGAGTTATAGACGGAATGGCACTGACAACTATGGGTAAGAGTTATAACGAGGAAGACGTTAAAACCATTGAAGCGGCAGGAGCTAAACTTAAAAAGCTTGCACCTAACGTAAGGCTTATAAAAGATGATAATTTGCAGGATGACTTACTTTCAGGAGAGATAAATGCGGCGGTTATGTATACGTCTCAGGTTACGGCGGCTCTTAAGAATAATTCCGACTTGAAGGTGGTTTTTCCAAAAGAAGGTATAGGTTTCGGCGTTATGGCATCTTTTGTGACATCAAAAGCACCTAATAAAGATGCTGCATATAAATTTTTAAACTATATACTTGAACCTAAGAATGCAGCAAAGTGTGCTTCGCATATAGGGTACTATTGTACGAACTCCGCTGCGGAAAAATATTTGTCTAAGAAAGAGAAAAAGTATTTGACGCTTCCTGAAAATCTCAATGATATGGAAATGATACGCCCGGTAAACTCAAAAGCGGAAGAGGCTCACAGCAAGGTATGGACAGAATTTAAAAATGCCACGGGAAAATAAGGAGAACGGTAATTTATGAGATCGAATTCGGCGGATTTGAGGAATTCAAGGCTGCGTGACAGGGAAATAACCGTAGATATGAAAAGGAGACTCCGCAGGAGTGCGGGTAGAAACTGTACGGCGTTGATATGGTTTTTGATCGCAGCGACAATTTTAAAGTACGGAGTGTATTTTGTGCTGGAATTACTTCCGATAGGAGAAAGCCATATAAAATACATATATAACCCGGTTATGTATATTCTCGTATATATTTTGCTTTTCCCGATCGCTATAAAAATAGCGAATCGCAAGAGGCCGGAAGCGGTCGGTATGATATTGAGAAAACCGCCGGAAAAACGATTTGCAACATTAAGGTGGGTGATAATCGGGATCGGAATAACACAGATACTCCAATATTTAGTAAAAGGTATATTTCTTATTTTAGAAATCGTTACAGGATTGAACCTTTTAGATGTTAATACAACAGTTCAACCGGAAATGGCAAACAGGATAATAACTCTTATAGTATTAGGCTTTATCGCACCTTTTCTTGAAGAGGTTCTTTATAGAGGGACGATATTGAAAAATACCGTTAGATATGGTGAGTGGTTCGGAATTATTTCTACAGGAGCGGTTTGCGGATTGATTTTTGTTCAAATAGACCAAGCTGCAAATGCCGTGGTTTTAGGAATAGTCTGCGGTTTTCTGATGGTTAAGGCGAAATCGGTAAGGCCGGCTATTATGGTGCATATGGGATACAGTTTGATCAGGTTGCTGGGGCTTTGTTTCAGCGGATGGGGCTCAAACAAAAAAGGTGATTTGATATACAAGGCACAGATTCCTGAATGGGTTATATCGGGAGAGAAGGCGGTAACCGTAATATCTGTTTTGATGATTGCTTTGGGGATCATATTCCTTGTTATTGAGAAGGCAAGGAACAGAGATTTGTTCGAACTTGAAGACGCTATGCCCGGGCTTACGACAGGGCAGAAGGTTGCAGCATATTTGACGGCGTCTCAGACTATGATTTTTATGATTTTATCGGTTGTTCTTATGTTAATAAATGTTGCAAGCGGAATTCTCGGATTTAGATAGTTTTATAAATATGATGAAAGGAAAGAGCGGTTTATGGATTTGGAGAGGATAAAGCAGGAAGTCAAGGAATTGGACGTTTTTACAAATCATTGCGGGATCAAACTCGTTGATTTGACGCTTGGTAAGGCCATTTTGGAGAGTGAACCTGTCGAGGAATTTCCGGCAAACAACTTTTCGGGAAATGTTCACGGAGGATTTATTTTTACCATGGCGGATGTTGCCGGCGGCTTATCGGTTGTAAGCTATGGTAGAAATTGTGTAACTATAGATTCATCGATTAATTTTATAAAAGGAACAAAAAGTGGAAAATTGACTGCTGAAGGTGAAGTTTTGCATAAAGGAAAGAGTACCGCGGTTGCTAAAGTTTTGATATATAATGAAAAAAGACAGCCGGTTGCTGCGGCTACACTCACAATGTTCCTGCTTGAAGAGCTTTGATAAAAGGATTCGTGTTTATCATAAAATATTAAAATATGCTATTGACTTTTTAAAGATAGATGTATTAAAATATATTTAGCACTCAAGAGGTGCGAGTGCTGACAAAATGGTTGTAAGTATGAATTTATATAACAAAGGGAGGTTTTTTGAAATGAACATTAAGCCGTTGGCAGACAGAGTAGTTATCAAGAGAGAAGAAGCTGAAGAGAAAACTAAGAGTGGTATAGTTCTTCCGGGACAGTCAAAAGAGGCACCGCAGATTGCCAGAGTGCTTGCTGTAGGACCGGGAAAAGAGGACGTTAAAATGGAAGTTGCCGTTGGAGATTTGGTTATATTTTCAGAATATGCGGGAACAAAGGTAAAAGTGGATGGTGAAGATGTAATGATCGTAAGCCAGAGAGATATTTTAGCAGTACTTCAGTAATATAAACAGTTGAGAGAGGTGTATAAAATGGCAAATGAAATTATGTTTGGCGAAGATGCCAGAAGAAAATTACAGTCAGGTGTTGATCGTTTGGCTGATACAGTTAAAATAACAATGGGCCCTAAGGGCAGGAACGTGCTTATTGAAAAGAAATTCGGAGCACCTATGATAACTAATGACGGTGTGACTATTGCAAAGGAAATTGAGCTTGAGGATCCTCTTGAAAATATGGGAGCACAGCTTGTCAAAGAGGTTGCGACGAAGACAAATGACGTTGCAGGAGACGGTACTACAACAGCCACTCTTTTAGCACAGATCATGATTAAAGAGGGATTCAAAAACGTGGCTGCGGGCGCTGATCCTATGGCGATCAGAAAAGGTATAAAAGGCGCGGTTGATGTTGCGGTTGAAGAAATTAAAAACATTTCAAAGCAAGTTGAAGGAAAACAGAACATCGCACAGGTTGCATCCGTATCCGCAGATGATGAAGAGGTTGGAGAACTGATTTCCGAAGCTATGGAGAAAGTAGGTAAAGACGGAGTTATTACCGTTGAAGAATCCAAGTCCATGGGAACCACTTTAGAGGTTGTTGAGGGTATGCAGTTTGAGAGAGGATATCTTTCAGCATACATGGTAAGCGATATGGAAAAGATGGAAGCGGTTATGGAAAATCCGTACATCTTGATGACAGATAAGAAAATCACAAACATACAGGAGATACTCCCTATATTGGAGCAGATTGTTCAGCAGGGAAGAAAGCTTCTTATAATCAGCGAAGACGTCGAAGGAGAAGCTCTTGCTACAATTGTTGTTAATAAGCTTAGAGGAACGTTTGACTGTGTGGCTGTAAAAGCACCGGGATTCGGAGAAAGAAGAAAATCTTTGATGGCGGATCTTGCAGCAC
>CAJPNN010000030.1 GCA_905372035.1 Bacillota bacterium | reverse complement strand
GCTCATCTTTTTTCAGTCGACCTGTCAACAAACCTTTCTCAGGTATTCCTGAAACTATCGTTAAGTAATATTTTTCTACACTGTCCCAATTTGCATTAAGCTCTCGTAGCGCCATACTGTTTTTTCCGAAAATAACTATACCTGTGGTATTTCTATCCAAACGATTTACAGGCGCCGGCGTAAAAATCTTTTCTCTTTTAAGGTCATATTCACCCTTATCTATTAAATACCCTACAACTTGATTTGTCAAAGTGTTTTTCTTTTCTTGAGAATCTCCGTGTGTGAGCAATCCCGAAGGCTTTCCCACAGCTAAAATATTATCATCTTCATAGACGATCTTAAAGCGTCTGTTCTTGGTAACACTTTTGTCCGGAGCTGCCGTAAGATCAGCAAATCTTTCTTCCTGCATATAAATCGTCACAACATCTCCAAACTTAAGAAGATAATTTGCCTTTTCTCTTTTCCCGTTAATTTTCACATCTTTACGCAAAAGTTTATATATCCCCGAAAGCGGCATATTCTTTAAATATTTTTTGAGAAATCTGTCAAGCCTTCGCTCTTTTTCATTTTCACTAATTATTATTTTAATCATATCACTAAAACAAGAACTCTTTTCATTTCGAAACAAATATCAACTTATTTATTCCCTCTTATCCTTTTATAATAAATATACCACTATTCCCTATGATTTCAAGTAATTATTAATGACGGTAACCAAAACTTAATATATTTGTATTTGAGAAACACTCATATTTATGGTAAAGTTATTAATGACGAAATCATTATAATAAAAATAGTCTTTTAAACGATAAGCGATGATTTTAAACTGTGCTGTCAATATTGATGCCAGCGATATATATTGTCGACAAATTATAAATAATAATTGAAAGCTTTTTATCTACTATATCTGTAGCAAAGTTCTATCTGTGAAGGAGGTCTTTTGATGGGACGAATAAAAGATTTTTTCTATAATAGGAGCGACATTTTTCTCGCAATTTTAATTTTAGCTCTCGCAGCCTTTGTGATATATATGAAGGTAAACACTATAATGGGATATACGGGTAAAAATACCGATTCACAGCCGCATAAAAAGAGTGTTGCCGAACAAGGCGAAGAAAATACTGAAAATACTTATCAAATTCAGAGTGAAAACAATAATAATTCCGATTACAATAATGAAAATAACCGGGTCGGTAAAAATACCGCTCATAAAGATAAAACCGAAAAAGAAACGATAAAGTGCTCAATTTATATACCTTACGGAGCAACAAGTCAACAAATTGCAGCTTCAGTTGTCGCAACGGGATTAATGAAAACCGAGCAGGAATTTCTTGATGTACTCGCGCGATCCGGATCCGCGGGGAAAATTCAATCAGGCAATTTTATAATCCCTATGGATGCAACTGATGAAGAAGTTATACAATACATCACAGGTGTAAAAAAATAAACTGATACAACAAAAGGAGAAATATCATGCCAATAGTAACAACGACCGAAATGTTCAAGAAAGCCTACGATAACCGCTATGCAATAGGTGCTTTTAATGTAAACAATATGGAAATAATACAAGGTATAACCGAAGCACATAAAGAAGAAAATGCACCTCTCATTTTACAGGTATCCGCCGGAGCAAGGAAATATGCAAAACATAATTATCTCATAAAGCTTGTTGAGGCGGCTATAATCGAAACCGATCTTCCGATTGCATTGCACCTTGACCACGGTGCGGATTTTGATATCTGCAAATCCTGTATAGACGGAGGCTTTTCTTCCGTCATGATAGACGGTTCTCACTTCCCGTTTGATGAAAATATAGCTTTGACAAAAAAAGTTGTGGATTATGCGCATTCAAAAGGCGTTGTAGTAGAGGGCGAGCTCGGTCAGCTTGCAGGTATAGAGGATGACGTAAACGTTGAAAAGCACAGTTATACCGACCCTGCACAGGTTCAGGAATTTGTAGAAAAAACGGGTGTTGATTCACTGGCGATCGCAATAGGGACATCCCACGGTGCATACAAATTCAAACCCGGACAAAAACCCGAATTAAAATTCGATATATTGGAAGAAGTTTCAGAGAGACTTCCCGGATTTCCGATTGTCCTCCACGGCGCTTCTTCAGTGATACCCGAATTCGTTGAAAAAGTAAATAAATATGGCGGGTCCATGCCGGATGCGATAGGAATTCCCGAAGACATGTTAAGACAAGCTGCCAAAGGTGCTGTATGTAAAATCAACATTGATTCCGATTTAAGACTTGCAATGACAGCCGCAATAAGGGAACACATGTCTCTTAACCCTTCCGACTTTGATCCCCGATTATATCTGGGCCCTGCAAGACAGGCTATAAAAGAGATGGTTCAAAGAAAAATCGTAAATGTGTTAGGCTGCTCAGGAAAAGCCTGATATCTTTCCCCCCCCATCTCATATATATTATAAAATTCAAAACCGCCGAATACATTTGAGTTTCAATATGCCCGGCGGTTTTATCACTTCTTTTTATCCGATGATATTCATCTTTTTATGATGATCAAGACAGTTTTACTTTTCAGCAAAGCCTTTCATCCTGTAACCTGCTTGTTGCCATATATCCCGTAAGTTATATCGTCATCGAACCTTTTTCCAGTGCTACAAGTCCGGTCCTGGCAACTTCAAGAACCTCATATGCGGACAATAAATCTGTAATCAACTCGATATCTGAAGATATCGAACAAAGTTCGACTGTCATTGTTTCTCTTGAGATATCTATTATCTGTCCGTTCATAACCTTCACGATATCCAGGATTTCTCTTCTTTGCGACGGAGTCACCTTTACTTTAACAAGGAGCAGTTCTCTTCCTATAATCTCTTCAGGCGCAAGTCTCTTTACCTTTATCACCTCAATCTGTTTATCAAGCTGTTTTGTTATCTGATCCGCAATATATTCATCTCCGTCCGCTATTACCGTCATTCTTGAAATCTCGGGATCATTTGTGACCCCTACCGTAAGACTTTCAATATTATATCCTCTCCTGGAAAATAAACCCGAAATCCTTGATAAAACTCCCGACTTGTTCTCAACTAAAACTGAAATTGTATGTTTCATAAAATCATCCTTTCACATCGTAAAATTAAATTGAAAAATATCATTTTAATCTCCTTCGACACAAACACTCCAGCCAAATTTATCTTCCACTTTTCCAAGCTGTATTCCTGAAAGGGTGTCATAAAGCTTCTGCGATATATCCCCTATTTCTCCGTCGTTTATTATAATTTTTCTATCGTTCCAACAAAGTTCTCCGACAGGAGATATGACCGCTGCGGTCCCCGTTGCAAAAATTTCTTTGACTCTTCCCTCATCGTATGCCTTGTATATATCCGCTATGGTTATCCGTCTTTCCGAAACCTTATATCCCCAATCTTTCAGAAGATGTATAACCGAATCCCTCGTGATCCCCGGAAGTATCGTTCCCTCCAGCGGAGCTGTAATTATTTCATCATCAATAATAAAAAAAGCATTAGACGTTCCTATTTCCTCTACATACTTTCTTTCCACACCGTCAAGCCAAAGTACCTGTGAGTAACCTTTTGAATGTGCCTTTTCCTGAGATTTCAGCCCTGCAGCATAGTTTCCTCCTATCTTAGCAAAACCTGTACCTCCGATTGTGGCTCTCACGTATTCATCTTCCACAAATATTTTAGTAGGTGCCAATCCCTCTTTATAATAAGGACCTACCGGTGATAAAATAATATAAAACCTATAACTCTTTGAAGCTCTTACTCCTAAAAACGGTTCATCCGCAATGATAAAAGGCCTTACATAAAGTGCGGTCCCCGGCTTATTCGGTATCCAGTCCTTATCTATATCAACTACTTGTTTTATCGCGTCTACATATATTTCTTCATCAATAAGCGGTATGCACATTCTCTCATTTGTCCTGTTAGTCCTCTTTGCATTCATATCCGGCCTGAATAATAAAACTCGCCCGTCCTCGGCTTTATATGCTTTAAGTCCTTCAAACATTTCCTGCGCATAATGAAATACCGCCGCCGCAGGATCAATTGTGATCGCTCCGTAAGGTATGATTTTTCCGTCATACCACCCCTTACCTTCTACATATCTCATTTCAAACATGTGATCAGTAAACTCCGTTCCGAATTCCAATTCGGATGCATTCGGTTTATTCTTGGGAACATCCGTCCTGAATATCGGAAATCTATACTTCATACTGCTCATACCGCTACCTGCCTTCCTTCTATTAATATCCTTATGCCTCTTACTTATTTGCCTGCTCTAAAAGCCGGGTCTTAAGTTCCCACAAATCCCTCGATAAATCCACATAATATTCATGCGGATTCTCAAATCTCAGCATCTCTTCCCAAAGTGTAGAGATTTGTTCACTACAATAATTTTTTATATCTTCAAGTTTGGGCGACTCATAAACCTGCTCACCATTCTTAAAAATCTGTTTTCTTAAATTCTTCGCATAAAAATTTGAAACCGTCTTGCGTTTCCAAACCACATCAGGATCAAATATCTCATAATTACTTCCCTCCGGAATCTTCTCTCCGTCAAGAGTTATAACATCTGCGACCGCTTTGTCAGTATCCTTGTCGTAGAGCCTGTAAACCGATTTGAATCCCGGATTCGTTATCTTCTCTATATTTTCACTGATCTTTATCTTTGGAATAATCTCACCGTCTTTTTCTATCGCCGCAAGTTTATAAACACCTCCGAACACCGGCTCCGACTTTGCTGTTATAAGCCTCTCTCCTACACCGAAAGAATCTATACATGCTCCCTGAATAATAAGATCTCTTATCAAATACTCGTCCATAGAATTCGATATGACTATCTTACAATCATAAAGCCCCTCTTGGTCAAGAATCTCTCGCGTCTTTTTAGTGAGATAAGTCACATCTCCGCTGTCTATTCTAACCCCCATACTCGCAGGTTTAAGCTCTTTGAAAACTTTTATGGCGGACGGTAACCCCGACTTAAGCACATTATATGTATCAATCAATAAAACACAATTATCGGGATACATCTCGGCATATACTTTAAATGCTTCATACTCGTTATCAAACATTTGAACCCAGCTGTGCGCCATGGTTCCCAGTGCCGGTACACCGCAGTCTCTGTCGGATACGGTACATGCCGTTCCTACACAGCCCCCGATATATGCCGCTCTCGCTCCATCTATGGCAGCATCCGCTCCATGTGCTCTTCTCGTACCGAATTCCATCACGCCTCTTCCTTGCGCAGCTCTGACGATCCTACTGGTTTTTGTCGCTATAAGGCTTTGATGATTTATTGTTAAAAGAACCATAGTTTCTACAAATTGTGCTTGAATTATAGGACCTCTCACAGTAATAATCGGTTCTCCCGGAAATATCGGGGTACCCTCAGGCACTGCCCAAACATCACAGCAAAACTTAAAATCGCTAAGATATTCCAAAAAAGCCTCGTCAAATATACCCTTGCTTCTTAGATAGGCAATATCTTCATCTTCAAATTTCAGATTTTTAAAATAGTCGATCAGATTCTCCAATCCCGCAGCTATAGCATATCCTCCATTATCAGGGATTCTCCTGAAAAACATGTCAAAATACGCAATTCTGTTCTGAAATCCCGACTTAAAATAACCGTTTGCCATGGTGATTTCATAAAAGTCGGTCAACATAGTAAGGTTTATTTTCTTACTCATTTTACTCCCTTTCCGGATACATTCCGCAACAACTGAAATAAAGATTCTATTGAGTAAGTATTTTATCATAAAAGTGCTTATTTTAAAACCTTTTTAAGAAATTCTCCGGTATATGAATCCTTGTTTTTAGCTATTTCTTCAGGCGTTCCGACAGCTATGATTTCTCCACCGTATTTCCCTCCTTCAGGACCTAAATCAATTATGTGGTCAGCCGTCTTTATTACATCCAGGTTATGTTCAATGACTACAACTGTATTTCCCTTATCAACCAACGAACCGAGTACTTCTATCAGTTTATAAACATCGTGAAAATGTAATCCTGTAGTAGGTTCATCTAAGATATAAAGAGTTTTGCCCGTGCTCCTCTTTGATAATTCCGAAGCGAGTTTTATTCTTTGTGCTTCCCCTCCCGAAAGTTGCGTTGACGGTTGACCCAGTTTGACATATCCGAGACCTACATCAACAAGTGTTTTAAGCTGACGTTCTATCGACGGTATATTCGAAAAAAACTCCATCGCTTCGTTTATATTCATATCCAAAACTTCAAAAATGTTTTTACCTCTGTACTTTACTTCCAAAGTTTCATTGTTATATCTATGCCCCTTACATACATCGCACGGCACGTATACATCGGGAAGAAAATGCATCTCTATTTTTACGATACCGTCTCCGGAGCATGCTTCACATCTGCCGCCTCTGACATTGAAGCTGAATCTCCCCTTGTCATAACCTCTCATCTTGGCTTCGGGAAGCTGTGCAAACAGGTCTCTTATATGTGTAAAAACTCCGGTATACGTCGCAGGGTTTGATCTCGGTGTTCTCCCTATAGGCATCTGATCTATATCAATAACCTTATCTATATTTTCTATCCCCGTAATTTTTTTGTATGCTCCGGGCGTCTCCCTGCTCCCGTAAAGTTCTTTTCCGACAGCTTTATAAAGAATTTCATTTATAAGCGTACTTTTTCCGGATCCCGAAACTCCCGTAATACAAACCATTTTCCCTAACGGTATGTCAACATTGACATTCTTAAGATTGTTTTCTTTCGCCCCGCTTATTTTTATAACTTTTCCGTTGCCCTCTCTTCTGTTTTTCGGAATTTGAATTTTCTTTTTTCCTGAAAGATATTGCCCCGTTATAGAATTTTCACATTTACAGATATCTTCAAACGTTCCTTGTGATACGACTTCCCCTCCATTGACACCTGCCCCCGGACCTATATCGACGATATGATCCGCAACACGCATAGTATCTTCGTCATGCTCCACAACAATCAGCGTGTTTCCGATATCTGTCAGATGCCTCAATGTATTAAGCAACCTTTCATTATCTCTCTGATGCAATCCTATGCTCGGCTCATCAAGTATATAAAGAACTCCTACCAGTCCCGAACCTATCTGCGTAGCAAGCCTTATCCTCTGTGCCTCTCCGCCCGAAAGCGTCCCTGCCGCCCTTGACAATGTGAGATAATTTAATCCTACATCACTTAAAAACAAAAGCCTGGCATTTATTTCTTTTAATATTTGTTTAGCAATGGTTTCTTCTCTATCAGTAAGCTTCAAATTTTGCATGAAACTTGCAATTTCATCTACAGGCATATCCGAAAGAGCGGCTATATCTATATCTCCTACGGTTACAGCTAAAACTTCCGGTCTTAACCTCCTCCCTTTACAATCGGGACATTGGATTATCCTCATAAATTTTTCCATTCTTTCTTTAACCATATCCGAATCCGCTTCTTTATATCTTCTTTCCAAATTCGGAATGATTCCTTCAAAAGGTTTGTCCCTGTATGACGACATCCTTGTTCTCTGACTGTTATATATAAAATTCAAAGCTCGTTTTCCCGTTCCGTACATAAGCTCTTTTTTAAATATCGCCGGCGTATCTTTGTACGGAACATCAAGTGTAGTTCCATGAAATTCCGCCAGTGCGGTCAACGTTTGATGATAAAATCCTCCTCTTATAAGTGAAGAGAATACATTTGCCAATGCTCCGTCGTTTATGCTGATATTTTCATTTTCTACCAACAACGTAGGGTCAATCTTCTGCAAAAACCCGAGCCCGGAACAGCTGTCACATGCTCCGTAAGGGTTATTGAACGAAAACATCCTCGGTTCGAGCTCTCCCAAACTTACCCCGTGCTCCGGACACGACAGGCTTGTGCTGAATATTTTATCCTCTTTACCGTCTATATTAACCGTTACAAGTCCGTCTCCATGCGCGACGGCAAGCTCCACCGCTTCCGATATCCTGCTCCTGTTCTCCTCTTTTGCAAGAAATCTGTCGACTACGATCTCTATCGTATGTTTATAAGTTTTTTCAAGTTTTATCTCATCCTCTTCAAGATTATAAATTTCACCGTCAACTCTAACTCTTAAAAACCCTTCTCTTCTTATCCGGTCCAATACTTTTTCATGTGTACCTTTTCTCTGTCTGATTACTGATGCCATAACTGACAGTCTTGTTTTTTCCGGAAGTGCAAGTAACTGATCTGTTATCTGATCAACCGTTTGGCTTGATATTTCCCTTCCGCATTCAGGACAGTGAGGTATGCCTATTCTGGCATAAAGGAGTCTTAAATAATCATGTATTTCCGTTACCGTTCCTACCGTCGAACGGGGATTTTTACTTGTCGTCTTCTGGTCAATTGAGATTGCCGGCGAAAGGCCTTCTATATATTCCACATCGGGCTTTTCCATTCTACCCAAAAACTGCCTCGCATATGAAGATAAACTTTCCATATAACGTCTTTGTCCCTCCGCATATATCGTATCAAATGCCAACGATGATTTCCCCGAACCCGAAAGCCCTGTAAAAACTATAAGTTTATCTCTTGGAATTTTCAGATCCACATTCTTTAAATTATGTTCATTCGCCCCTTTTATAACTATACTGTTTTTGTCCATGTTTCCCCTCTCTCATATTATTTCACTTATTAATCACAAAGATTGTCACCCGTAAGCTGCCGCTCTTCATTCAAATTTCAAACACTGAAGTGGCCTTAACGCCACATTACCGACTTTATATTCCCGTCAAATCCTCACTTTATATTCCATTATCAGATCTCTCAACTCTGCCGCTCTTTCAAATTGCAGTGAACTTGCAGCCTGTTTCATTTCCTTTTCCAAGCTTTTTACATATTCTTTAAGCTCCTTTTTAGTCAATTCCAAAGGAGATTTTCCTTTATACAGATTCTCTTCTTCCATAACCTTCGTGGCTTCTATAACCTCTCTTACAGATTTTTTTATCGTTTCAGGCAATATCCCGTTTTTCTCATTGTAATCACTTTGTATTTTTCTGCGCCTCTCGGTTTCTGAAATAGCCCTTTCCATCTGTGGAGTAATGTCGTCTCCATACATTATCACTTTTCCTTCCGCATTTCTTGCCGCCCTTCCTATGGTTTGAATCAATGAGGTTTCATTTCTCAAAAATCCCTGTTTATCGGCATCTAATATTGCAACCAGAGAAACTTCAGGAATATCCAGCCCCTCTCTAAGCAAATTTATTCCGACCAATACATCAAATGTTCCCAGCCTCAAATCTCTTATAATCTCCATTCTTTCCAGAGTATCCACTTCGGAATGAAGATACCTTACTTTTATACCTACATTTTTAAGATAATCCGTAAGGCTTTCAGCCATTTTCTTTGTCAGCGTCGTAACAAGAATTCTTTCATTTTTGCTCGTTCGACTGTTTATCTCACATATCAAATCATCAATCTGCCCATCTGTAGGTCTTACTTCTATAACAGGATCCAACAACCCCGTGGGTCTTATTATCTGTTCGACCGCTTCACCCTCACTCTGTTCAAGTTCATATGCTCCCGGTGTCGCACTTACATAAACCGCTTGTTTTAACAAACTGTCAAACTCTTCAAATTTTAGCGGTCTGTTGTCCAACGCCGACGGAAGTCTGAAGCCATATTCCACCAGGCTGCTTTTTCTTGATCTGTCTCCGGCATACATCGCACGAAGTTGCGGCAGCATAACGTGTGATTCATCTATCATGATCAAAAAATCTTCAGGAAAATAATCGATTAGGGTATATGGTCTGCTTCCCGGTGTCAGTGCATTTATATGTCTTGAATAGTTCTCTATTCCTTTACAACTTCCTATTTCCCTTAACATTTCCAAATCGTAATGTGTCCTTTGCTCAATTCTCTGAGCCTCCAAAAGTTTACCCTGATCTTTAAACCATTTAATGCGTTCTTCCAGTTCCTCATTAACGGTTTTTATGGCATGTTCAATCTTTTCAGGTGATGAAACATAATGAGATGCGGGAAATATCGAAACATGACTTCTAATCCCGGTGATCTCTCCCGTTAAAGGATTGAGTTCCTTAATAGATTCTATCTCGTCATCAAACAGCTCCACCCTTACGGCGCTCTCCGAACCTGCGGGATATATATCTATCACGTCACCTCTAACTCTGAAAGTACTGCGTTCAAACGCCGTATCATTTCTTTTATACTGAATATCTACAAGTTTTCTGAGAATATCTTTCCTGGCTTTGGTTACTCCCGTTCTAAGCGACAAAACTTGTGTTTCATAATCGACAGGGCTTCCGATCCCATATATACACGAAACGCTCGCAACCACTATAACGTCTTTTCTTTCCGAAAGTGCTGCTGTCGCTGAATGCCTCAATTTTTCTATTTCCTGATTTATATCCGAATCTTTTTCAATATATGTATCCGAAGCCGGAACATATGCTTCCGGCTGATAGTAATCATAATATGATACGAAGTACTCTACGGCATTATCAGGGAAAAATTCTTTAAATTCTCCACATAGCTGCGCAGCCAAAGTTTTGTTGTGTGAAATCACAAGAGTAGGTTTTTGTACCTGTTCTATAACATTTGCCATAGTAAAAGTCTTGCCCGAACCTGTGACACCCATCAATGTCTGGCTGCGCTTGCCTCTCTTTATCCCGTCAACAAGCGTTTTAACCGCCTGTGGCTGGTCTCCCATCATTTTATAATCCGATACGATCTTAAATTCTCCCATAAATTTATGCCCTCTCTCGGTATATTTGCATTATTATTTCTATAAATTACAAAAACTTCATGAACAAATTTCTCTAATCACACTGTTTACAACGCATGTTTATATTCGTTTCCATTATACTATAACCGGAATTCTTTTTCTATAAAAATCGAACATTTGTTTCCGTTTCGATCCTCGGGAATTTAACTTCCGAATCCCCGTTTGCAGTTTATATGTGATTTGATTAATTAACTGTAAAAATAAGCAAATATAAATATTATAAAAAAGTTAGTTGTGCCTATTGACTTATAGAATTTAAATAGTATAATGTGTATAGTTAGTATTTGCTAACTTTCTTTAAGCCCCTTTATCGGGACATTTAAAATGGAGGATAGACATTATGAACAAAGTAGCAGTTGTATTTTGGAGTGGAACAGGAAACACTGAGGCTATGGCAAAAGCGGTTGCCGACGGAGTAAACGGTGCCGGCGGAGAAGCTGTTTTGTTGCAGCCTGCGGATTTTAATTCTTCAGTTATGAAAGACTATGGTGCTGTGGCATTCGGTTGTCCTTCAATGGGAGATGAAGTTCTTGAAGAATACGAATATGAGCCTATGTTTGCAGATCTTGAGAATGATTTGGGCGGTAAGAAAATTGCATTGTTCGGTTCTTATGGTTGGGGAGACGGCCAGTGGATGAGAGACTGGGATGACAGAGTAAAGGATCATAATGCAAACGTAGTTTGTGACTATGTAATGGCAAACGAAACACCTAATGATGCAGATGTAGAAAACTGTAAAAAACTCGGAGCTGCATTAGCAACAGCTTAAAATTCTAAAGTTATTTATAATTCCGTGTACTCGGGAACATGGGTAAGAAAATATAAATTTCACGCAGAGATTTTTATAATTTCCTTTCTTAAAATATTTAACTATTAAAAACAAGTAAACTCGAAATAAAAAACGGACCCCGAGGTCCGTTTTTTATTTCGCCATTTTGCCGGATTTTGTCCTATAACTATATAAGTCTATAAATCCCGGTTATAAGAATTCCTTTCATACATCTTATTTTATCCCTGAAACCTGTAATCCGATATAACCCCATGACTATAATATATCTATTTCTTCATCCTGCAACGCCTTATTCATACTTCTTACGGCACAAAATTTTCCGCACATCGAACACGTATCATCATTCTCGGGTTTTCTGTCATCCCTTATCCTCTTTGCAGTTTCAGGATCGATCGCATATTTCCATTGTTTCTCCCAATCCAGTTCTCTTCTTGCATCAGCCATTTTATCATCAATTTCTCTTGCTCCCTTGATTCCCTTTGCTATATCCGCCGCATGTGCAGCAATTTTAGATGCTACAATTCCCTGTTTTACGTCTTCTAAATTCGGTAATGCAAGATGCTCCGCAGGTGTGACATAGCATAAAAATGCAGCTCCCGCAGATGCCGCCACGGCACCTCCTATCGCAGACGTTATATGATCATACCCGGGCGCTATGTCTGTAACAAGCGGACCGAGCACATAAAACGGTGCTCCCATGCATATAGTTTGCTGGACTTTCATATTTGCCGCAATCTGATCAAGCGGCACATGCCCCGGACCTTCCACCATAACTTGAACATCCTTTTCCCATGCCCTCTTTGTCAGCTCCCCCAGCCGTACAAGCTCTTCAATCTGACATACATCTGTCGCATCTGCAAGACAACCGGGCCTACATGCATCTCCGAGAGATATTGTAACATCATGTTCCCTACATATTCCAAGAATTTCATCATAGTATTCATAAAAAGGATTCTCTTCCCCTGTCATGCTCATCCATGCAAAAACCAGGGAGCCTCCTCTTGAAACTATGTTCATCTTTCTCTTATGTTTTTTTATCTGATCTATTGTTTTTTTCGTAATACCGCAATGTAAGGTGACGAAATCCACTCCGTTTTCAGCATGTAATCTTACGACATCGATAAAATCCTTTGCCGATAAGGTTTTCAAATCTCTTTGATAGTGAATAACCGCATCGTACACCGGAACAGTCCCTATCATAACAGGACACTCTCTTATAAGTTTTCTTCTGAAAGGTTCGGTATTTCCATGCGATGAAAGATCCATGACAGCCTCTGCTCCCATATCTACCGCATACATAACTTTTTTCATCTCCTCATCATAATCTTTCACATCTTTTGAAACCCCTAAATTAACATTTATTTTTGTTCTGAGCATTGAACCTATCCCCTCGGCATCAAGAGATTTATGTGCTTTATTTGCCGGTATCACAACTTTTCCCGATGCCACAAGCTCCATAAGCTCTTCTATTTTCATTTGCTCTTTTTCTGCAACTTTTTTCATTTCAGGGGTAACTGTCCCATGTTTTGCCGCATGCATCTGCGTTATTATATTGTATTTGTCGTACATCAATATTTTCCTCCTTTAAATCATACTGCGACCCTACAAGTTTAAAATGTCAAAAATTTAATCATAATCATCAGGGATTGTATCCTTAATCTTCTTTCAAATTTATACAATGGTTTAGCGGTCCCCTGCCTTTTCCTATATCAATACTGTTTTCAAGTGCCTCTCTGACAAATGCCTTTCCAATTGAGATTGATTGTTTCAAATCGTATCCTTTTGCCAGATTACAAGCAACGGCGCTGCTTAAAGTGCAACCTGTCCCATGATTATTTTTATCCCTTACTCGTTCGCTTTCAAACCAAACTTTTTCTTTGCATGTCACAAGAAAATCATCCGCATTGTCAACATTGTGCCCGCCTTTTATCAATACCGGTACTCCATATTTCTCATATATATGCATTGCCGCCTCTTCCATAGCGTCTTTATTTTTTATCTCTATCCCGCTTAATATTTCCGCCTCACTTATATTCGGAGTAAGCAAAGATACCGTTTTCATCAATGCTTCCGCCTCACATAATGAAGATTTGTTGACCAGCACATCTCCTGACGACGAAACCATTACCGGATCTAAAACTATATTCTTTATATTAAATCTTTCAATTTCTTCAACTATTATCCCGGAAATGTGGTCGCCTCCCATCATACCTATTTTTATCGCATCCGGAACTATATCTTCAAGAACGGTACGAAGTTGAATTCTGAAAAATTTTTCATCAATGTATAAAACGTCTTTTACTCCCATCGTATTTTGCGCAGTAAGTGCCGTTATGACGCTCATCCCATATACCCCCATAGCCGATGCCGTTTTAAGGTCTGCCTGAATCCCCGCCCCTCCGGACGGATCACTTCCCGCTATACTCAAAAATGTTCGCATCTGATCCCCATCCTTTCTCACTCTTTAATAAAAAAAGCAAAACCCGGTAAGGTCCTGCTAAAGTCCATTTTCCCTACGTTGGCATTATCCAAATCAGGTCAAGGGTTGTAAAACTGCATTCTACTCTCAGCCTGCTCTATTGCAAGCACCCCGTTTATTAATTATTCACGATTATATTACGTTTACTGCTGTTTTGTAATATCCGTTTTTTATTTTTTTGTCACATATATATCATCATACTACGGATTATATGCATTTTATTGTATAAAAGTTTCATATCTACTTTATGCCGGCTTTATTGTCAGGGATATATTCCATAATATCCCCGGGCTGCACATCTAAAAACTCACAAATTTTATTTATTGTCTCCGTAGAAACCGGATTCCCTTTGCCCAGTGATGTGATCGTAGGCGCCGTTATAACAGCCTTCAAATCCGTTCTTTTCATATCTCTTCTATTTAAAACATCAAATAATTTATAATATCGAAGCATCTTTCTTCTTCTCCTTTTCGGTTTTCCGATACCGACAAAACATACTTTTGCAAACTTGCATACCTTAAAAATTGCACTAAACAAAAGTCCTCCTCAAACTTTCCCGATACGGTATCATTCAATTAATTTAAACTGCAATTATATAGTCATAATTAACATTATCGATGTAAAGACTCAATATTTACAATGAATATTTGACTGTTATTTTATCACTTATGAAAAAAAATATCAATTATATATTTATTATAATAGCAAGTATAGATTACTTTTTTAAAAACTCTGTTTATATTTAAAACTCCCGCCGGTATACCGCCTGCGGGAGTTCCATGTATAAATCGTGAAATACTTTATATGTTATCAGCTGCTAAATACCTCTTTCAGCCATTATAGTTTCTATTTCGTCTTCATTTATCCCAACCATTGCTTCTCCGAGATTTTCCGAAACTTCCGCTATCACCTCGGGCTTATCGTAGTTCTTCACGGCTTTAACTATGGCAGCCGCTCTCTTTGCCGGATCCCCCGACTTAAAAATACCCGACCCTACAAAAACACCTTCCGCTCCGAGTTGAACCATAAGTGCCGCATCCGCCGGTGTTGCAACTCCACCTGCAGAGAAATTCATGACCGGCAACTTACCGTTATCATGAACATATTTCAACAAATCATAAGAAACTTCAAGCTCTTTTGCTTTATAATACAATTCATCTTCTCTCAACGCCTTTACCGCTGTGATCTGACTGTTTATCTGTCTCATATGTGAAACCGCCTGTACGACGTCACCCGTACCCGCCTCACCCTTAGTTCTTATCATGAATGCACCTTCCTGTATTCTTCTCAATGCTTCACCGAGATTCCTTGCTCCGCATACAAAAGGTGTTTTAAATTCACGTTTATTGACATGGTATATATTATCCGCCGGCGATAACACCTCGCTCTCATCTACAAAATCCACCCCTAACGCTTCAAGTATCTGTGCTTCCACAAAATGTCCTATTCTCACTTTAGCCATAACGGGAATGCTTACACTTTCTTGAATTTCTTTTATGATTTTAGGGTCGCTCATGCGAGAAACCCCTCCCGCCGCTCTTATGTCAGCCGGCACTCTCTCCAGTGCCATAACGGCAACTGCACCTGCTTCTTCTGCAATCTTTGCCTGTTCTTTAGATGTTACGTCCATAATCACACCGCCAAGAAGCTGTTTTTTCATCTCTTCATTACTCCAAGTTTTTCTCATTTTTTTCACCTGCCTATAGTTTAATATTTTATATTTTTTGTTTCATGCCCTAAATTATAGTGTTATACTGGTATTATAGAAAGTACCAATTTACATTTATTTTATAGTACCAGTTATAAGGAGCTTTTATAATGATTACCCCGAAATTTAAGATACATAGTACATCGCCGATTTACGTTCAACTATATGATTTTATTAAAAAAGAAATATTTTCCGGTAAAATCAAAGCGGGAGAAAAACTCCCCTCCAAAAGAGCCTTGTCATCACATTTAGGAATAGCAATAAGCACTTGCACCGCAGCATATGAAAATTTAATTGATGAGGGATATATAGTGTCAAAAGAAAGATCCGGTTATTTTGTCGAAGATATAACATTATTCAAAATAACTGAACATCAGAATATGAAAAATAACAAAAAAGAAAATCATAAAAATATGGAACCCGACAACAAATCGGAACATATCGACAAAACGAAAAACAACAATAAAATCAAACCTGCCTTACCCGCAGATTTAAGTTATAAAGAAAATTTCATCTATGATCTTTCATATAATATGGTTGATTTTAAAAATTTCCCCTATGGTATATTTAAAAAACTGTCAAGGGAAATGTTTGATTCTGAAAACTATAATTCATTGTCTATTTGCGATAAACGCGGAACCTTTGAACTACGTACTTCCATAGCAACATATTTATCTGAAAACAGAGGCTTTGAATGTTCAGCTGAAAATATAATAATCGGTAGCGGAATGGAATATCTTTTTCAAATTCTTTTTGAACTCCTTGAAGACAATCCTATTTTCGGAATAGAAAATCCCGGATATGAAAAATGGAGTATTCTCTTTAAAAATAATAAAATAAAATTCTTTAATATTCCCATAACAGATTCGGGTATGTCCATAGACAGCTTAAAAAAAACCGATTCCAATATCGCTTGCATAACCCCCTCGCATCAATTCCCTACAGGAGTAGTAATGCCTATTTCTGAAAGATTGAAAATTTTGTCTTGGGCAAATTCACAAAAAACCCGATATATAGTTGAAGATGATTATGACAGTGAATTCAAATATTACGGGAAACCGATTCCCTCATTAAAGTCTTTGGACGAACATGACAAAGTCATATACATAGGAAATTTTTCAAAATCTATAGCCCCGTCACTAAGAGTCAGCTATATGCTTCTTCCCGATTCTCTACTTGCATCTTATTTATCAATACCTCATATGATTTGTCCTGTGCCGACTTTTATTCAGCAAATACTGACCGATTTTATCTCACAGGGATATTTTGAAAAACACTTAAACAGATCCAGAAATCTTTATAGAAAAAAAAGGATCCTTTTAACCGAACTGTTTGAAAAAAACCTGCCTTTCTGTGAAATTTCAGGGTCACAAGCCGGTCTCCATTTTATATTGAAGACCGGCTTGGATATAGATGCAGAAAAAGCTGTTGTCGAAAAAGCAATTTCATGCGGTATAAAAATTTCACATGTTTCTTCCTACTACATGTTACAACCCTCTTGCTCCGTCCCTGACGGAATAATAATAGGTTTCGGCGGAATAGATATTTCTGTTATTCCCGAAGCTGTAGATATACTTACAAAAATCATATCAGAGCATAGAGTAAAACACATATGATTCCCTGCTAAATAATTTTTTTATCTATAACTTTTCCGCTATTCAAATCAAACGTAAGCATACATTTGTACTCAGGTTGATTTTGCGGTGCGACACTTGCGACTATTTTAAACATGTTCTCTACTATTTCAGGTTTCATTATTTTTGATGTTCTTCTTTCAAAATATGTTATGCCCTCCGGCAGTTCTCCTGAAATGTCAAATGTTTGCATCCTTCCGTCTTTCCATTTCACGCTCAACTCTCTTTTATCAAAATATTGAATATCAATAGGATATAAAACTCCCACCTCCGAACTATGCACCTGATCTTTCAAATGCAGTCCTCCAATCGGCAAAGTGTTTAACACATGTCCGGATGGAACAGGAAATATTAAGGTTTTTAAAGGTCCGTCGGAGTTTATGTCAAAGCCCTGTACATTGCTGTATTTATAATCCCAACCGAAAGCGTCCGCCGTATATTCCCACGTTAACGGAAAATATGTTATATTTCTGAAGTTTAAAAAAGGATATTTCAGCTTATCATCATTGAAAAATGCATAATAACTGTTTATCCCTACGGCGTAGTTGACAACGGTCGCTTTGTTGTAAACAGTATTTTTAATATATCCTTTTTGATTTTGCAACAGTTTGCTGCTCTCTTCCGTACTTTCTTCTTTAAGACCTACAAAAAACGCCGGTTTATTCGGGTTCCATTCCGCCTTAACCCCCATAAATTCACAATAATCATAGGTCAAAGGCATATAAGTTATATTATTATATATTATGAACGGATATTTGCTATATTTGTTGTCAATTTTTACACCGTTAATTTTAATATTGAAATTCGCCGTCTTCACATCTACCTTTTTAGGTGTATTCGTATATGCTGAAACATCTATAACACTGAATTTACAAAATGCAAATGCTAAGATAATTCCTGCAATAACCACACCGTGGATATTTATTTTTTTATTAATGAACATATCTCACTCTCCTTTTTAAATATCAAATCCAATGTTTATATCCTCTTCATTTGATAATAACTCCATATTAGTTATCCTTGATATTTTAATAGTACATCCATATTTACTATAAATCAATATGGTTTTTGTATTTTTTATTTTTTTATACTATAATTACATTAAAGGAAAGGAGTTATCTTATGAGAGGTAATTGATTTCTATTCTAAATTTAAAGGAGGAATTTGATATGGCTGCAAAAAAAACACCATTGTACGAAAAACACATTTCATATGGAGGAGAAGTTGTTGACTATGCAGGTTGGTTACTACCTGTTAAATACGAAGGACTAGCTGCTGAACATAATGCAGTTAGAAATAATGCCGGATTATTTGATGTTTCACATATGGGAGAAGTTACTGTTAAAGGCAAAGACGCTTTTGACTATGTAAATCATTTAATCACTAACGATTTGACAACTATTGGTGACGGACAAGTTATTTACTCTTTATTATGTAATGAAAACGGTGGAGTTGTTGATGATTTACTAGTTTACAGAAAAGGTAAAGATGATATGTATATTGTAGTTAATGCTGCAAATACAGATAAGGACTTTGCTTGGTTCTTAAAACAAAAAGGAAACTACGATGTAGAAATTAAAAATATTTCATCAGAAACTGCACAAATTGCATTGCAAGGTCCAAAAGCTGAAAAAATTTTACAAAAATTAGCTAA
>CAJPNN010000029.1 GCA_905372035.1 Bacillota bacterium | reverse complement strand
AAATTCTTCAATAAAAAAAGAATTAAGCAAAACATCTTTCACTCAAATAGTGATTAAGTGTTCTTCTTAATTCTATTACTCCATCAACTCATCGCAAAAATTAATACTGATAATGCCCTATTTATCAGCTTATTTCCATAATCACAGGGCAATGATCACTTCCTAAAACTTCATCCATTATCCTTATGCTTTTGACTCTGTCAATAAATCTTTTCGAAATAACAAAATAATCTATTCTCCAACCCGCATTTCTTGATCTCGCATTAAATCTATAAGACCACCATGTATATTTGTCTTTCTCCTCGGGATAAAAATACCTGTACACATCTATAAATCCCGCTTCCAAAAGCTTGGTAAATTTATTTCTTTCTTCATCCGTAAATCCGGCATTCCGCCTGTTACTTGAGGGATTTTTGAGGTCTATTTCATTATGAGCGACATTCAAATCTCCGCACATCACTACCGGTTTCTTTTTATCTAAACTGCTCAGATATTTTCTGACTTCATCTTCGTATTCAAGTCTATAATCAAGTCTTGCAAGTTTTTCTTTAGAGTTTGGAATATATTGATTTACAAGATAAAAATCACCCATATCCAAAGTTATCAGACGTCCCTCATTATTATGACTTTCATCAGGCAATCCCAATATGCAGTCAACGGGCTTTTTCTTAGTGAAGATCAAAGTTCCCGAATAGCCTTTTCTTTCTGCACTGTTCCAAAACTCATAATAACCGTCCATCTTGATTTCCGCTTGATGAGGCTGCATCTTTATCTCCTGAATACATACCGCATCAGGATTTTCAGCCTTTATAAAATCGTAAAAGCCTTTTTCTATGCAGGCTCTTAACCCGTTAACATTCCATGTTACAAATTTCATATTTGGAATTCCTCCGTAAAAATAAATATATGATCCTTAATCCACTCATATACAACCTGTATAGCAGAGTCTACAGCATGATCATACAAAATTTACCGCGTACAAGTTTATGCGGCAAGATCACATTCCATCCGCATTCACCATATAAAGTTTATATATACCTCATAGTATCAAGTCCCATCTGAAAGGCTCTGTCAGGATAATCTTTTCCTCTCATATCTTCAAGGGTATAAACATATTCGGCATGCAGTCTTCCGACCATTTCCCACCCCAAATATTTGCACATACAGGAAAACATACCGATGGTAGGCTCTGTGACCCAGTTTCCGTCCCCGCAAGTCGTCATCAAAACCACTTTGAGTTTTTTGCTCATAAGTACTTCATTAATCGCATAAAATCTGTCTATTACTCTTTTTAGCTGTGCAGGAATTGAAAAATAGTATATAGGTGTCGCAAAAACCACCATATCCGCTTCCAAAAGTTCTTTTAATACCAGCAGTTCCTGATCTTTATAAATACATACATTATTGTTTTCTACACATGTATCACACCCTATACACGGTGCAACCTCAATAAAGCCGCAATCTATTCTTTTAACGGTATGATTGCCCCTAAGTGCACCTTCGATAAACTTGTCCGCCAAAAGTGCCGATGTTCCATGCTTATGCGGACTTCCCGTTAAAACTAATATTTTCATAACTTTCACCTCTATATTCAATGCTTTTCTTTAGTTTAACACCAAAAGCTTTCTTTGCCAACATAAAATATGCTTTTCAACGAACTTACATCTGCAAAGTCAACATCTATAGAATTGTTTATTAAAGTAAAGCTATGTATCGACAATTAAATCGTATAACATATGTCTTGGCAACTAAGTGTAACATATGTCTTGACAATTAAGAAAACATATTTTTACAAACATCAGTTTTATATTGACATTAACAGTGAAATTGTTGTATAATGATTGATGTCGCCGGGAACGGTGACGCTTGTTCCGAGGTAGCTCAACGGCAGAGCATCCGGCTGTTAACCGGAGGGTTGTGGGTTCGAGCCCCACCCTCGGAGCCAATGCCGGAGTGGCGGAATTGGCAGACGCACAGGACTTAAAATCCTGCGATCCTTACCGATCGTACCGGTTCGACCCCGGTCTCCGGCACCAAAAGTGAAAGCTGTAACTTAATATATACATACATTGACATCGCGGGGTAGAGCAGTTGGTAGCTCGTCGGGCTCATAACCCGGAGGCCGGAGGTTCAAGTCCTCCCTCCGCAACCACAAAAACAAACCTTGTAAACGCTGATATCCAACGTTTACAAGGTTTTTATCATTTCTACCTTATGCCTCTACTTTATACCTGTGCCATGCCTGCATTAAGTGCTTTTATATTGACCTCTTCAAATCCTTTCTTGACACTGCTCTTTATTATATTTTCCCAATTGATATGTGTAAGATTCATAGCCTTTATTATTGATCCTAAAAGAACTATATTCATGGTTTTCGGATTTCCCAGTTGATTGGCTATTTCTCCCGCCTTAAAAACTTTAATATTGACTTTTGAGTATAATTCATCAAGAATTCCCGGCGGATACTCTTTCTTTCCCATCAAAATCGGTACCGACGGTATCTCAAAATCATTTATGACCATTGATCCTTTCGGGTTTAAATATTCTATCCATCTCAGAGCTTCCATCTTTTCAAATGCCACGATGACATCGGCTTCTCCTTTTCCGATTATCGGAGAATATACCTTTTCGCCGTATCTTATTTGGGTGCTTACATTCCCTCCCCTTTGGCTCATACCGTGTATTTCCGACATCTTAACATCATATCCCGCCTCTATAAGTCCCTTTGATAAAATCGAACTTGCCAAAATAGTTCCCTGACCTCCTACTCCTACAAGCAAAATGTTTTTAACTTCCGACATATCAAAGCACCTCCAGTTTTATAGCATCAAAAGGACAGACCTGCATGCAAACGCTGCATCCCGTACAGGCATCAAGATTTATTTTCACTCTGTCTTTTGTATTGTATATGGCAGGACATCCCGTTTTAACACACAGTTTACAATTCTTACATTTATCCTGATCTATTTTGCACACCTTTTTTGATAAATCAAATTCTTTTATATCTTGATTTGAGAATTTTTTTAAAACACAAGGCCATCTTGTTATTATAACTGTAGGCTCATCTTTTTCTAAACATTCATCAAGGGCCTCATCCACTTCCGACAGCACTAAAGGATTAACAATATATATATTATTTTCCTTAATACCTATAGCCTTGCACATCATGGGTATATCCGCTTCAACCGCAGGTTTTCCCATTAAAGTAAAACCTGTTCCCGGATTTTCCTGTTGACCAGTCATTGCGGTTATCCTGTTATCTAAAATCACGGAAATACTGTTTCCTGCATTATATACGACATCCATAAGGCTTGTTATTCCTGAATGAAAAAAAGTTGAATCTCCAAGAACACCTACCACTCTCATATTATTATCAGATTTATTCATAACGACTGCCGCACCGTGACCCGCACTTAGTCCCGCTCCCATACATATCGTTGTATCCAAGGCGTTTAGCGGTTCTGAGGCTGCAAGAGTATAACATCCTATATCTCCTGTAACCATCACATTTTTCTTTTTTGAAAGTGCATAGAAAAATCCTCTGTGCGGGCAACCCGCACACATAACCGGAGGTCTTCCTACAGCTTCAAGTTCGGATTTATAACAACCGCTTTCTTTTCCGAATATGGCCTTTCTTACAATATCGGTATTCAGTTCATCATATGACGGAATCAGCTCTTTTCCTATACATTTGATACCGTTTTCCTTAAGCTGCCTTTCTATATAAGGGTCACATTCTTCCACAACATAAAGTTTATCTACACTCTTTGCAAAATCCATAATCTTAGCCATGGGAAGCGGATACGTCATTCCCAATTTTAAAAATGCGACACTGTTTTCCTTCTCAAAGACCTCTTTGCTATATTGATAAGCAACTCCTGAACTTATCACACCGATTTTTGAATTTTGAGAATCCCTTTCTTCATAGTTAAGACTGCAATCAAAAGATGAATAGTTTTCCATCTCTTTAAGTCTGTCTTCAAGATTGACTCTTAAAACTTTTGCATTGGCCGGGGTTGCCACATACTTCCTTATATTTTTCTCGTATGTTACAATTTTATCTTCCGCTCTTTCTCCAAGCTCAACTATTCCCTTGCTGTGACAAACTCTTGTCGTAAGTCTGAGCAACACGGGCGTATCAAATCTTTCACTCAATTCAAAAGCGAGTTTTGTCATTTCTTTAGCTTCAGCACTGCTTGAAGGCTCAAGCATCAAAACTCTCGCCGCTACGGCATAATTTCTGTTGTCCTGCTCATTTTGCGAACTGTGCATTCCGGGATCATCCGCCGAAACTATTACACATCCTCCTGTCACACCCGTGTATGCAAATGTAAACAAAGGATCTGCCGCCACATTAAGCCCTACATGCTTCATAGCGCAAAGAGATCTTCCCCCTGCAATCGAAGCTCCTACCGCTGCCTCCATGGCTACTTTTTCATTAGGTGCCCACTCACAATAAAGTTCTTCCTTATACTTTGATAAGTTTTCCAAAATTTCAGTGCTCGGAGTCCCGGGATACGCCGATGCAAATACCAGACCCGCCTCATACGCTCCCCTTGCAACCGCCTCGTTGCCTGTCATTAATTCTCTCATACTTTCACACCTCTTATCCTACAATTTATCCTACAAATCTATCTGTCTCCTCCATGACCTCCCTTTCTTATAAGCTCCGCTTTTTTTGAATATTTTTCAAAATTCGCTTTATCACCACGTTTTGAATAAACGCTCGCAAGCTCATCCATAGTTTCAACATGGCTTGCATTCAGTGTAAGTACATGGTGGAGATTATTGAGACCCTCAGGCTCCATACCTGTCTTAATGTATGCAATACCCAAATAGTACGATAACGGCCACCAATCCTTAAAGCGGCTCTTTTTATAACGAGACAAAATATCTATCCCTTTTTTCCATTTACCTTCAATTACCGCTGTGTAACCTTCCTCTATCTTAACGGGATCTTCTATCTGCTTAAGTCTTTCTTTTATTTCTTTTTTCGCTTTTCCGTTCAAAGTCTTTTTAAGAAATGTGTCCCACATCATTTTCGCTTTTAAATATTGCCCTTGGTTTATATAAGCATATCCGAGAAAATAATATGGTTGTGCAAATCTGGGATGTAACATTGTTATAAGCTCAAAAAATTCATTTGCTTCCTCTTTCATGTTTTTTACATACTCCGTGTTGTTGCTTTCAAGATACATTGCCCTGCATACCCTGGCATAACTGTACATAGCATCCATAAAATCGGGTCTGAGACAAAGCGCGGCTCTGAAATGTATACAGGCATCATCGTAAGAGCCCTCTTCCGCCGCATCTCTTCCTTCCTTCAACAAACCTTCCGCAACTTTAAATCCGAAGCATGTATCCATAAACTTGCAATAATCATTTGCATGTTTAAAATTAGGATCTATTCCTATTATCCATGCCATGTTTTCACAAATATGTCTTAAATCCAAGCCGCTACCGCCTTTAAATTCGGCTAAATCTCTTTTTCTTAACGGCACCGGCACTCCTATCATAAAACTTAAATCCTTTTTCGAACGTGACAAATATGCTTCCGAAAACTCATCAAACACAAAGTTGGCTACATATCTTTGAAGATATTTGCCGATCCTGTCTTTTCTTAACCTTATATCGTATTCTTCTCTTTTTACTTCATACTTACCTGCATTTGCCTTACTGTCGGTATATAAATCTTCCGCCTTTCGTGCAGCTCTTCCGGATATTTTTTCTTCTCTCTCCTCCAAGCTTTCTATATGCTCTCCTTTTTTTGTTTCTTCAAGCACATCATCGGTAAGTGTAACTCTTTTTTCCAGTCTTTTTACCATAGCTGCCACCTAAACCATTCTAAACCTTTCATCTCTTAATGCATCCTTGTGTTTCATAGCGTGTTCAAGCTGTCCTATCATCTTATCTCTGTCTTTAGGCAAATCTCCTTTCAATGCCACATAATTGGAAGCATGGTTGCTTCTGAATACACACGGCTTAACAACGTTTATATTTTCCAACATAAGTTTAGTCTCAGCCAACACTTCTTCCGCAGTCAAAAGCTCCATTTTTCCCGACTTTATATTTTCGTACATTTCCGTTCCGGGCTCATTTACCAATGTCAACAGCCCAACATATGACGGCTGCATCTCGCTTATCATAGTGCCGGTATCTATCGCATGCTCCCGCCAGAGCCTCTTGCCTCCGAGACCGTTTATAAAGGTTACGGAAGATTTTATCCCGGCATCTTCAATCATCCTGACCGCTTTTATAATCTCATCTCTGGTTGCATTCTTCCTGACATCCAAAAGAACTTCTTCGTTTCCCGATTCGGCGCCTATATATATTATGCCTATGCCGTGCTCCCGAAGTTCTTTAAGTTCCTCATGTGTCTTTCTCAAAACGTCTTTCGGCGATCCATATATCCCGACACGCTGACATTCCGGAAAAAGCTCTGCGATTCTATTCAATATCACCGACAATTTTTCATTTCTAAGTGCCAAAGCATCACCGTCAGCTAAAAATATCTTACCGACATGCCTGTAATAGTTCCTCGCCATTTGCAGATCTTCCATGACTTCATCTACATTTCTCACCCTGAACTTCTTTTCCTTAAACATGTTGCAGAATGTACATTTATTGTGCGTGCAGCCTATAGTAACCTGTATTATCAAGCTGTATGCCTCGCTCGGAGGCCTATAAACCATACCCTCGTATCTCATAATTTTCCCCCACACATTTCACATTTTATATCTTCACCTGACTGACATAAGCTGCAGTTCACAGGTGACTTTCAAATTTCAGGCTGTTTCAGCTATTAAAACGTATATCACAATTTACTTTTGTAAATATTACATTCTTTCGGGAGCATCTATCCCGAGAAGTTTCAACCCGTTCCTTATAGTCTGCATAGCCGCATAAACGAGCAGCAGTTTAGCCTTTTTCTCTTCAACATTTTCAACTAATATGTGCTCATCATGATAGAAGCGGTTAAAAGCCTGCGCCACGTCCACAATATATCTGGTTATAATTGAAGGTTCGTACCTTTCGGCACTTTCCTTTACCACATCGGGGAACCCGTATATAAGTTTGCTGAGCATATATGCCGCTTCACTCATTATATATTCAAATTTAACATTATCAAAATCTTTTTTTGCTTCTTTAAATTCATTTTCACCGTTTCTCAATATACTTGCCGCTCTCGCATGAGTATACTGCACATAAGGTCCCGTTTCTCCCTCAAAATTAAGAATCTTGTCCCAAGAAAAAGTATAGTCCTTAATCCTGTTATTTGCAAGTTCTTGGAATATAACCGCTCCTATTCCCACCTGCTTTGAAACATCATCTGCAAGATCTGTGTTTACACCTCTTGTAAGGATTATGTCCTTGGTTTTTTCAACAGCCTTTCTCAATACCTCTTCTAAAAAAACCACTCTTCCATGTCTTGTAGACATCGTCCCCTCTTCAAGGCTGACAAGACCGAAAGGAATATGAATGCAATCCTTTCCCCAATCATATCCCATAAGCTCCAAAACTTTGATCCACTGCTGAAAATGTAAGTTTTGCTGGGATGCAACTATATATAAATTTTTATAAAAATTATAGTGCTGTTTTCTATATATAGCCGCTGCAATATCTCTTGTTATATATAGAGTGGAACCGTCAGACTTCGTAATAAGTGCCGGTGCCATACCGAACTCTTCAAGATCTACAATCTTTGCTCCCCGTGATTCCACGAGAAGCCCCTTATCCTCAAGTTCTTTTACTACAGGTGCCATCTTAGCCGAATAAAAACTTTCACCTGCATATGAATCAAACTCTATGCCAAGCATTTTATATACTCTTGTAAATTCTTTCAGGCTCTCTTCTCTGAACCACTCCCAAAGCCTTGTTTCTTCCGCTTCTCCGTTTTCAAGTTTTGTAAAAGTGGCTCTTGCTTCATCTTCAAGCGAAGGATCCTTTTCGGCTTCATCGTGAAATTTTACATAATAGCCGAGTAATGTCTTTATCGGTTCTTTTTTTACATCATCTTCGTTTCCCCATTTTCTGAAAGCTACTATCATCTTGCCGAATTGAGTTCCGTAGTCGCCCAAATGATTTATCCGCACCGTGTCATATCCTAAAAAGTCATATATCTTATATATCGAGTTTCCGATTACCGTGCTCCTTATATGTCCTATATGAAAAGGTTTTGCTATGTTGGGAGAAGAAAATTCAACTATCACTTTTTTCCCCGCCCCCAGATCCGAGGATCCGAAATTTTCCTGTTTATCGGCAACTTCTCTAAGTGTATTTTCTATCAGATATTCTTTTGATATAAACATATTGATATATGCGTTCACATTTTCAACTTTTTCAAAAATAGAGCAGTCTACAATCTTTTCCGTTATTTCCTGCGCAATAACAGGTGGCGCTTTTCTGAATTGTTTAGCCAGCCTGAAACAAGGAAACGCATAATCTCCCATCTTCGGGTCGGCCGGAATTTCTATGCTTTCCAAAATTTCATCACCGTTAAGTCCATCTATGTTATCCTCTAATATTTTTGCGATTTCATCTTTAATACTTATCATTATATTACTTCTCCCGTTTCCGTTTATACTCGTTTATTAGTATATCAGAATATTAAACAACAGTCACTTTTTTTATAATAAAAAACACCTGTCAACAATATAGGTGTCGCTTACAAAATGACTTCACAGTTTTCTTTGTAAAATTACAATACACATGTTACATCTATCAAAAATTAGATATGAGAAATTTATTTTAATCTTATGTTTTAAGAAAACATCATTATAAACAGCTTGTGGTTGCACTTTCAAGTTCTTTCTCCGTAATCACGGAAATCCCGTTGTCTTTCAACAATTTTGCAAAGTATCCGTCACCGTCCGTTAAGAACTTGCTGAAAGTTCCGTCATATATTTTACCGCTGCCGCAAGATGGACTGTAAGCTTTTAAAATAGCTATCTTAACCTGTTCTCCCGTATTCAATATTCGTTCATAGCAAAGTTCGGCTCCTTTTTTAAACTCACAAGTTACATCTTCTCCAACTTTATTGATCACCTTGCCACCTGCTATTTCCGCCGGCGGACGCGGTGTCGGCAATCCGCCTTCCGCTTCGGGACAAACAAGCAAAATTTTTTCAGTTTCGCTGTCCATAAGTGATTTAACATATTTTGCGACCTCATCGCTTAAGTTGTTCCCGCCGTTATATTTACAATTTGTGCCAAGAAGACATGCACTTACAACAATCATTTCAATTTCACCTCCGTGGCACCGGTTCCTCCATTGTGAAATCCCGCCGTGTTAAACTCTTCAACATGCTTATTCCGCCTCAGCATATCGGCAATGCCGTCTCTTAAAATTCCTTTGCCTCTTCCATGTATTATCGTAATTTCATTAAGTCCCGCCATATATGCGTCATCTATATATTTTTCGACTTCCATCAAAGCTTCATCAAGGTTTTTTCCTATTACGGACACTGAGGTTCCCACACTTATGCTCTTATCTTTATAAAGTTTACTGTATGCGGCTGCAGGCGCCTTTTTCTTCACTTTTTTATTACCCTCATCCTGCATCTTTGCTATATCTCTCACATTAAGCGATATCTTGACCGTTCCCGCCTGAACTTTCAGATCACCCTTGCTGTCGGGCAGAGAAAGTATGGTACCGGTCTGCCCTATGGTGAGTATCCTGACTTTATCCCCGACTTTAAGATCTTTTATCGATATAGGTTCGTTTCTATTCTCAACTCTTATTGTCTCTCTATACTTATTGCCTTCTTCTTTCACCCTTAATCTGGCTTTTTCATAAAGTCTGTTTCTTTCCCTTTCATCGTCTTCTTCCGAAAGGCGCTTAAGCTCCCTCTGCATATCTTCTGTAAGCTGCTTCGCCTGCCTCACGATATCTGCGGCTTCTTCTCTTGCTCTGTCCATTATCTTTTTTTTATTTTTCTCGAGCTCCTCTTTTTCTTCTTCAAGGATTTTCGCTTTTTTCTTTACTGAAAGATTCAGCATTATAGCCTCGTCTCTCTCCTCTTCCGCAAGCCTTTTTTCCCTTTCAACCGCCGAAATAACCTCTTCAAATCTCATTTCATCATTGTCGATCATCCCGGCGGCATTTTTAATTACGGCTTTCGACAAGCCGAGCTTCTCAGAAATTGCAAACGCATTTGATTTTCCCGGTATCCCTGTAATAAGTTTATATGTAGGACTTAAGGTTTCAACATTAAACTCCATAGAAGCATTTTGCACATCAGCCTTTGAAAGTGCATATTTTTTCAGTTCAGTATAATGAGTTGTCGCCAAAACTTCAGCTCCCCTGTCTTTTAAATTATCCAAAACAGCTATGGCAAGCGCCGCTCCCTCCTGAGGGTCCGTTCCCGCTCCGAGCTCATCGACAAGCACCAAACTTTTACTGTCCGCCTTTTCCATTATATAAACTATATTTTTCATATGTGATGAAAATGTCGAAAGGTTTTGCTCTATACTCTGCTCATCACCTATATCCGCAAAAACCGTATCCATAATGGATATATTGCTGCCCTCACTGCACGGAACATGAAGTCCGGATTGCGTCATCAGGACAAACAATCCCACAGTTTTTAAAGTTACGGTCTTGCCTCCCGTGTTCGGCCCCGTTATTATCAAAGCTTTATACTCTCTGCCGAAGCTTATATCCACAGGTACAACTTTCTTCTCATCTATAAGAGGATGTCTCCCCTTTTTTATGTTGAATATCCCGTCTTCGTTTATATCGGGACATACTGCATTCATCTTCACGGAAAGATTCCCCTTGGCAAATATAAAATCCAATTTTACAAATATGTCCTGATTGGCGATAAGTTCGTCTGCATTGCGAGAAATCATTTCCGAAAGCTCTTTAAGTATCCTTGCTATTTCAGCTTGTTCCGCAATCTCCAGATCCCTAAGTTCATTATTCATTTCTATTATTATCTGCGGTTCAACAAATAACGTCGCTCCCGACTGCGACTGATCGTGGATTATTCCTGCTATCTTACCTCTGTGCTCCTGCTTTACCGGGATAACATAACGCCCCTGCCTCATGGTAACAAGGCTGTCTTGAAGCATACTGTTCCTGTCTCCCGCTGCGACAAGTTGGTTCAGTTTGCTCTTAATCGCATCATTCTGCCTTGCAATACTCCTTCTCAAAGCTTTTAACTTCACGCCTGCATTATCTGACATCTCGTTTTCCGAAATAATACATCTGTCAATGTCATCTGCAACAGCTTTATTTACGTATATCAATTCTGCAAGATCAGAAATGATTGCAACTTCTTCAATATCTTTTGTTAAAAAAGACTTCAGATTCTCTGCCAACCTCATATTGAACAAAACTTTGAGAAGTTCTCCCATATCGAGAACTCCTCCCTTTTTACTCAGCAACACGCTGTTATTAATATCATAAAATCCCCTTATGGGAATGTTTCCCTTGTTCATTATTACAGAAACAGCCTCTGTGGTTTCTTTAAGCATATCTTTAATTTTAAAAATGTCAGTCTCCGGTTCCAAAGTACCTATAAATTCTTTTGTGAGATACGCCCCTGCTTCCTCTTTCAACATATCAAGTATTTTTTTGTATTCCAGATCTTTGTATACTTTTTCATTCATCATTCAATTATCTTCTTGTACCTGTCTATTTCTCCCTTTAACTTTATATTCTCCATCTGAAGGTCAAAGAAGCTGTTTTCCATATCTTTACACTTTTCTTCCCATTCTTTTATGGTTCCCTCCGTGCTTTCTTTGTTTTCTTCCTGTTTTTTGAGATTATCTACCAGCACCCCATATTCCTCATTCAGCTTGTCATATTTTTCTTCCAGCTGAGCATATCTCTGCTCAGCCTGATTTAACTCTATAACTTTATCATTGAACAGCTTTTGGATTTTATCGAACTTGTCTATACTCGACTGTGCATCTTCCTTATATTGTATATAATTATTTTTTGCTTCTTCCCAAAGCTGACTGTAGTGCTCACATTCTTTTAAAGTGTCTCTGTTTTCTTCTTCAAGCCGCTCTATCGTACTTTGTGCAGTAAACAGATCATCCACTATATTCAGGCAGCTCAAAACTGCAATTCTTGAAATAGGCCCCGCACCGAGAGCCTTTTCCATTTCCTGCATTTTACTGTCGACGAAATCTGCAACTCTCATGATTTGTTCTCTTGAAGAGTCTCCGGAAATAACATATTCATGTCCGTAAATCTTTACAGTAACCTTATTGCCGTCCATATATAATACCTCCTGTTCCAATTTACTACATCTTTCTCAAAACCGCATTAATCTTATCTTCAAGCCGTGATAGAATCAAATCGTGGACTTTTGACACTTCCTGATCGGTAAGCGTTCCGTCGTCCGATCGGTATGTAAGTGCAAACGCTACACTCTTCTTTCCCTCATCAACCTGTTTTCCTCTATATACATCAAATAATTTTACGTCTTCAAGTATTTTTCCGCCGTTTTCCAAAATTATTTTTTCAATCTCACCTACCGTCACATCCTCATCGACTATGAGAGCAATGTCTCTTGATGTAGATGGATATTTAGGTAGCGGAGTGTATCCTTTTTCAGTATCCGCAATCTTCACGATAAGTTCAAAATTCAATTCCGAACTGTAAACTCTCGAAGAAAGACCGTAGATTTCAGCTACATCCGGATGTACTTCCCCGATCATGCCGAGTTCTTTTCCGTCCTTCATTATTATCGCACATCTGCCCGGATGATAAAGTGCGGTCTTATCGTCAGGAATATATTCCGCTGAATATATTCCAAGCATTCCTAAAAGCTCCTCTATTATACCCTTAAGCGTAAAAAAGCTCTCATTTTCACCATAACACGAAACAACTAAAGAATCCGATTCATCGGAGCCCCCGCCTTTAACGCTTAAAAATGTATTTCCGAGTTCAAAAGCTCTTACCTTCAAATTGTTTCTCGAATAGTTTCTGCCTAAAACTTCGAGCATATTAGGTGTAAGTGAAGTCCTCATAACGCTGTTTTCTTCCCCGAGCGGATTTATAAGCCTTATCACGTTTGCTTTGTTGCTATCCTTCGGGATTCCTACATTCTCTATGCTTTTAGGTGAAACGAAAGAATAAGTCTGCACCTCTGAAACCCCCATTGCGACAAGTGTATCCTTTGTCAAATCTCTAAGCTGCTGTTTTCTTGTCTTTTTAAATTCGGTATTGCTCCTCGGCAAAGTCACCGGAAGCCTGTCATAACCGTATATCCTTGCAACTTCTTCTATAAAATCCACTTCTTCCGGAAGATCTTGTCTCACTGTCGGCGGTTTAATATTCATGTATCCGTCTCCCTCGGATACTATCTCCATCTCAAGCCGTTTAAAAATTTCACACATATCTGTTTGTGACAAATCTATTCCCAAGACCTTGTTTATTCTGTCTTTTCTTACCTTTACAACCTTAGCTTCACACACTCTCGGATACTCATCATACACTCTGTCAATCACAACTCCTGAATCCGTGAGCTCAATAAGTTTACATACTCTGTCACAGGCATCCATAGTGAGGTTTGCATCTATCCCTTTTTCAAATCTCGACGATGCTTCCGTTCTGAGGTTCAATTTTTTTGATGTATTTCTTACACTGTCGCTGTCAAAATTTGCACTTTCTATTACTACGACTCTCGTATCATCCTTTACTTCGGAATTCAATCCTCCCATAACTCCTGCTACGGCAATGCTCCCTTTTTTATCTTTAATCATAAGTTCACTTCCCGAAAGCTCTCTTTCCGAGCCGTCGAGCGTTATAAATTTTTCACCTTTTTCGGCAGTGTCTACAATTATCCTATCTCCGTTTATTTCCCTTATGTCAAATGCATGCAGAGGCTGACCGTACTCGAGCATAACAAAATTTGTGATGTCCACTATATTATTTATAGGTCTCATACCCGCTGATATCAATCTTTGCTGAATCCAATACGGCGATTGTTTGATTACTACATCTTTAATTATCCTCGCTGTATATCTTTTGCAAAGATCGGGCTTTTTTATTTCAATACCGATTTCAAAACTGTTATCGTGTACAACTTTTTTGCAATCAGTTTCAGGATATTTGAAATTTTTATTAAAAGTTGCAGCGGCTTCTCTCGCCATTCCTATCATAGAAAGACAGTCGGGACGATTCGGTGTTATTTCAAAGTCGATTACAAATCTGTCAAGTCCTAAAACCTTAACTGCATCATCTCCCGGCTTATATGATCCTTCCAATATCCATATACCGTCTTTTTGTGCGAGCGGTATTACCTTGTCATCAAGGCCGAGTTCCGCCGGCGAGCAAAGCATTCCGTTTGAGACTACACCTCTTAATTTTCCTCTCTTTATGGAAACTCCTCCCGGCAATTTGCTACCATGTAATGCCACAGGAACAACTGCACCTGCAAACAGGTTGGTCGCCCCCGTAACTATCTGTAGCGGCTCTTTCTGACCCGCATCTATCATTGTTACTACAAGCCTGTCCGCATCGGGATGCTTTTCTATGCTCAAAACTTTTCCTATAACAACACCGCTTATACCTTTTGCAACAGGTTCGGCAGTTTCTATATTGGAACCCGACATAATCATTTTTTCACAAAACTCATCGATATTTACATCAATGTCTATATAATCGCTAAGCCATAATTCAGGTACTAACATAATGTATAACCTCCCACTCTATTTAAACTGCTTTATGAAACGCATGTCATTCTCATAAAACATTCTTATATCATCAACCCCATACCTAAGCATCGCTATTCTCTCGACACCCATACCGAAAGCAAAGCCCGTATATTTCTCTGTATCAAGTCCGCCTACCTTAAGAACATTAGGATGAACCATGCCGCATCCCAAAATTTCTATCCATCCGCTTCCCTTACATACTCTGCAGCCCGAACCTTCGCATTTAAAGCAGCTCACGTCCATTTCAGCGCTCGGCTCCGTAAAAGGAAAATGATGCGGTCGAAATTTTGTTTTTGCATTACTTCCGAACATCTGCTTTGCAAAGCTGTCCAATGTTCCCTTAAGGTCCGCCATAGTTATTCCCTCATCTACAACCAGTCCCTCAACTTGATGGAACATCGGTGAATGGGTTGCATCGGGTGTATCACATCTGAAACATCTACCCGGAGCGATTACTTTTATAGGCGGTTCCTGCTCTTTAAGCGTCCTTATTTGAACCGGAGAAGTCTGTGTTCTCAGCAAATATTCCTGATCTATATAAAAAGTATCCGTCATATCTCTCGCAGGATGATTCGGACCGGCATTTAATGCATCAAAATTGTTGAAAACCGTCTCTATCTCAGGTCCTTCCGACACGCTGAATCCCATACTTCCGAAAATCCTTGTTATTTCATCTATCGTTATGGAGATGGGGTGTCTCGCCCCTATCTCAGGTCCTATGCCCGGCTCAGTCACATCTATTTTTTCTGCTGCAAATTTCACCTTTTTCTGAAGATCTCTCATCTGTGCAAACTTATTGTCGAGCATTCCTTCGATTTCCGCCCTGACCTCATTTGCAATTCTTCCCATCTCTTTTCTTTCTTCAGGGGCCAGTTTTCCCATACCTCTTAAAATTTCGGTAAGCTTTCCCTTCTTTCCGAGAACGCTTACTCTTATTTCTTCCGTATCCTTCATCGAAGCCGCCTGTTCAAGCCTGTCCTTTGCTTCCGATAAAATAGACTTCAACTGATTTTGCATAATATCCTCCTCGTATTGTTTTTCTATTATATTAGACCATATTCGTTTTTATTTATTCATTTTTTGCCGGTTTTCTATGAAAGCAGCTTCCTGCCTCATTCCCTCAAACATTATTATCGAGGCGGCAACTCCCGCATTAAGTGATTCTATATTCCCTGTCATAGGTATATTGATAATGCCGTCGGATGCATGCTCCGCTTTCTCCGAAACTCCTGATCCCTCGTTTCCTATTATTATCGCAACATTCCTTGCAATAGGGCAGTTATAGTACGCTTCTCCGACGTCCGGTTTTGCAGCAAAAATATATGCTCCCATCTTCTTAACGTAATCAGTCGCTTCCGTTATATTGTCCGTAAACTTTATCGAAACCCTGAAAAGTGAACCCGCACACGCTCTTACCGCCTTCGGTGAGTAAATATCCACAGTACCCTTTACAATTACAACTTGACTTATTCCCGCCGCATCGGCACTTCTTATGATGGTCCCCAAATTACCGGGATCTTGAATACACTCTATTATCACATAACTGCTTCGCTCTATATTTTTGATCGGGATCGATGTTTTCTTTACGATCGCCATAATACCTTGTGCCGTTTCGGTATCAGATATTTTTTTAAAAAGATCTCCTGAAACCGCAGCCACATCAACTTCCCTTTTTACACAAGCTCTCACTGCTTCATGTTGCTTTAAATCTTCTCTTACAAACAAACATTCTATGTCATGCTTTTCTATTATTTCATTTATCACATTGAATCCGGAGCACACAAACGCATTTTCTCTATCTCGATATTTCTTTTGTTCAAGCTTGACAATTTTTTTTATAAGCGGGTTGTCAATTGAGCTTATCTCTTTTATCATCGTGTTTCCTCTATATAAGAACAGCCGGCAAATATCCACCGGCTGCTAAACGTATCTATTAGTGTAAAACTAAAACTTTTTGGTACTGCTCAGAAAATTAGGGATATTGATTGCACCTGTTTCTCTTCCGTCAGAATCTTTAGTAGAAGTATAACCTTCCTCCCGGTCATCTGTATCTGCATCTTGATCCTGCTCATCGTTTTTAAATTCTTCCACAGGCCTTGAGGCTTCATCAAAACCTGTCGCTATGACCGTTATCGCAATCTCGTCCTGCATATCTTCCCTTATTGCGGTTCCCAATATTATTATTGCATCTTCATCGGCTGCTTTTTGAATCTCATCTGCCGCTTGATTTACTTCAAGCATTCCCAGGTCGTATCCACCCATAACGTGCAGCAAAACAGCTTTTGCACCGTTGATCGTAGTTTCAAGAAGCGGACTTGCCACAGCATTTTTAACTGCATCTACAACTCTGTTCTCGCCTCTTCCTCTACCAACACCCATATGTGCGATTCCTCTGTTTTTCATGACAGTTGAAACATCTGCAAAATCGACATTTATGAGACCCGCTTCCGTTATCAGTCCCGAAATACCCTGCACTCCCTGCTTAAGTATCTCATCCGCCATATTTAAAGATTCTATCATGCTCGTATTTTTTTCCGCTATCTGAAGAAGCCTGTCATTGGGCACTACAACCAAAGAATCTACATATTTCTTCAGATATCCTATGCCCGTTTCCGCATGGCTGCTTCTTTTTATACCTTCAAACGTGAACGGTCTTGTCACTACACCTATGGTCAAAACATCGGCTTCTTTAAAAGCTTTGGCGATTACAGGCGCTGCTCCCGTTCCCGTACCTCCGCCCATGCCGGCAGTTATAAACACCATGTCCGTTCCCTGTATGTATTTCATTATATCGTCAAGGCTCTCTTCCGCTGCTTCCTGTCCTATCTGAGGATTTCCGCCGGCACCGAGCCCTCTTGTAAGCTTTTCTCCGATCTGGACTTTCATTTCCGCCATGGAACCGTCAAGCGCCTGATGGTCCGTGTTTACGGCTATAAAGTCAACACCTGTCATTCCTGCATCTATCATTCTATTCACTGCGTTGCAGCCACCGCCGCCAACGCCGATAACCAAAATCTTTGCCCCGTTTTGAGCGTCATTTTCGAATTGTAGCATTTATCGGCAACCTCCATAAATTATTCTTATTCAATTATAACACGCTTGTTTTATTTTTGCACTATTTTATTGCATTAGTTGACCGTCCGTTGACTTTTTTTGCAAAATTGCTCACAATTTAAATCTCAAATCACGAATCGTAAAAGAAATAAAATATATATTATACTCTTTTAAAGTAATTATATTTAATAAAATATTTATTTAAATTGATTTTCAAAAAATTAATTTTCTATCTTGCTTTCGATCTTTTTCATATGCTTTTTCTTCATATGTTGTTCAACCAGGATTCTGCGTATACTTGCCATGTTATCGAACAGTCTGCCTCCGAAAACCAAAATTGCCGCATAGTAAAGCGGTACCCCGAGCATATCTCCCAAATATGCTAAAAGTCCTGCAAGCATTGAATTGCCTATGAATCCCGTTATGAAGATAAGATAATTATACTTTCCTTCAAGATATGATCTTCCTGCACCGAAAAGCGAATCCGCCGCTGCAAGAAGCGCCATCGTTATATAGAAAGATATAGTTGATGATAACTGAAAATCAAGGACGATACCAATGCCTATGCCTATGCCCAATCCTCCTGCTATGGTCACTATCATCTTCATTATTTTACACCCTCCTTAATCACCGATGAATATACGTCTTGTTGTTCTTCATCATATTTGTCTATACGCAGTTTGTCCGAAACCTTAAGGTTGAACTTGACTCCATATCCTTTGAGTTTTGTCCCGTATCCCTCAGGTGCCAATAAATTTTCAGAAAATCTTATCGGATCACCTATCGCTTTTATTACAAACGGTCTCGCATGAAACTGTCCGTTTATTCTTATCGTATATCCGTTGCAGGTTATTGCACTCCTGTCCGTAACTCTCTCATCGTTTACGGCAATCGCTTCCGCATTACAACAATTCAAAGAGTTTATAAGCTCCATAATGTCTTCATCGTGAACAAGAACATTGTTTATGTCTTCTCCCTGTTTTATATCCCTGCTTCCGTCATCGATAGTTATAATTATTCCCTGACCTTCCACGCTCTGTTTTCCGGAAGCGATTTTATAAAGCTCTATTTCTTTTTTAAGATCCTCAAAAATCTTTGCTTTTTTCTCAATCTCACTCTTGTTGGAATTATATTCGTCAATTTTTTTTTCCGTCTTTTTAACCAGTTGTTTTATTCTTTTTACTTCTGCACTTTCACCCTTTATTTCCGTTTTATAATCCGTTATGGATTTAGCTGAAACATAGAGCATTCGCCCTCCTACACTTCTCATGGAAATTACGGTTGCGATACCTATAAATAGGCATATTACAAAAATCAGCGATTTCTTCATATCCCGTTCCCCCTACTCTGAAACCGGTTTTGCATATCTATACTTAAGCACACCGCTGTACCTTTGTATATCGAGGTCTTTCTTTTTAGAGATCTTCACCTTATATCCCGCCTCGGACAGTACATCAACTATTCCGAACCTTATGCTCACGGCGGATTCTATCGTTTTAGGATTCCCTATCGCCTTTATTATATAAGGCGGAGCTGTAGGTCTTGAATTTATATTTATATGCTCGCCCGAAAGACTTATCTCCGATGCTGCTATTATTCTGTTGCCATTTATCGATATGGCTTCCGCACCTGCATCCTTGAGTCTGTTTACAAAATTCAAAAGCGCCTGGTTTTCAAAATTCAAATCCCAGTTTATAGGGGTCTCACTTGCAGAAAGTTCACTCGGATCCGTTCTTCTGACACTTATAACCACACCGCTTCCGTGAACATCTATAGCTCCTGCTAAAACCTTATATTTCTCAACATCTGCAATCATACCTTTAAGAGCATAATCTTCATCCGCCTTTTTTGTTT